>DASXFW010000213.1:0-27635 GCA_036489395.1 Acetobacteraceae bacterium | reverse complement strand
CGTCGCCCGAACAGGCGACGCCGATCCAGCGGCGCTGTGCCCCCTCCCCGCCATCCAGCCAAACAGATGGATTGCAAAGGCTACGCCTTTGCCGGGGGTCCAGGGGGCAGCGCCCCCTGGCGGGTTTCAGGGCAGAGCCCTGACCTTCCTTCGCTTCACCCGATTGCCCTGCCTGATCGCTCGCGCGGCGTTGGCGGCGAACGCGAGCGCGGCGTAGATTGACCGCCGCAGCCCACGTGCAAAAGGAGCCGAGTCATGGCCAGCGGTCCGCAATCCAAATCAGGCGACACGAAATTCTCTGGCGGCCGCGATTACGCCGCCGACTTCACCAGGTTATTCGCTGAAATGAAACTGCCATCGCTGCCGGACATGGAGGCGTTCGTCGCTGCCAACCGCAGGAACATGGAGACGTTCACCGCGGCGAACCGCATCGCGTTGGAAGGTGCTCAGGCGGTCGCGCGCCGGCACATGGAGATCATGCAGCAGAGCATGACCGAGCTGACCGAGGCGATGAAGTCGCTCGCCACCGCCGAGGCGCCGCAGGCGAAGGCCGCACGCCAGGCGGAGATGCTGAAGCAGGCGTATGAACGCGCGGTTGCGAACATGAAGGAGCTCAGCGACCTGATCCAGCACTCGAACGCCGAAGCGCTGGAGCTGATCAACAAGCGGTTCGTCGAGGCGATGGATGAAGTGAAGACGCTGGCACAGAAGGCGAAGTAAGCGCGGGGTATGCCAGACTCCCCCCCTCCCCTTGAGGGAGGGGTTGGGGGAGGGGTGCTTCCACCCTCTGACCGCGGTTGTTCGCACCCCTCCCCCAACCCCCTCCCTCAAGCGGAGGGGGAGAGCCCGACATCTCATCTGCCGTTCCGATACCCCTCGGCATGCGCCTCGCGCCACGCCAGGGCGGTCCGCACAATCTCATCCAGCGCCGCGAATTTCGGCTGCCAGCCGGCATGCAGCGCGCGGTCGGCGCCGGCAACCAGCACCGCCGGATCGCCCGGCCGCCGGTCGCCCAGCCGATGCGGCACACGGCGTCCGGCGACCCGCTCCACCGCGCCAATCACCTCCAGCACCGAGTGCCCCGCCCCGTTGCCCAGGTTCCAGGTGACACTGCCCTCCTCCAGCGTCGCCAGCGCCAGCAGATGCGCGTCGGCCAGATCCGTCACGTGCACGTAGTCGCGGATGCATGTGCCATCCGGCGTGGGATAGTCGGTGCCGAACACCTCCACCGCGGGGCGGCGGCCAAGTGCCGCGTCGATCACCAGCGGGATCAGATGCGTTTCCGGATCGTGGTCCTCGCCCAATCGGCCAGCCGGGTCGGCCCCGGCTGCGTTGAAATATCGCAGGCAGGCACTGCGCAGCCCGTGGATGCGGTCGGCCCATAACAGCGCACGCTCGATCATCCACTTGCTCTCGCCGTACGGCGAACCGGGTTCGATGCGCGCGGTCTCCTGGATCGGCATCGTCTCCGGCGTGCCAAACAGATTTGCGGTGGAAGACAGCACGAACCGCCCCACGCCATGGCGGACGCAGGCATCGATCAACCGGATGGCGTTGATGCCGTTCTCCGCCAGGTAACGGAACGGCAGGCGCATGCTCTCGCCCACCAGCGACAGCGAGGCGAAGTGGAACACCGCGTCCCATTTCCCGTCCGCCAGTACCGCATCGACCGCGGCGGCGTCCGCCAGGTCCGCCTCCACCAGCCGCGCGCCGGGCAGCACGGCGGCGCTGTGGCCGCTGCGCAGGCTGTCCAGCACCACCACGTCGTCGCCGCGGTCCAGCAATGCGGCGACCAGGTGGCTGCCGACATAGCCGGCCCCGCCGGTGACCAGGAAACGCTGCGCCATCGTGTCTCACTCCGCGTATGTCTTCCGGCGGCGATGATACACGTCTGCATCGGCATGACCCGAACGCACATGGGCGCGAGCATCGACCCGCGTCAGCACCGTGCCCACGACGTGGGCGTGCGCCTCCTCCAGCAGTTCCAGCACATGCAGCAATACGGCACGCGGCGTGGCGCCCCAGCGCGTGCACAGCAGCGTGGCGTCGGCAATGCCGGCGACGATGCGCGCCTCGGTCATCGCCTGCACCGGCGGAGCGTCCAGCAGGATCAGGTCGTAGTCGTGGCGCAATTCTGCAAGCAGACGGGCCATCGTGCCGGACAGGAACAAGTCGGGGCTGTCGGTGCCGATGCGGCCGGCCTGGATGACGCGCAGGGGAGATAGCGTGTCGCGCTGGATCAGCGCTGCAACGTCGGCCTTGTTGCGCAGGTGCTCCGCCAGCCCGACGGGTGCCGCGACATGCAGGCGCGCGGCGAGGACCGGATGGCGCAGGTCGCATTCGAGCAGCAGCACGCGCTCGCCGGACAGCGCGGCGGAGCGTCCCAGGGCAAGCGCGACCGTGGTCTTGCCCTCCTCCGCGCGAGCCGACGTGATGGCGATCACCGCGGGACGGCTGGAGCCGAGCCACAGCCCGGCGCGCAGGGCGCGCACTTGCTCCGCGAAGGGCGAGAGCGTCTTGCGCGTCACGTATTCGTCGATGCTCATCGCCTGGTGGCGGCGGCGCGGCGTCTCCGGCAGCAGGGCGAAACAGGGCAGGCCCAGCGCGGCGCGCGCGTCCTCGCCACTGCGCAGCGAGGTGTCCGCGAGCTCCAGCAGATAGACCAGCAGCAGGCCGAGAAACACGCCGAAAGCCGTGGCCGCGGCAAGCGCCGGCCTGAGCGGCGGCCAGCTCGGCGACGTGGGCGGCAGCGCCTCGGAAATCTCGTGCGCCTCCGGCACCTCGATCGCCGCCTGCTGCGCGGTCTGCTGGATGCGGTCCAGCACGGCCTGCAATTCCTGGCGCGAGGCGTCCAGCTCGCGCTGCATGTCGTTCAGCGGAAGCTGCGCCTGGGCGCCGCGGTCCTCCCGGGCGCGGGCCTCCTCCAGATCCGTTCGCAGCGCATCGACACGCTGCCGTGCCGCCCGCATCTCGGCGTTGATGGCGCTGACGACGCGCGCGATCTCGGCGGCCACAGAGCGTCGCAGGTCCACGATCTCCCGCTGCTCGGCGAGCGCCGATGGATGGTTCGGTCCAAGCCGCCCCTGGTCCGCCTGCCATTGTGCCTCGGCCTGGTCGAGCTGCGCGCGCAACTGCACCACGCTGGGCGCGATGGCAGCCTGCGCCTCCGCGCCGGCCCGCCCGCGCGCGGCATCCAGCCGCCCTTCGGCGTTCGCCTGTTCGGCCTGTGCATGCGCCAGGTCCTCCGACAGATGGCTGATGTCTTCCGCCTCCAGCCCGCCATGCATGCCCTGGGAAAATCCGTGGCGGTTGCGGTAGTCGGTAACGGCTTGCTCGCGATCGCGCACTTGCTTGCGCAGCACCCGTGCCCGTTCGCTGAGCCAGCTTGTGGCGGTTTCCACCGCTTTGCTTTTGGCGCGGTACTGATCCTTGATGTAGATATCCATCGCCTGGTTCACCGCGGCGGCGGCCAGCACGGGGTTTTCGGAGGTGAACTTCACCTCGATGACACGGGAGTACTTCACCGTGTTGGCATCGAACGCCGCGCGCACCGCCAGCAACGTGTTGATGCGGCTGTCGTCCACGCGGGGCCCGATGATGTCGTCGGGCGGCTCGGCACCCAGGCCGAAATGGCGCAACGCACGATGCAGCAGGCCGGGCGGGCGCAAGGCCTGGTTGAATTCCGGGTCGCTGATGAAGTGGAGCTGGTCGGAAACGCCCGCCGCGATGTGCATGCTGTGCAGGATCTCCGCCTGGCTCGCCATCACCGCCTCGGTGGTGGGGTCGGTCTGCAGCACACTTTGCAGCTCCCGGCCCTTGTACTCGCTCGGCTCGTACATCAGCGCGCCGGTGGCGATGTAGCGCGGCGTCATCTGTTTGACGGCGATGAGCGCGGCGAGCGGGATCAGCAGCGCGCAAACGAGGAAGGCGTGCCGCCGGCGCCGCAGCATGCCCAGCACGGCATGGATGGAAAGCTGGTCCTCCGGCGGCAGGCCGCGCTGACCCCGCCTCGACACAGGCACGGCGGTTACCGTTCCGGCGGGTCTGTCCAGCATCGGTGATTGCGGCCTCGCGCGTGGACCCGGCGTTCTGCCTGGTCTCGCGACGATGGATACCGGACGCTGCTTAACGCGATGTTAACGAGTGCGGCGTTAACCGATCAGACAGGAGCATGCGCGATAATGGCGGCACCGTATCGCCCAACGAGGTTGTGGTCCTGTGCGTGTTTTCCTGTGTCTTCTTCTGCTGCTGCTGTTCGGGTGCGCGCCCGGGCGCGGCCTGCCGCCGATCCCGCCCGGATCGAGCGAATACCGGCTGGGTGCCGGCGATTCGGTGCGGCTGACCGTGTTCGGCGAGGATCAGTTGACCGGGGAGTACCGCGTCGGTGACTCGGGCAGCATTGCCGTGCCGCTGCTGGGCGAGGTACGCGCGGCCGGGCTGACGCCGGTGGCGCTGCAACGCCTGGTGACGGCGGCACTGACGCGGGACAAGCTGCTGCGCGATCCGTCGGTGGTGGCGGAGGTGACGGCGTACCGGCCGATCTTCGTGCTGGGCGAAGTCAACAAGCCGGGCGAATTCCCGTATCAGCCGGGCATGACGGTGGTGACGGCGGCGGCGGTCGCCGGTGGGTTCACCTATCGCGCCGTGCAATCGTATGCATCGGTGGTGCGGACGATCGACGGGCACGCAGTGGAGGGAAAGGCAACGCGGCAGACCTATCTGCAACCGGGCGATGTCATCACGGTGTATGAGCGGTGGTTCTGAATGGACGCGCCGTTGCTGGGCGGCAGCTTGTCGCGGCCGGAGAGCCGATCATCGTGCCAGATGGCGCCATAGGCCGACGCCTGCATCAGCCTGACGGAAGCTGCGCGAACCAGACCGCGTCGTCGGGCTTCGCCTGGAAGTCCGGATTGGTCGGCCAGTCCTTGGTGCGGGTGGACATGTCGTCGCCGTAGCGCACGCGGAACAGCAGCGTGCGCTCCGGGCCGTTGATGTATTCGTGCAGCTCGCCGCGCGGATGCACGACGAAGGCGCCGGGCTTCACCTCCACCGTGCCGGCCGGCGTGCGCATGATGCCGCCGCCCTGGAAGCAGAAATAGATCTCTGTCGCATTGGGATGCAGATGGTTCGGGCTGACCTGGCCCGGCTCCCAGCAGGCGACGGTGACATCGCCTTCGCCAACCTTGCCGAGCACCTTTTCCACGTGCTTCTGCAGGCTGAAGGATTGTTCCTTGGACAGATCGAAGGCCAGCATGCGGCGTCTCCCGTCTGGTGGGCTGTGGATTGCGACCGTGGTGGAGTGCGGTGCGGTTGGGTTCAAGAAAGATGGTTTTAACACGGGGGACGGGCGAGGGCCACGGAGCGCCACGAAGCCGTGCGGCACCATTGCCGGTGCGTTCGTTCGAATTACTCAGCAGTCGGCAAGTTGGGCGACGATTAGTAATGTGTCATGGCCGGCCCACGGGTCGCGCCAAACCCTGGCCGACGGATTAACCGGCTGTTAAGGCCATCGGCGCAACCTACCGCCCGGCCGGATAAAAGACCTCGCGATGCACATCCTCAGCCGCTTGCGGCTTCGCACCAAGCTTGCCCTGTTGATGGGACTGTCGGCGTTGACGCTGATCGCGTCGCTCGGGCTCGCCGCCTCGATCACCAGGCAGCGCATGATGGACGACCGCATCGACAAGCTGCATTCGGTCATCCAGTTAAGCATTGGCCTCGCCCAGGCACTGGAGAACCAGGCCGCCGCGCACGAACTCACCCACGCGCAAGCGCTGGAGCAATTCCGCAAGGCTGTGCATGTCATGCGGTTCGATGCAGGCCGGGGCTACATTTATGCTCAGACACTCGACAATGTCCTGATCGTGCACGGCGCGAATCCGGCGCTGGAAAACAAACCTTCGCCAGCCAGGGATGCCGACGGCACCTTGCTGACCACTCTCATCGCAGGCGCATTGCGCAATGCCGATCAGGGCGTGGTGTCGTACGCGTTCGCCAGGCCAGGGGAGACGCGGCTGGTGCCGAAGATCGCGTATGTCGCGCGATTTGCCCCGTGGAACCTGGTGTTTGCCGCGGGCGCCTACACTGACGATCTCGATGCGGCGCTGCGCCGCACATTGCGCGAGCTTGCCGTTACCGGCGGCGCCGTACTCCTCCTCACCCTGTTCCTTGCCGCGCTGATCAACCGCGACATAACCCGGCCGCTCGGCAGGCTGCACGGCGCGATGCTGCGGTTGTCGAAAGGCGAGCTCGACATTTCGATCCCGGGTGCCGAACGCCGCGACGAGATCGGCACCATGGCGGGTGCCGTCGTGGTATTCCAGACCAGCCTGATCGACGCGCGGCGTCTGGCCGCGGAACAGGAAAGCGAGCGCGAACGCGTCGCGGTGGACAAGCGCGGTGCGCTGGTCGGCATGGCCGAAACGATCGAGACGGAAACCTCGGCGGCGCTCCGCCAGGTCGCCGCGAGCACCACCGCTATGATGCAGATCGCCGATGAGATGGCGGATCTGGCGTCGCGGACCAGCAGCTCGGCGCAAGGCGCCGCGACCGCGTCGGCGCAGGCGCAGGCGAATGTGCAGACGGTTGCCGCAGCCGCGGAGCAACTCAACGCGTCGATCCGCGAGATCGGCGGCCGGGTGGCGCATTCCTCGGAGATGGTCGGCCACGCCGTCGAGGCCAGCCGGGAAACGCGCGCGGCGATGGAGGCGCTGAACGAGCAGGTGGGGCGGATCGGCGCGGTCGCCGACATGATCGGGGCGATTGCCGCGAAAACCAATTTGCTGGCGCTGAACGCGACGATCGAGGCGGCACGCGCCGGCGATGCCGGCAAGGGCTTTGCCGTGGTGGCCTCCGAGGTGAAGGCGCTGGCGACGCAGACCGCACGCTCGACCCAGGAAATCGGTCAGCATATCGCCGAGGTGCGCAGCGCCACCGGCGTGTCGGTCGCGGCGGTGCAGCGGATCGAGCGAACCATCGACGAGATCAGCGCGGTTGCCGGTTCGATCGCCGCGGCGATGGAGGAGCAAGGCGCGACGACGGCGGAGATCGCGCGCAACGTGGCCGAGACGGCGACTGCGGCGCACGAGGTGAGCCATCGCACCACCGAAGTGCTGGCCGACGCGGAGCAAACCGGCATCCACGCGGGGGATGTGCGCGACAACGCCAGTGCGCTGAACGCTGCTGTCGATGAGCTGCACCATTCGGTCATCCGCGTGGTGCGCACCGCGACGCCGGAAGTGGATCGGCGGGCCAATCTGCGCCACCCGGTCGATCTGGCGTGCCGTCTGACGGCGCGCGGCCAGACCCACACGGCGCGGTTGGTCGATCTGTCGGATTCCGGCGCGCAGGTGCATGGCGCGCCGCAGATACCGGCCGGCGAGCATGGCACGCTGGCCGTCGATGGCGTGGGCATTGCGCTGCCATTCGTCGTCAGGCTCAGCCTGGACGACTCGTTGCACGTGGCGTTCGAACTGGCGGCCGATTCCGCCGCACGGTTTGCGGGTACCGCGGAGCGGCTGGCGTTGCGGCGGGCGGCGTGATGCTCGCGGCGTCAACGGATTCTTAACCCGCATCGCTTACCAGGGATCCGGCAGCATCCACAGGTTTCCGCATGGCCCAGATTCCTCCACCCAATGACAATCTCTGGGTTCGGCTGGTGAGCGGCGCGGTCACGCACAAATTCGCGTTGTTCGCGGCGAACATGGCGCTGGCGCGCGCGGTGCGCATCGCCGCCGGCGAGCCCGCGCGCAAGCCGGCGATGATCGCGGAACTCCACCAGTTCTTCAGCAAGTTCGGCGATGCCGTGGTCGCGGAACTGCGCGGATTGCAGTGACGGGAGATTGCACAGCCATGCTACGCACAGTGGACGAAACCAATCGGCTGATCGCGCAGGGCCGGCGGCTGCATGTTGCCGGCGACGCGGCGGCGCTGGGCAAGCTGGCCCGCGGCGACTGGATCGGCGGCACCATCCCGTATTTCCTTACCGCCGAGGGCGGGTGCGTCGATCGCGAACGCGTCTTCGTCACCGAGCTGCCCGCCGAGGTGGCTGCCGTCGATATCGGCTTCGTCGCGCCGGATCGTCTGGCCGATATCCCGGATGGCGCGCCAGATCACGGATTTTCACTGATCGTGCTGCCGGCGATGTCGGACGCGCATGCCAAATATGCCATCGGTGCGCACGACCTGCCCGGCTTGTTCGAGACGCCGGTGATTGGCTGGGTCGCCGGCGTGCATCTGGACGATCTGGGCCACGCGCAGGCGATGGCGTTCAACGGACGCACCGGCGAGGCCGCAACCGACCGCATCGCGGTGCTGCGGGCCCATGTTGCCGACCAGGTCACGCCGCGCATCGGCATCATCAACTTGTTCCAACAGGGCGACGGCGACCGGTTCGTCTTCCCGGAGACCGGATTTGCCGCGGATGACTGCCGCATCAACGGACAGCGCGCGTCATTCCATGAATATGCCAAGGCACGCGAGATCGATCCGCGCCGCCCGCTGGTCGCCGACCTGTCGGGCGAGATGATCAACGTGAGCTTCCAGGCGATCGACGATGCGGCGCGCTTGGTGCGATTCTATGCGCCGGTGCTGGCGGGGGTGGAATATCGCCAGGCCGCGCCGCTCGACGACTATCGCGATGCGCTGCTGTCGCATGTCGCCGCGCAGCCGGTGACGCCGGCGTTCTCGTGCAACTGCATCCTGAATTATCTGTACGCCGATCTGGCCGGAGACAAGGCGCTGTCGATCACCGGTCCGGCGACGTTCGGCGAGATTGCCTATGTGCTGCTGAACCAGACCCTGGTGTACCTGGAGCTCGCGCGGTAGGGCACGGTCTTTCGTCGCTTCGCTCCCGGCGAGGAACCGAGCCTTCACGCCGTGGAGCGGACGCACGGCCGCCGCCCCCCGTCATGCCGACGCAGGTCGGCATCCACGCCTTCACTGCGGGCGGCCTGGTAAGTCGTGGATGCCGACCTGCGTCGGCATGACGCGGGGCGGTGCGTCTTCCTGCAGCGCGGGTCCACGCGGGCCGGTGGTAACTCGCTCGGCAGCCGTGCCCCATGAAAGCGCTCGCCCGACGCGCCGGTTGCAGACGGCGAGACAGATGCGCCCGATCGCGCTAGCATCGTCGCAGTCGGCCAGCCCGAACGGCTGGTCTCAACCCGGGAGGAGTACCAAACCATGCCCGCCGGAACGTTCGAGTTCACGACACAGGACGTCGAATATCTCCGCCACGGCGACCGCCGTTTCATGGCGCGCCTCTACAAGCCGCAGGGCGCCGGACCGTTCCCCGCCGTCGTCGAGCTGCACGGCGGCGCCTGGTGCAATGGCGATCTGAACGAGTGCAAGACCTATGCGGAGGCACTCGCGCGCGGCGGCATCGCCGTCGCCGCGATCGATTTCCGCCACGCCAGCGACGGCTATCCGACCTCGCTCGCCGACATCAACTACGCCATCCGCTGGGTGAAGGCGCATGCGTCGGAACTGAATACGCGGCCGAACATGATCGGCGCCGCGGGCCAGTCGAGCGGCGGCCACCTGGCGATGCTCGCCGCGATGCGGCCCGCCGATCCGCGCTATGCCGCGCTGCCGCTGCCGTCCGGCTCGCCGGCGGTCGATGCCAGCCTGGGGGCCGTCGCCATGCTGTGGCCGGTGATCAACCCGCTGTCGCGTTACAACCACGCCCGCCGCGCGCGCGACAGCGCCAACCCGCCGGCCTGGGTCGGCAACATCCCCGAGCGCCACGACCAGTACTGGAAGACCGAGGCCGCGATGGCCGACGGCAATCCGATGCTGATGCTGGAGCGCGGCGAGCAGGTGCCGCTGGTCCCCGCGCTGTGGCTGCAGGGCCGGCCGGACGTGGTGCACGACTACCGCGATCCCGACGCACCGATCCCCGGCAACGAGCCCGAGCGCTTCACCACCAACTACCGCAAGGCCGGCGGCAACATCGAGCTGCTGTATGTGGACCAGGCGGCGCGCACGACGCCGGAGGTGCTGGGCCAGGTGGTGGCGTTCTTCCACAAGCACCTGAAGGCCTGAGCCAGCCGTTTCTCCGCTCCCCTTGCGGGAGGGGCTGGGGGAGGGGTGCGGGCCATCTGCGGCACCGCGGAAGCAGCACCCCCCGACCCCTTCCCCGCATCGGGGACGTGCGCGGCACTCTCACCGTTCGGCGAGTCGGCTTGATCTTATGCTGCAACGCAGCATATCCAGCCGGGCCACGAACGAGGTCACTCCTGCATGCATTGGTCGAAGGATCTCCGGGCGCTGCGACGCGGCGCCCGGCTGGCTACCCGCGTCACTCTGGCCCAGCTCCGCCGCAGCCTGAAATCCGCAGAACCTGTCGTGCCACCCATGCCGCACGGCTTTTTGCCGCTGCCGGCGATCCAGCCCAATCCCGGCGGGCTGCGCGGCGTGGCTTATCTGCCGGGCAGCGGTGTGCTGCCGGACGCGCCGCTGATCGTGCTGCTGCACGGCTGCGGCCAGGACGCGATCGCCTTCGCCACCGACGCCGGGTGGACGGCGCTCGCCGACCGGCTGCGCCTGCCGCTGCTGCTGGCCGAGCAACAGGAAGCCAACCATCGCCAGCGCTGCTTCCAGTGGTTCCAGCCCGACCAGATCGCGCGTGGCCAGGGCGAGGCCGGATCGATCGCCGCCATGGTACGCGCGACGGTGCGGCGATTTGCCTGCGACCCGCATCGTGTCTTCATCGCCGGCCTGTCCGCCGGCGGTGCGATGGCCGCGGCCATGCTGGCTGCGTACCCCGAGCTGTTCGCCGCCGGCGCCGTGGTCGCGGGCCTGCCGGTCGGCACGGCGGACGGCACGCTGCAGGCGCTGACCCGGATGGCGCACGGCGCGCCGGCACGCGAGCCCGATGCCTGGGCAGCGCTGGCCCGGCGTGTGGCGCCAGCCGGACATGCCGGGCCGTGGCCGCGCCTGTCGGTCTGGCATGGCGCCGCGGACGATACCGTCGTGCCGGTCAACGGCGAGCAACTCGCCGCGCAGTTCGTCGCGCTGCACCGGCTGCCAGCGGCGCCGACCCGGGCCGACACGCACCACGCGTGCTGGGGCGATGCGGTCGAGTTGTGGCGCCTGCCCGGCGTGGGACATGCGTGGCCGGTCGCGGCCGGCGGTGCGGCGGCGCGCTTCACCACGCCGGGTGCGGTGGCCGCGGTACCGATGATCGCCCGGTTCTGGGGCCTCGCCCCGGTCTGAGATTTCGGCTGAGCGGATATTGCCTACTGCCAATTACGCAGCGACTATCCGCCGCCTGATGATGGCGGGCCTGATGAGCGGCTTCACGCTGGCCACCGAGCGCGTGGAAGCGCAGGTCATCCACAGCGACAGCGAAGGCCTGGATGCCGGCGAGACGCAGATCCCGGTGAAGGACGGCCACCTGCCGGCGTATTTCGCGCGCCCGGCGAAGGGCACGCATTTCCTGGTGATCCTGGTGAACGAGGAAATCTTCGGCGTGCACGAGCACATCAAGGACGTCTGCCGGCGGCTGGGGAAGCTGGGCTATCTCGCTGTCGCCACCGAGTATTACGCACGCATCGCCGACCTCTCGAAGATGACCGACGTTCCGACGATCTTCAAAGAGGTGATCTCGAAGAAACCGGACGCGGAATACATGACCGACGCGGATTCCACCGTCGCGTGGGCCCATACGCATAAGGGCGACACCGCGCGGCTTGGCGTCACCGGATTCTGCCGCGGTGGCCGGCAGACCTGGCTGTATGCGACGCACAATCCGCATTTGCGTGCGGCGGTCGCGTGGTACGGGCCCGTCGCGGGCGGCACCAGCCCGATCCAGCCGCACACCGTGCTGGATGTCGCCGACAAGATCCGCTGTCCGCTGCTGGGGCTTTACGGCGGGCAGGATCAGAGCATCAAGCCGGACGACGTGCACGCGGCGGAAGCCAAGGCGAAGGCTGCGCACAAGACGGTGGAGATCGTGATCTATCCGGATGCGCCGCACGGCTTCAACGCGGATTACCGGCCAAGCTATCGCGCGGCGGACGCGCAGGACGGGTGGCAGCGCATGCTTGCCTGGTTCAAGCGGTATGGCCTCGCCGCAAGACCCGTCTGACGCCGTCGGTTGATTGCGAGTTGGCCACCGGCCGCCTCCGACCGGTGGCGGCTCGCAACGACCCGAGCTCGGTCCTCACCTGCTCCATCACGCCGCACCAGTCGCCCGGCGCCGGTTGGCGGAACACGCGGAGCGAAGCGTACCAAGGGCTGTCCACGCGCCCGGGCATCCACCGCCAGTCGGGGGCATGCGGCAGCATCAGCCAGCACGGCACGCCCAGCGCGCCGGCGACATGCGCCACCGACGTGTCCACGGTCAGCAGCAGATCGAGATTGGCGACCAGCGCCGCGGTCTCGGCGTAGTCGGTCAGCAGGGGGGAAAGATCAGGCAGGCCGGCCTCGGCGGCGCGCGCCCCGACCTGGAGGTTCACCGCGCGATCGCCCGCCAGCGCCCGCAGATGCGGGACGGCATCCGGCGGCAGCGACCGCCGACGGTCGTTGCTGTGCGCCGGATTGCCCGCCCAGGCCAGGCCGATCTTTGCCCCAGCCGGCAGCCTCGCCCGCCAGTTTGCCACACGGACCGGATCGGCGCGCAGGTAGCCCTCGGCGGCCGGAATCGTGTCCGGCGTCGTGCCGAAGGCATGCGGCAGGCTCATCTGGTCGATCCAGCAATCGTAGCGCGGCAGCGGCGCATCCTTCGGCACCACCCGGACGCCGGGCAGGGTACCGAGCCAGGGCAGCAGCGGGCGCTCGCACGCCAGCACGGGATTGCCGCCGCGCGCCACGATCAGTGGCAGGTAGCGCGCGAACTGGATGGTGTCGCCCAGTCCTTGCTCGGCGTGTACCAGGATGGTTCGGCCCGCGGGATCGTCGCCGGTCCAGGTCGGGCCAGGCAGGTTGACGAAGTCGCGGCGGAACCGGTCGTGCCGCTTGCGCCACTCGTATTCCGCAAAGCCACGCACGTAATCGCCGGACCGCAGGGCGGCCGTGGCGAGGTTCCAGTGCGCCTGGACGAAATCCGGGCGCAGCGCGATGGCGGCGTCGCAGGCGGCGATCGCTTCCGGCAGCCGGCCGAGCGCGGCGAGCACAAAGCCGAGGCTGGCATGCGCCTCCGCCAGTGCCGGGTCGCGTTCCAGCGCGGCGCGGATATGCGTCTCCGCCGCGGGCAGATCGTCGAGATCGACGCAGGCATTGCCGAGATTGAGTAGGGATGGCGCGTGTTGCGGATCGAGCGCGACGGCACGCTGCAGCGATGCAAGGGCGGTGCGTGGCTGGCCGAGCATGTTCTGCGCCGTGCCGCGGGAGAAGTGCAGTTCGGCCTGGTCGGGAAACAGTGCGAGGGCAGCGTCGGCGGCCTGCACCGCACGTTGCGGTTCCTCCGCGGCGATCAGGGCGCGCACCAGGTTGACATGGACCCGTTCGTCGGTGGGCAGCACGGCCACCGCCTCGGTCAGCAGCCCGGCCGCCTTGGCCGCGTGACCGGCACGCAGCAATTCCAGGCCGTGCAGGTAGGCCGTGCGTGGGTGGGGTGCGGCCGGGGTTTCGCGGGCCGCCTCGGCAATCTGGGGCGGACTGGTCAGGGTCTCGCTGCGCGGCATCCGCCGATTCTGGCCTTGGACCGGTTAATTCGAACTTAAACGCCGCGGCAGGGCCGTCTCGGCGGCGGTCCCCCAGTCGGAACGTGACAACCTTGCGCGCTCCGCGTTGAATCCGGACAGCCAGAACAGCGAGGCCCGTCATGACCCAAGGCATGGTTTCCGCCGCACAGCCGGAAGCCGCGGAGGCCGGCGTCGATATCCTGCGTGCCGGCGGCAACGTGGTGGATGCGGCGGTCGGCGCCGCGCTGGTGCAGACCGCGGTCGATCCGCAGATGTGCGGCATTGCCGGCATGGGCTGCATGCACGTCTATCTGCCGTCGCGCGGCATCCACACGACGATCGACTTCCACGGCCGCGCTCCCGCCGCGGTGCGCCCCGATATGTGGCAGGACCTGATCGTCCGCGAGGCAGACGACGGCTGGGGCTTCATCCTGCAAGGCCGCGTCAACGAGTTCGGCTACCAGGCGATCGCCACGCCGATGACGCTGCGCGCGCTCGATCACGCGCTGCGGCGGTTCGGCACGCGCAGCCTTGCGGAGCAGATCCAGCCGGCGATCGCCTGGTGCGAGGATGGCTGCCTGGTGCGGCCGCATGTCAGCGAGTTCTGGCACGAACCGGCGCATGCCGGGCGCGATGCGAATATCGGCGTGGTGTCGCGACTGCCGGCGACGCGGAAGATCTATGCGAAGCGCGACGGGCACGTGCTCGCGGTCGGCGATCTGCTACGCAATCCCGACATGGGGCGCACCTATCGGCGCATCGCAGAGCATGGTGCTGACGAATTCTATTTTGGCGACATCGCCGGGCAGATCGCCGCCGATATGCGGGCGCACAACGGGCTGCTGTCGCTGGACGACCTTGCGGCGTGCAAGGCGGAGGAAAACGCGCCGCTGTGGGGCACCTATCGCGGCTATCGCATCGCGACCAACAATCCGCCCGGCGGCGGCATCCAGTTGATCGAGATGCTGAACATCCTGGAGCATTTCGATCTGTGCGCGCTGGGGCATAACTCGCCGGAGTATATCCGCGTGGTGTCGGAGGCGATGAAGATTGCCACGGTCGATAAGGACGCGCGCGTCGGCGATCCGAAGTTCGTGCGCGTGCCGGTGGAGGAGCTGACGTCGAAGCCGTATGCGGCGCGCGCGGCGGAGCGCATCGCGCGCAAGGAGAAGACGCACGTGCCGCGGTTCAACGGCGGCGGCGCGGAGAGCAAGCACACCACGCATATCTGCGTCGTCGATCGCGACGGGAATGCGGTGACGATGACGCATACGCTGGGCCAGCCTTCGGGTGTTGTGACCGAGGGGCTTGGCTTCATGTACAACGGCGCGATGGCGGTGTTCGATCCGCGGCCTGGACACGCGGGTTCGCTGGAGGCGGGGAAGTCGCGGTTCTCCGCGCTGTCGCCGACTATCGTGTTCCGCGGCGATAAGCCGTTCCTGGTGCTGGGTGCGCCGGGCGCGACCTATATCACCATGGGCAATCTGCAGGTCATGCTGAACGCGATGGATTTCGGCATGAATGCGGAGCAAGCGGTGTACGCGCCGCGCTTCGCCGCGGTGTCTGATACGATCGAGGTGTCGAACCGCATCCTGCATGCGGCGGAACGCGATCTGCGTGCGGCGGGGTATCCGACGAAGCGGCACGCGCAGAGCTTCCAGTTCGCGCGGGTGCACGCGATCCGGATTGTCGATGGGGTGATGGACGGGGGGGCTGATCCGGCGGCGGGGGGGATGGTGTTGGCGACGTGAGGGGGGTTGGCGGCGGGCATTGCGGCGCGCGGGCGGGGCTGATTGTAGAGCCTGCGGACGGAATGTCGCGACATGCGTCGATGGTCGGCGGGTCCGGGTCGGTGGCCGCGGACTGGCCTCAGAGGCTGACCCGAAATGATATCGGAATATTTCATCAAGTAATTTCAATGCGTTGGACGATATCTGGACCGTCGACTGGTCGATGCCGCCCCACCGGCGTCCGGCCAGGGAGCTCGAAGGTGCAATGGAGAGCGCTGCGACCCGGGTCTACATTGCCAGCGTCGAGCGGATGGCATCGGGCTCGGCAGCCCATGATCGATGCACGTCAGAGCTTTCCCAAGCGAAATCAAGGCTGTGGCGTTGCAGAGGCGATTCGAGTCAGACTCTTAAGGTTTGATGGCCGCGACGACGGCATCAAACTCCGACCTTGCCTCGATGATTTGTGTCAATGTGTTCTCAAAATGTGTCAGCGCCATTTCAACCGCTTCCTCTTGTATGCTCTCTGCAAGCTTGGCACCTTCGACTTGGAAAGGCAGAAAGAACGATGGCACTGAATCGGCGACGAATGCTGTTTTTTCCGCCAAGTAAGTCAATTCCTTAAACCGCCTTTTCCACTGCCCCTTTGTGATGAGTTCCTGCTTGAACCTAAATCCGATCTGCCCAGACCCCGCTCGACACAACCTAGTAAGGTAAAAGTAATCCTCTTCAGGCTTATAACTCTGACTATCTCCTGCGCCAACTTCCATTTCAAACCGGGCTTGGAATTTCATTTCATCCTCTTCGGTGCCCGACACACGCCATTCGGGAGGAGCGAACCACAGTCCGCTCTCCAGATAATCGAACTTGCCCGCCCACCCGTTCTTCCTTGCCCAGTCCGTCGCCGCCGAATCCAGGGCACCGAAGACTTCGGCCTGAAGGGCTTCCAGCCGTTTGACGGCTGCATCGATGTCGGCGAGATGCTCCACAATAAGCTTGTCTAGCTCGGAAACGGCCATGGCACTCCTCAGGAGAATGAACGAATGTAGCGCGCGTACTGATGCACGAGCGAACCGCTGACTCCTTCAGCGGGAATCCCGGATAGAACCCGGGCAACGTCACGCCAAGTAAGCACGGCGACGCCCATCGGCAGATCGGATGGCGGGCGAGGGCTCAGGTAAATCACCAACCCATGTTTCTTACGCCATGCACGAGCCTTGTCTTTAGCCGCTTCAGCATATCGATGGAGCTGAAGCCTACCTTCAGCCGCGTCGATCTTCACCTCAACGAATAGGACAAAGTCGGGCCCGTCAATTGAGATGTCAACTCGGTCCCGGTCGCTCCCAAGGGGGCATTCCTCAGTATGCACCCTGGCGTGGGACAGATCGACACCGTGCAAGGGCCAGGAGGGGACTTGCTCTGCCGCCGCTTGCAGGAGTCCACGTATCATGAGAGGCCCATGTCCGTGCGAACCGCTTGGATCGATCAGCCACGCCAGAACGGTTGCATTCCGAAGCTCACTGCGCTTCAATCCGGCTACGGACCAAACCTGGAGGAACTCACCATTCGCCCGAGCAAGTCGCAGAGGCAGATGGATTGAAGCGAGGGCGGCACTGAGTCGCTGCGGGCTAAGCGTCGCTGCCGCCACGATGACAGGAACGATAGTTGGTGCTCTGTGAAGTAATGGATGCGCTTTATCGAGAAAGTTGGCTAAGCCAGCGTGAGGAACCACTATAGGCGAATCTGGTCGCTGTGCGGTTAATCTGGCAAGGAAACGTCGGAGCCCAGCGGTCACTGCGGCCCCGCTGGCAGGCATCGCCCCCGGCCAAGCCGGCCTCCCCGCAGTCGTTTCAAGCCGAGCAATGATAGGAAGATCAGATCGCGGGCTTTGAAGTAGAGGGTGAATCTTGTCGAGAAAGTTGGCTAAGCCAGCGTGAGGAGCCACGATGGATGAAGCTGGTCGCAGAACGCTAAATCTGGCGAGGAAACATCGGAGTCCAGTAATCACCGCGGCCTCGCTGGTAGGGATCATTCCCATCAAAGTCGGTTTCCCTTCAGGCGTCTCAAGCCCGGGCTTCCTGCCTGTCAGTCGTACATCCCATGCCCCCGGGCCGCCCAGGCAGTGGCCTAACCACCCAAGTGCTGGCCAAGATGCGGGCATAGCCGTAAATCATGCCTGCATCGTGCATCAGAAATTTGGATCGGAAAAGCCCAATCGGATCAGGGGCGTGGGATTGATGCAAATATCTTGAGATTCGCACCGCAGGCCACGCTCAGGAACGTGTCCGTACTCCCCCACCGTCCAGGGCACCACTCCCCGGCCCAGCGAAACTCCCTCTCCGTGATCCCCGTGGTCCTCCGCCCTTCCTCCGTGCGAATCAAAAAAATGCTACAGCCCGCACAAGCGCACGGTAGGTGGCAACGGCACTTCGAGCCACGGTCCGTGCCATCCACTGCATCGTCCGTGCGTTAACCAATTATTTTTGATTCGCACGGAGGAAGGGCGGAGGACCACGGGGATCACGGAGGGCCGCCGCATGCTTCTGGCAGAATCATTGACCGAACAAGTCATCGGACTCGCCATCGAGGTGCATCGCCACACCGGCCCCGGCTTGCTTGAATCCGTGTACGAACAATGTCTGTGTGTCGAGCTTGGACGCGCGGGCGTGGCGTTTTCACGACAGGTCGTAATCCCGGTGCTTTATAAGGGTGAGCAAATCGGCGACGGCTTCAAGGCGGATGTTGTCGTGGACCAACAGCTCATCCTGGAAATCAAGTCGGTCGTAACGATCCTGCCGGTGCACGAGATGCAACTGCGCACCTATCTCCGCATGAGCGGCATCCGGGTCGGACTGCTGCTGAACTTCAATGCGCCCCGCTTGTTGAGTGGCCTGCGTCGCTTCGTTGTGTAGCATCGTCGAGGGCAAACCGGACGGCGGGGCGCCTGGCGCTGGCGACATAAGCATCCTCGCAATGACAGGGGCGCGGCGCCACTGCATGGCATGGAAGGCCTTGGCAGGACTGCCCGTCATCTCCCTGGCCCGCCGTTTGCTTGCCCATACGACTTCGACAACAGGAGGACGGGCATGAACGACGCGAAAACGGAACTCGGCCGCAAGATCCTGGCGATCAAGCAGGAGAAGAAGCTCACCTGGGCGGAAATCGCCGCACAGCTCGGCTATTCGCCCACCTGGACCTGTGCCGCCTGCCTCGGCCAGATGTCCATGACGCCCGAAACCGCGGCAAAAGCCGCTTCCCTGTTCGGCCTCGATGAGGCGCAGACGGACCTGCTCCAGGCCATCCCGTATCGTGGATCGCTGCCCGGCGCGATCCCGACCGACCCGCTGATCTACCGCTTCTACGAGATCATGATGGTCTATGGCACCACCTGGAAGGAGCTGATCCAGGAGGAGTTCGGCGACGGCATCATGAGCGCCATCGACTTCGACATGGCGTTGGAGCGCCAGCCGGACCAGAAGGGCGATCGGGTCAAGCTGACGATGTCGGGCAAGTTCCTGCCGTACAAGCGTTACTGATCGTTTATCCCGTCATGGCGGGGCCAAGCCCGGCCATGACGGGAAGCCGTGATGCGCCCGCACCTCGCCTAGCCCCATCCCCTCGCCAGCTTCCGCACCGCGGTCGAAGCGTTCCGCTTCCCCTCCCCCGCGTAATCCTCGTGCCAATCCTCGATCTTCGCCGGATCGTACAGGTAATTGACCATCAGCGTGGCGCCCTCTTTCGCGCCCTTCTCCGACACGTCGCCCAGCATGTTCAGCCGCTCCACCCGTGCGCCGTTCGACAGGTGGAAATGCGCCACCGGATCGCGCGCCCGCTTCGCATTGCCGCGCCCCGACTCTGCCAGCAGATACCGCGCCGCCAGCCGCATCAGCACCGGCTCGGCGGTCTTGTGCAGCCCGAGCTCCCGCCACCATCCGCGCTTGGCCACGATCGCCGCCAGTGCCGCGGCCCCGGTCGGCGCCGGCATCGCCGAGATCAGGCTGGTCGCCTCCTCATCCGACAGCAGCCCCGGCGGGTTTGCCGCCAGCGTCTCGTCCAGCCAGCGCCGGAACCCCGGCAACGGCGACAGCGTCGCGAACGTCCGCAGGTTGCGGAATTCCGCCGACAGCAGCTCCACCACGCGCTTGATCAGGAAATTGCCGAAGCTGATGCCCGACAGCCCCTGCTGGCAGTTGCTGATGGAATAGAAGATCGCGGTATCCGCCTCGCGCGGGTCCTGCAGCGGCGCCTTTTCGTCCAGCAGGCTTTGCACGCTGCCGGACAGCCCCCTCACCAGCGCCACCTCGACGAAGATCAGCGGCTCCCCCGGCATCCGCGGATGAAAGAACGCATAACACCGCCGATCCGAATCCAGCCGATTCTTGATGTCGCGCCAGGAGCGGATCTCGTGCACCGCCTCGTACTGCACCAGCTTCTCCAGCAGCGCCGCCGGGGAATTCCAGTCGATCCGCGCCAGCTCCAGGAAGCCGATGTCGAACCACGCCGCCAGCAGCCCGCGCAGGTCGGATTCCAGCGCCGCCAGCAGCTTGTCGCCGTCGCGCGTCTGCAGCAGGAAGGCGCGCAGATCGACCAGGAATTTCGGCCCCTCCGGCAACGACGTGAACTGCATCAGCAGCTTCAGCCGCGGCGGCTCCAGAGCATGCCGCAGCGCCGCCTTCGCCGTGGCGCGCTCCGCCGGGTCCGCCGCCTTCTGCACCGTGCCATACGCCCGCGCCACCGCATCCGGATCGGAATCGAAGCTCGCCAGGGTTTGCAGGAACTGCCGCCGGCCCGCGTCATCCAGCGCCTGGTAGGTCTGCGCCAGTTTCGCCGCACGGTTGCGCGCCGAAACCTCGCCGCCGCGCCCGTGCAGGCAGGCGTGCATCTGCGCTTCCAGCGTCTCGTCCGGCTCCCCCGCAACGCTGGCGGCCATGTCGCGCCAAACGGTGGTGATACGGCGGATCGCGCGGTCCAGCAGGCCGGTTGCGGCGGCGTCGCTCATGTGGAGGTCCCTCGGTCGGTCGCCATCATATCGTTGCCGCGCGTTCGTTTCACCTCGCAAAAGCGAGGGTGCGACCTGCGCTACATGAGGACGCGAGGCAGCGCCGCCAACAGGTCCTCCGCCACCATGCCGATCCCGGCTGCGTCAGCCGCGCGACCGTGCAGGAACGCAGCCGCGGCCGCTGCTCCCCACGCCGGCAGCCCCTGCGCCAGCAGGCCGGCGATCATCCCCGCCAGCACGTCCCCCGCGCCGGCCGTCGCCAACCACGGCGGCGCCGACGCATTGATCGCCGCGCGCCCGTCCGGCGCGGCGATGATCGTGTCGCTGCCCTTCAGCAGCACCACCGCACCTGTCCGTACCGCGGCGGCGCGAGCGGCGGCCAGACGATCGTCGCCGGCGGCACCGAACACCCGGGCGAACTCACCGGCGTGCGGCGTCAGCACCGCCGCACCGCGCAAGCCTTCCGGATCGTCGGCAAACGCGGTCAGCGCGTCGGCATCCACCACCACCGTGCGCCGCGCCGCCAGCAGCGCCGGCAGCGCCGCCTTCGCCGCGTCCACTCCCAGGCCCGGCCCGCACACCCAGACGTGTCGCCGTGCGTCGGCCAGCAGCTCCGGCAACGGCGCCTCGCTGACGATCAGCCCGGGAGCGCCGGCGCGGTACACGTCCCCCCGCCCCTGCGCCGCAATGGTCACCATGCCCGCGCCGGCCCGCCGGGCGGCGTCCGCCGCCAGCCGCGCCGCGCCGGTCATCGCCGCGCCGCCCAGCACCGTCACATGGCCGCGCGAATACTTGTGCCCGTCGGGCGCCGGGCGCGGCAGCTCCCACAGGCCTGGTGCGTTCAGGAACGTGCGCGGCTCGCCCAGCACCCCCGCGGGCATGCCGATATCCGCCAGCACCGGCTCGCCGCACAGGTCCCGTCCCGGCAGCAGCAGATGCCCCGGCTTCAGGCGGAAGAACGTCACGGTCAGCACGGCCTGCGGAGCGTAGCCGCGCACCGCGCCGGTCGCGCCATCGACGCCGCTCGGCACATCGACCGCGACCACCTGCCGGGCCGCGCGCAGCGTGTCCGCGACCTCGCCAGCGACGTCGCGCGCCAGGCCGGCACCGAACACCGCGTCGATCACCAGGCCGGCGCGGGCGGCCTCGGCCGGGGTGAACGCCGCCACCGGCCCATGCCAGTGCCGCGCCGCAGCCGCCGCATCCGATCCGGCCCGCGGCGGCGCCAGCGCGGCGACCGCCACCGGCCAGCCCTGCTGCGCCAGCAGACGCGCCGCGACATAACCGTCGCCGCCGTTATTGCCCGGGCCGCACAGCACCAGTGTCCGGCACGGCCGGAACCGCGCGCGCACCGCCCGCGCCACCGCTCGCCCGGCATTCGCCATCAGCACCGGTCCCGGCACGCCAAGCCGCGGCGCCGCGGCGTCGGCCTTCCCCATCTCGTCCGGCGTCAGCAATTCGGTGCGGCCGGCCAGGCTCGCAAACCATTCGGGAGAGAACACGGCGCGATCCATCTTGTGCCGCCAGCGACTGTGCGCGGACGCCGCCGCCGCCTCAAGCGCGGCGCCAACCGCTCCGCGATCCGGTTGACGTACTGCAACTCCCACGTCGTCGGCTGGCGCGGGTTGCTGCGCGGGGAACCTGCGGCACTCGGGCGCGCAGCCGGGCAGTTGAAGGCGCGGTGCAGGAACACGTTGAACAACGTGGCGGCCGGCGAGAAATTCCACTTGGGAACAAGCCTGCACGAGAGTCGGTGCCTGGGCGATTGGCGGCCTTAAATCAGGGGCCGAAATGGCTGACTCTTCGGTGCACACGCCCCCACGTCATGCCGACCACCGGGTCAAGTGCCCGGTGGTCGGCATGACGGGAGGGACATCGGAGCGTACGTCGCTCTTTTCGGCACGTGGCCTTACTCATGCCGTGGTGAAAGCCGCCCGCCAGAGTCGGAAAACTTTACACATCGGAATCATGCGGAAAATGGAGACCGTCCATGTAATTAGCATCATTCAATTTAAATATGTTGGCCTAATTATTGCTACGTAGCAAAGCCGTCCGTCGGAGAGCCAAACAAGGATAGATTCGCCCTGTGGAGAAACCTATGAAACGTGCGCTGGCCGCCGGAACATCCGCCCTGGCTCTCGTGACGTCCTGGTCGCTCAGTGCGACTGCGGCCGAATTCAGCTACACCGGTGCCGTCGTGGACTACACGATCCCTTATACCTCCGAGTACGACATCGTCGCCGCCGGTGCCGCGGGCGGCACGAATTTCGGGACCGCCGGAATAGCTGGTGCGGTGATGGGCGGTGAGGTACTGCTGACCGCGGGCACGGTTATCCAGATCGCCGTCGGGGGCGTTGGCGGCGGAAGTCCACACAGTTTCAACTTCGGTGCTGGCGGCGGGGGCGGCGGCTCGTTCGTGATCGGACCAGGCAATGACGCGCTGGTGATCGCGGGCGGCGGCGGCGGCTACTCCGGAATTTCCGGCCGAGGTGCCGTCCCGGCCAACACCGGCCCGGATGGCTCGGGAGCCGGCAATGGGTTGGACGGCAGCTCCGCGGGCATGGCCGGTAGCGACGGGGCGGGTGGCACCGGCTCGTATGGCGGATCCTTGCCGGGCGGCGGCGGCGGTGCGGGCTTCTCTGGCGGCGGCAGCGCAGGCGGCAACGGCGGCGGCGGCGGCGGGTACGATTTCGCCAGTGGCCTTGGCGGCGGCAGTGGCTCCGGAGGCATCGGCGGTGCGGGCGGCTTTGGCGGCGGCGGCGGCGGCGGCTATGGCGGCGGTGGCGGTGGCGGTGGCGGCGGATACAGTGGCGGCGCCGGTGCCGGCTTCGATTCGGGCGGCGGCGGCGGCGGCTCCTACCTGGTCAACACCGCTATCGACAGGGTCGAGACGGTGGGCAACTACGCCGCAGGCTATGTGGACATCACCCCCGTGCCCGAGCCTGCCTCGATGGCGCTCCTTGTTACCGGGCTGGCCGGTGTCGGCATGTTGCGACGGCGTAGGCGCGGGTAACCCAAACGCCGCGCCAACCGCCCCTTCCCGAGCGTAGCTGCCGTTCGCGAGCGACAAGATGGACGGTGTCTCAGCGTTGATTCCAGCCGTTAGGCACTGTTGACGAATAATCGCTGCAGTTGACGCACGGTCGCATAATGTCGCCATGCCGACGAAGGCCTGACGGGGCAAAGGCCGGTGCCTCACTCAATCGATTCGATTATTCGTCAACAGCGCGTTAGCTCCGCGCACTTGATTCGTGTGCCGGCGGCGGACGACGATCAATCAGGTGACTTACAACCCGGGCTTTGGTTTCGGGTCCATCGCCGCCGCAACCAGGTCGCGAACCCTGTCCATGAAAGAGCCCGATCGCAGGTACCGAAGATGTGCGGCGAATCTGTCCTCGGCAAGAACCGTTCTGCCAAGATTTTTCTCTTCTTTTCTCATTAGCTCAAGAACTCGTTTGTCCTCATCCGCCTCCAGCCAATACCCGTGCAAATCCTCGCAATACTCCATCTGAAGATCGTAGAAGCGGTATTCAAACGATTTCATGAGCTTGCCGCATTGGGGGCACTTGTGCGTCGTAGGCGTCGAGCAAAGCATCAAGCTGCCTTTTTCGTCGTCCCCGAAATCGAAAACTTCATCTTCGAGCTGCGCCAACTCCTGGCGAGTGAACCACATACCGTTGCAGCTTGGACAAATCTCCGTCTCGATGCCGTCGCGCTTGCCCTGCCTCAGCTCGACATCGCACTTTGGGCACTTCATTGAGATTCCTCTCATAATGTTTGGCAGTCCTGATTGCTCGCTCGTGGAGCGCGCGGCTACGCGAATCATCAAGTGGCCGCAAGACGCAATGGGGATTGACTGTAGGAATTCTGCCAGAGGAGGTATTGGCAGGCAAGGATGAAAAAGCCACCTTGGGTCAGGATCGGAGGTTCGGACGGGACCGAGGAATGACAATTACGGGCGCGAACCGGACCGGAACGCAAAGCATCGCGAATGTGCGTTTGCCATCCTGGGCTGGCCGCCCGACCAGCCCGCTCCGCTGCCCAAACTGTCCGTCAGGACATGCTTGGCCAGCACACGCTGCCGGCCATGACCGGTACGGCCGCCCGGGAACAGGATCGGATCAGCTCTCCAGCTCGGTATCCCAGTAAAGATAATCCCGCCAGCTTTGGTGCAGGTAGTTCGGCGGGAAGCTGCGCCCCTGGTCCTGCAGCTCCCATGTCGTCGGCTGCCGCGGGTGGCTGCGCGGGAACATCGCGCACTCGCGCGGCAGCCGCGATCCCTTATGCAGATTGCAGTCGGCGCACGCCGTCACGACGTTCTCCCACGTCGTGCGGCCGCCGCGGCTGCGCGGCACCACGTGGTCGAACGTCAGGTCGTGCGCCGGGTAGCGGTCGCCGCAGTACTGGCAGATGAAGCCGTCGCGCAGGAACACGTTGAACCGGGTGAACGCCGGACGGCGCGCGGTCGGGATGTAGTCCTTCAGCGCGATCACGCTGGGCAGCCGCATGCTCCGGCTGGGGGAGCGGACCTGCGTGTCGTATTCGCTCAGCACCGAGACGCGATCCAGGAACACCGCCTTCACCGCGTCCTGCCAGGACCAGAGGGAAAGCGGGAAGTAGGACAGCGGCCGGAAATCCGCGTTCAGCACAAGCGCCGGAAAAGTGTGGCCACCGTCAGGCAAGAGTCGCTCCTCTGCGTCCGGAGCGCAATGTCTGGTGGACCCGCTATCGACAACCCGCCAGATATTGTGCGCCGCCGAGAACCCGCGCGTTTATCGCAGACGAAGCGGGGTGTCGCAAGCCGGCTGGGTTGCCGCCACACCAATGTCATGCGCGATCTGCCGGTATGCCGAGGCCCCGCCGGTCAATGCCCTTCCAGCCAGGCATCGAAGCGCTGCCGCAGCTTGGCCAGGTTGTTATGCCAAAATCCCGAATCCAGCGGCAAGCCGAGCTTGAGATTGGCCGGATTGCTCGGCGAATCGGCCAACTGTTCCGGCGGCAGCCCGTCATTCGCATCCTGCGCCAGGCCGGCACTGCCGATGATCCGAAACAACCGCCCCTCGATCGCCGGCGTGCCGGCGAAATAGAGGAACTGCTGCGCTTGCTCCAGATTCGGCGTCCCTTTCAGGATCGCCCAGCTATCCACCTCATAAAAGCTCGCGTTCCACTGGATGCCGAACTTGCGGTGCTGGGTCCAGTTCGCGGTGGCGATCACGCCAGACGGCGCCGTCGTCATCAGCACCGCGCCGGAGCCGAGGATATGCGCCGCCTCCGCGCCGTTCTGCCACCACACGATATACGGCTTGAGCTGGTCCAGCTTGCGGAACGCGCGGTTCACGCCGTCGCTGGTGGCCAGCGTCTTGTAAACGTCGGCCGGCGCCACGCCGTCGGCGATCAGCGCGATTTCCAGGTTGCCGCGCACCCCCTTGAACAAGCCGCGCTTGCCGGGGAATTTCGCCACGTCCCAGAAATCCGCCCAGTTCGGCGCTGTCGGGAACTTCTCGGTGTCCCAGGCCAGCACCAGGCTGGTCAGGGCCGCGCCTACACCGCAATCGCTGACGCCCTGCGGCAGGTAGTGCGCCTTGTCGCCGATCATCGACCAGTCGAGTTTCTGGAAAGTGCCGTCAGCACACCCGGACGCCAGCTCGTCGGCGTTCACCTGAACGATGTCCCAGGTGTTGTTCGGCGCCTTCATCTGCGCATTCAGCGCGTCCATCCCGCCGTCCCAGCTTTGCAGCTTCGTCGGGATGCCGGTGGCGACGCTGAATGGCTGCACATAGGCTTGGCGCACCGCCTCGGGCATCGTTTCGCCACGCGCAACGACTGTCAGGTCGCGCGCATCCGCGGCGGACGACGCGGCGAGGAGCGCCACGGCGGCAAGTAGCAAGCGAGCATGCATGCGGGATCTGGTCCGGCCTTCCTGATGGCGGCGGACGCTACAGTCCGCCGCCCGAATGGGCAACGCGCCGGATGCGCGAAGAAACAAACTCAGTTCTCCCCCTCCCCTTGAGGGTGTTCAGACCGGGGACATAGCTGACACATGTTCGGGGACATAGGTGACAGGTTGCAAGGGGCACAGCGCATCCCGCAGATCGATCTGGGCAATGCGCTGTGCGACGAAGATCACCTCCCACACGCCATCGGTCGTGGTCGGCCGCAGGGCGATGGGCTGGCCGGCAAACGCCTGGGAAACGTGCAGCTCGCGGCCCTGGAAGCTGATCCGGCCGCCCTGCTGCACCCGCCGCACCTGGTCGATCGGGTCATATTCGATCGGCGGCAGCGTCTCGGGGTAGGGGCGCGGGCTTGCCCGATAGCGGCTGGCCGGCACCGCCAGGTCGAGCGCCTCGTGCGGCCGCTCGCTGTTATAGACCGCGCGGAAGCGGTCGAACGCCCGCTGGCAGGCCGCCAGATCCGCGTAGCTCTGGCCGTGCAGCACGTCGCGCTTCAGCGTGCGGTGGAACCGCTCGTCCTTGCCGTTGGTCTGCGGGTGGTACACCCGGCTGTGGCTGGTCCGCAGGCCAAGCCGCAGCATCCAGACCGTCAGCAACGTGTAGGGGCCGCCGGCGCCGTCGCCCCACGGGCTGCCGTTGTCGGTGTTGATGCGGTCGGGCAGGCCATAGAGGCGGAATGCCGCGATCAGCCGCTGCTGCACCGTATGGGTCGCTTCGTCGGCGCACGCCGCCAGGCAGATCGAATAGCGGCTGTGGTCGTCCAGCACCGTCAGCGGATGGCAGCGCCCGGCGGCGTGGGCGAAATGGCCCTTGAAGTCCATCTGCCACAGCGCGTTCGGCCGATCGTGCTCGAAGCGGCGGAACGGCGCGTGTTGGGCTGCCTCCGCCGCGTCGATCCTGCCGTGGCGCGCCAGGATGGCGGTGATCGTCGAGGCCGCCGGAACCCCTGCATGGCCCAGGTCGAGCAGCCGCCGGCGCAGCTTGCGCCCGCCCCAGCTCGGATGCTTCTCACGCAACTCCAGCACGGCATCCTCCATCTCCGGCGCACTGCGCCCCGGGCTGGCGTGCGGACGGCGGGAGCGGTCCGCGAGGGCGCCTCCCTGCCGATGCCGGGCCAGCCATTTGTGGCCAACCTGGCGGCTGATCCCGAAGCGGCGGCACAGCAGTGCCACGTTGGCTCCCTCGACCGACGCCAGGCTGACGAACTCCACTCGGCTCTCCATGCGTGACACTTCCCGCCAAGGCACGACGCGTTCCTTCCGCACCGGTTCCAAGGCTCAATTGTGTCACCTATGTCCCCGAACATGTGTCAGCTATGTCCCCGGTCTGAACA
>DASXFW010000160.1:0-24349 GCA_036489395.1 Acetobacteraceae bacterium | reverse complement strand
CCGCCGGCGCCATGCCCCCTCCCGTCCAGCCAGCCAAACAGATGGATTGCAAAGGCCACGCCGGCGCCTGCCCTCGGGCTTGACCCGAGGGCTGGGGGTCCAGGGGGCAAAGCCCCCTGGCGGGTTTCAGGGCGGAGCCCTGACCTTCTCTCGCTCCGCCGCGTCGCGTGTGGCACTTTGCCGCGGTTGCAGGAGACGCTGCCGATGCAAGATCCGAGTCACGACCCGTTCGCGCGCTTCCAGGAATGGATGGCGGAAGCCGAGGCGAACGAGCCCAGCGAGCCCAACGCCATGACCGTCGCCACCGCGACCCGGGATGGTGTTCCGTCGGCGCGGGCGATCCTGCTGAAGGGCGTCGATCGGCGCGGCTTCGTTTTCTACACCAACCTGCACAGTCGCAAGGCCGGCGAGCTTGCCGCCAACTCGCATGTCGCGCTGTTGTTCCACTGGAAATCGCTGGGCCGGCAGGTGCGCATCGAGGGCATTGTCGAACCGGTGACCGATGTGGAGGCGGACGCGTATTTCGCATCCCGGCCGCGCATTTCGCGGCTTGGTGCCTGGGCATCCGACCAGTCGCGTCCGTTGCCGGACCGCGTGACGCTCGAGCGCCGCCTGGCCGAGTTCGAAAAGCTGTACCCCGGCGACGATATCCCGCGCCCGCCGCACTGGTCGGGTTTCCGCGTCATCCCGCGGCATTTCGAATTCTGGCAGAACATGGATTTCCGCCTGCACGACCGCACCATCTACGCGCGTGGCGCGGATGGCGGCTGGACGATCGGAAAGCTGTATCCGTGATCCACCCGCGACGCCCCTCATGCGGAGCGTTTGGCTGAGCCGATGGCCGTCCCACCGGAGCAAAGCGAAACCGCTGCGTGGCTGCAAAGCCTGGCGGGGCGCGCGCCGATCGAGACGCATATCTCGCTGGTGTTCCCTGGCAAGGACACGGTCTGGAAGCTGAAGAAGGCGGTGCGGCTGCCGTTCCTCGATTTCACCCGGATCGAGGATCGCCGGCGATTCGCCGAACGCGAACTCGCGCTGAACGCGCCCGCGGCGCCCGCGCTGTATCGGGACGTGGTGCCAGTGATCCGCCGCGCCGACGGATCGCTGGCGCTGGGCGAGACGGCCTCGGACGAAGCGGTGGTGGACTGGGTGCTGCGCATGGCGCCGGTGCCTGCCGGCGATTTCGTGGATGCCATTGCGGCGGCCGGTGGGCTGACGCCCGCCCTGCAGGACGCGGTGGCGGACGCGGTGGCTGCGTATCACCAGGCGCTGCCCCCGGTGCATGACGTGCAGCCGTCGATGAAGCAGATCGCGCTGGGAAACGTCCCGTCGGCGCTGAGCGCCGGCCTGCCGGCGGATGACGTGCGGCGGTGGGGCGATGCCATCGTCGCGGCACTGGACCAACTGGCCGGCTGGGCGGCACAGCGTGCGGGCGCCGGCTTCGTCCGCCGCATCCACGGCGATCTGCATCTCGGCAATCTGTGCCTGTGGCAGGGCCGGCCGGTGCCATTCGATGCGCTGGAGTTCGACGAGACGCTGGCGACCACCGATCTCGCCTACGACCTCGCGTTCCTGCTGATGGACCTGGATCAGCGGGTGGATCGCGGCGCGGCGAACCGCGTGCTGAACCGCTACGTCGCGCGCACCGGCGACGCCGCGTTGGTGCGTGCGCTGCCGGCGTTCATGTCGATCCGCGCGATGGTGCGTGCCCATGTGGAGCTCCGCAGCGGGCACCGGACGACGTGGCAGCGCTACCTGCAGGCGGCGGGCGACTACCTGCGGCCGCTTCCGGCGATGATCGTTGCGGTGGGCGGCCTGCCCGGCAGCGGCAAATCGACGCTGGCCCGCGCGCTGGCCCCTACGCTCGGCCGCGCGCCCGGCGCGCTGGTGCTGCGCAGCGACGAGATCCGCAAGCGCCAGCACGGCGCCGCGCCGGAAGAGCACCTGCCGCAAGCGGCTTATTCCGAAGCGGCGAGCCAGGCCGTGTTTTCCGTCCTCTCGGCCGATGCGGGCCTTGCCGCCGCCGGCGGACAATGCGTCGTGGCGGACGCTACCTTCATCGCCACCGCGCACCGCGAGCAGGTTGAGGCAGCCGCGCGCAGTGCGGGGGTTCCGTTCGTCGGGCTTTGGCTGGTGGCGCCGTTCGATGAGCTGGAGCGGCGCGTTGCCGGTCGCCGCGGCGACGCTTCCGACGCCACCCTCGCGGTGCTGCGCGACGCCGCCCGCCACGATCCGGGCGCCGGTACGTGGCACGTGATCGATGCTCCCGATTCCGGGACGGCCCTGACGCTGGCGCAATCGGTTCTCCACGACCATATTGTGACGTGCTAGAAACGCGGGTCTGATCTGCACAGCACATGGGGCAGGAAGCCCCGGGAGGAACTCGCCATGGCGATTCGCAAGCTGCTGCTGCCCCTGACAGGCACTGCCGCAGGGGAGGCGGCCCTGACCACCTCGCTGATGATCGCGCGCAACTGGAATGCGCACGTCCTGGCGCTGCATGTCCGGGTGGACAGCCGCGACGTGGCGCCGCTGGCCGGCGAGGGACTGTCCGGCGCGATGATCGAGGAGATGATGTCAGCCACGGAAAAGGAGAGCGGCGAGCGCGCCTACGCGGTGCGCGCGATGTTCGAGCGCTTCGTGACGCGGCACGACGTGGTGGTGTCGGAGGCGCATCCCGGCTCCGACCACGCCACCGCGTCGTTCGCCGCCGTGACGGGCCGGGAAGAGGACCTGGTGGCGCAGCAGGCGCGGCTGGCCGACCTGACCGTGGTGCCGCATCCGGATGCCGGCGAGGACGTCTCGTCGTCCGATGCGCTGCATGCGGTACTGTTCGATTCCGGCCGGCCGGTGCTGATCTCGCCGCAGGTGGCGCCGACGACGATCGGCACGCGCGTCTGCCTGGCGTGGAACGGCACCGCCGAGTCGGCGTCGTCGGCGCTGGCGGCGCTGCCGTGGATGCAGCGGGCGGAGGGGGTGCGCATCCTGTCCGCCGAGGGCTACCAACGGCGCGGACCGGGCGCGCCGGAGCTGGCGGCCTATCTGGCGCTGCACGACGTCAAGACGGACATCGAGATGTTCCACTCCGTGGGCAGCTCGGTCGGTGCGGGACTGCTGGCCGCGGCACGCCGGTTCGATTGCGACCTGCTATCGATGGGCGCCTACTCGCATTCGCGGCTTCGGCAACTCATCTTGGGGGGAGTCACGCGGCACGTCCTGGAGAACTCCAACCTGCCGGTGATGATGAACCGATGAGACGCCGGTGGACGACGAACACATTGCCGAGGCGCTGCGGGTCTATGTGAAGCTACTGCGGGCGGGACGCGCGGTGTTGGCGCGGGTTGAGCCGCGGCTGGCGGCGGCGGGGCTGACGCCGACCCAGCTCGGCGTGCTGGAGGCGATCCTGCACAAGGGCCCGCTGACCCAACGCGAACTCGGCCGCAAGGTGCTGACCAGCGCCGGCAACATGACCGACGTGGTGGACAAGCTGGAGGGGCGCGGGCTGGTGCGCCGCACGCGGTCGCCGCGCGACAGGCGCGTAATCCCGGTGGAGTTGACGCAGTCGGGCCGCACGCTGATCGAGGGGTTGTTCCCTGACCATGCACGCGACATCGCCGAGGCGATGGGCGGGCTGAGCTGCGAGGAGCTGCGGGTGCTGGACGATTTGCTGCGCCGGCTGGGCCTCATCGCGGCTGGGGAGGATCCGGCGGCGATGAAATAGGCGCCCGGCTTGTCCAGCCAGATGGGGAAGCGGCTTCGCCCGCAGCCGGCAGCAACTAAGGCACTGTTGACGAATAATCGCTGCAATTGACGCACGGTCGCATAATGTCGTCATGCCGACCACCGGGTCAAGTGCCCGGTGGTCGGCATGACGGGGCAAAGACCGGTGCCTCGCTCAACCGATTCGATTATTCGTCAACAGTGCCTAACAGGAAACTGGGGCCTTCCATGCCGCGGATGGGAGGCAGCCTCGCTCGTTGCCTCCTCGTCATGCCGACGAAGGTCGGCATCCACGCCTTTGCCGCGGCCAGCACAGCGAGTCGTGGATGCCGACCTTCGTCGGCATGACGTGGGGGTGACGCCGACCTTCGTCGGCATGACGTGGGGGTGACGCCGACCTTCGTCCGCGTGACGTGGGGGTGACGAGCGAGCGTTTCATACAGTGCGTGTCGGCCGCCGCCGGCCGGTGGCCAACTCGCAATCGGTGCCGCTGGGCGGTCAGCGTCCGTCGCGCAGCAGCGCATAATGCCGCGTCGGCGGAATCTTGCCGTCGGCTGCCAGCATGTCGGAAGTCCGGCGCAGGCCGGCATGGCATAGCGGCAGCCGAAGATAGGCCTCGGGATTCACCGCGTGGCCATCCACGATCATGCCAAAGAACACGTGCATGCCGTACATGACGCCGCTGTGGCCCACCACGCCCAGCTTCTCGCCGGCGCGCACGACGCGCTGGCCCTCGGCGATCGGCGGCGCGACGGAGCCGAGATGGCTGTAGATGCCGACGAACCCGCGATGCTGCACCAGGATCTGCAGCCCGCCGGGACCGCGGCGCTCCACGCGCAGCACCTCGCCTGATGCGACGGCGCGCACCGGCGCGCCGGCCACGGCGGGAAGATCGATGCCGTTATGGAATGTCCCCGCCAGCGGATGATTGGGCAGCACGCGCGCACCGAACGGCGAGGAAATGCAGGCCGAAGCCACCGGCGACCGCATGTTGTCGCGCGAGGGGATGCTGGCGACGGCTGGCGGACTGCACCACAGCATCGCGGCGAGATGGATTGCGAGCCGGCTGCGATGTCGTCGCACTGCGTCACTCCGCCGATGGATCGGCACGATCGATCGGCCGCCACGGCGGCGGTGTCCATTCAGAAGCGTGTGCCGGCGCGGATTGGCGCATGACGATGTGGTGAGGCGGGGGCGGTGAGGCGGGGGCGGTGAGGCGGGGGGCGGTGTAGCGGGGCGTCGGTGAAGCCGGCAGATCGATGCGGAAATGCAGCATTGCGGAGCAGGAACATATGCATTAGAGTGATATTTATCAAACGCAGGAGAATCCTGGCATGTCCGCTTCCCGGCACCGCATCGGAGCGATTGGCCTGGCGCTGGGTGCGCTGCTGGCGATGGCACCGCACGCGCGGGCCTTCCCCAGCCTGGTAACGCTGCACGATGTGACGTTCAGCGACGGCGGCACGGCCACGGGCAGCTTCGCTCTGAACGTCAGCGGCTTTCTGAACACACCGACGTCGATCACCACCACCGCCGGGTCGGTGCTGGGCGGCAACAGCTACGACCTCAGCGGCCCGTTCTCGAAAACCTCGACAACCGTGTTCCTGACCGTGCCGTCGCCGCCCGCCGCGGGGGACTACGAGGAAGGATTGAACCTGACGTTCGCGCTGCCGCTGGGATCCGTCGAGTTCGATCCGATCGTCACAGGCGTATCGTGCGAATACACCGGCTATGTCTGCAGCGGACCCGCGTACCGTTATGTGGTTTCCGGCTACGCACAGATCTTCGAGCCGGGTTCCGCCGCGGTGCTGTGCAGCGCGATCTTCGGGCTTGGCACGGTGCGGCGGCGGTTCAATCGGCGAACCGCCTGATCGCGTCGGGATCGAAGCTGAAGCCCCAGCCGGGACGGTCGGGCACGATGGCGTTGCCGTTCGGATCGAGTTCGATGCGCTCGCGATACAGCGCCTCGAACCACGGCATGTGTTCCAGGTAATGGCTGCCGGGCAGGCCGGCCAGCAGCGCCAGGCTCATTTCCGGGAACAAGTGGGAGGCGCAGGGGATGTGGAACGCCTCGCACAGATGGCCGGCTTTCAGGAATTCCGTGGGGCCGCCCATGCGTTGCAGGTCCGGCATCAGGATGTCGGCCGCGCGCGCCTCCAGCATCTGTAGAATGCCGCGATGGGTATAGACCGTTTCGCCTGACGCGATCGGCGTGTCGAGCGCCGCCGCGATCTGCGCCTCGCCTTCATGGTCGTGGCAGATCACCGGTTCCTCGAACCACGTCAGGTTGAGTTCCTCCATCATGCGGCCGATGCGGATCGCCTGCTTCACGCTCATCTGCTGGTTGGCATCGACCATCAGGCCGATATCCGGGCCGATCGCCTCGCGCACCGCACGCACGCGTTCGACCATGCGGTCCGGGTCGGTGGGGCCGACGCGGGTCTTCATCGCGCGGAAGCCGCGTTCTACGAAGCTGCGTGCTTCCTTTTGCAGTGCGTCGATCGAGCTGCCCAGCCACAGCCCGCCGCTGGCGTAGGTCGGGACCGACGCGCGGCAGGCGCCGATCAGGTGCGCAACGTTCAGGCCTGCGGCCTTGCCGCGCAAATCCCACAGCGCATTGTCCACCGCGGCGAGGCCGATGATCGACACGCCTTCGTAGCCGAGGAAGTTCAGTTCCTTCCACGCGCGTGCGTTGAGGCTGCCGCCGAGGCGCGGATCCATGCCGACCACCAGGTCTGCCAGGCTGCGGACCATGTCGTGGATGACGCTGAGGCGGCGGTTGTTGATGGAGAACACCAGGCCTTCGCCGGTCAGGCCTGCATCTGTGTCGAGAAAGGTCAGCACGCAATCGGCGGAACGGATCGAACCGAGGATTGCGGTGACGATCGGCGGTTCGATCGGCAGATGCACGATTTGCGTGCGCAGTGCGGTGATCTTCATGGCGGGACCTACAAAATTGTCATGACTGCCTGTCATTGCGAGGAGCGAAGCGATGAAGCAATCTCGTTCGCGACGAGTCGCCTTCCGCTTGTCGCGAACGAGATTGCTTCGGCCAAGCGGCCTCGCAATGACAGTTGTGTTTTTTTACCACGCGCGGCCCTTCGCGGCGGCGACGCTGTGTTCCGCGACCTGCGTCATCAGCGGAATCTCCGGCAGCTTGTGCCCCCCATACAGCGCGTACGCCAGCAGCAGAAAGTCCTGCCACGACGGATCCTTGTGCCCGCTCCTGATTGCCCGCGCCCACAACGCCATCAGCAAACACCGCTCCCCCCAGACCGCCCGCTGTTGTTCCAGCACCTGTTCGAGCAAAGCGAGCGCCGCGCCTTTCCTGTCGCGTCCCTTGAATTCGCCGATCACGTCACGCGCCTCGGCTTCATCGACGAACCAGCTTTCCGCCATGCGGTCGCGTTGCGCCCACACCCCGGTGCGGCGCAGTGCGGCACCGATCGCGTCCGCGCTGCGTCCCGCCGGCGGCAGCGCATCGAACAATTGTTGCGTCTCGGCGGCCGCATCGATGCGACGATCCTTCCAGTCAGCAGCGCCGATCGTTTCCGCCAGCTCCAGCAAGGCGGGCCCCGGAAGGTTGCCGTACCCGAGACCGACGGCGATATGATGCTGCACCGAAACGTCAAAATATTCGCGCGTTACTTCCGGTGACGCGATGGAACGCTGCACTTCCGCCAGGCCGCTGGCGATTTGGCGTCGCGGCATGTCGGCGTTGCTCCACGCGTCGCGGATGCCGAATTCCTGCTTCGCGAGAACGCCGCAGAACACACCGGCGCGGCCGGTGCGCGACGCGGCGAGCAGGCTCTGCGCGCCGGCTCCATCGATCGGCGAGGCGTGGAACGCCAGCTCGCCCGGCGTGCTCCACTGCGCGATTGGCACGCCTTTGGTGCGCGCCTTGCGAATCGCCTGGTCCACCGCGGCGCGGTCGGCCTCGGGGATCCAGTTGCGCAGGGCGATCGTCCGTCGCAGTGCCTCGGGCGACAGCGTTTCCGGCACCGCGATTTGCTCCAGCGCGGCGGCGGCGGAACGGCGCACTTCGGAGCGTTCGTCGAGCAGCATCAGCGGCACGGTGTCGCGCAGCGTCACGTGCGGCGACAGGGCAAGCTCGTGGGCGAGGAATGCGCGCATCTCGGGCGGCGCGATGGTGGTCAGTTCCTGCAATGCCTCCGCCGTCTCGAACGGCGTACCCACCAGGTTCGCAAGTTCGTCGATCACCGCGTGCAGGCCGGCGGCGAGTGCCTGCGGAGATTGCGTCAGCGTGGCGGGATCGGTGTCGCTCGAAACGATCGCCTCGCCGACATCGGGCCGCACCGGCACCTTCGCCTCGTTCAGCGCGGCGACCAGCAGGAACAAGGTTTCGCCGTCGGTCTTGCCTTCGTGCGCGAGGGCGACGAGGCGGTTCTGGTATGTGTCGAGCATCTCCCTGGCCCATGCCCAGTCGCCGTCGGTGCGGAAGCGGATCAGCTCAAGCTGATGCGACAGCAGGAAGCTCCACGCAGACAGCAGGGCGTCGTCGCGCGGCTGCCTGCGCGCGGCGTCCAGCATGCCGTCGAGCAGCGCCCAGAGGCTTTGCGGCGTGCTTTCGAGCCAGTCGCGGTCCTGGTCGGTCAGGTCGGGCGCCTTGTCGTCGGCGAAGCGGCGCCCGAGGCGGCGCGCCATGCGGCGGACCACTTCGATGTCGGCAGGAGTCAGTTCGGGAGGCGCGGATTCGGCCGCCTCATCGTCGGGTTCGAAATCCGGGGCGTCGTCGTCATTGTCATCGTTGTCGGGGCTGAACAAATCCTCCAGGTCGATGTCGAGTTCGTCGGCTTCCAGCCATGCATCGAGGCGGCCTTGGATGGCGTCGGCGGCGTCCTCGCTGTCGCCGGCGAAGCTGGCGACCGTGGCGTTCTCCAACTCGGAGATCGTCGGATCGAAGGTCGCGCCGATCTCCGCCTTGAAGCTGTCGTCGCTGGCCGCCACGACGAATTTGTTTTGCTCCGGCAACGCGGACAGCCTGACGGAGCATCCCGCCGCATCGTTCCAGCGCCGCAGTTCGCGCGGCTTGTCGGAGCCCCGGCCGCGTTTGCCCGCGCCGGCGTGCGATTTGACGTAAGTCTCTTCCGCGTCGTCTTCCTGGAAATGCTCGATCAGCGCGCCGCGGGCCAGCCTGATCAGCAGGTAGATGAGAAAGTCGCGGACGGGATCGCCGGACCAGGCGACGCGCTTCGGCTCCGGCGGCGGTTGGGGCATGGGGTTCTCCCGTTGCGGCGTAGGCGCCTGATTACCCGTGCGGCGGGCCGGGCGTAAATGCCTTGCCACGCGCTGCCGGGGCCGGCACAGATTGTGCTTGACCCAACGACATTGTCCCCCGAGGAGAGACCGAGCGATGCGCCGATTGCTGCTGGCTGGATGCCTGTTGGCTGCCGCCCTTGGCCCCGTGGCCGCCGTTACCTCCGCCCGGGCGCAGACGCTGCGCATCGCGTTGCGCGAGGATGCCGACATCCTCGATCCCACGTTGGCGCGCACCTATGTCGGCCGCATCGTGTTCGCCGGACTGTGCGACAAGTTGTTCGACATCGACGCGCACCTGCACGTCGTGCCGCAGCTTGCCACCGGTTACGAATGGGCTGGTCCGACGACGCTGCTGATCCATCTGCGTCCCGGTGTGGTGTTCCAGGATGGCGAAAAAATGGACGCCGCGGCTGTGAAGTACTCACTCGACCGGCACCTGACGATGCCCGGCAGCTTCCGCCGCGGCGAGATCAGCGCGATCGACCATGTGGAGGTGGTCGATCCGCTGACCGCGCGGGTGGTGCTGAAGTCGCCGTCGGGCGCGTTCCTGGCGCAGTTGACCGATCGCGCGGGAATGATCGTCGCGCCGAAGGCGGCGGAGCAGGAGGGGAAGGATTTCGGATTGCATCCGGTGTGCGCGGGACCGTTCAGCTTTGTCGAGCGCGTGCCGGAGGATCACATAACGTTGCAGCGTTTCCCGCAATACTGGGACGCGAAGGACATCCATTTCGACAAGGTGATCTACCAGATCATCGTCGATAGCTCGGCGCGGTTGGCAAACCTGAAGGCGGGCGCGGTCGATCTGGCGGAATATATCGTGCCGACCGATGCCGCGGCGGTGAAGGCCGACCCGAAGCTGCGTCTGGTGGTGTCGGATTCGCTCGGCTATTTCGGGATTACCAACAACATCGCGAACGGCAAGGCGGCGGATAATCCGTATGGCCGCAGCGCGCTGGTGCGGCAGGCGTTCAGTCTGGCGATCGATCGGGCCGCGCTGGTCAACGTCGTGTTCAACGGCATGAACACGCCGACGATGCAGGCGGTGCCGACCAGTTCCCCGTTCTATGATCCGGCGCTGAAAGTGCCGGCGCGCGACGTGGCGAAGGCCAAGGCACTGCTGGCCCAGGCCGGCGTAAAGACCCCCGTGCCAGTGGAACTGATGGTGGCAAACAACCCGGATACCGAACAAGCGGCCGAGGTGATCCAGTCGATGGCAGCCGAAGCCGGCTTCGACGTGAAGATTCGTGCGACGGAGTTCGCCACCACGCTGACCTTGTCGGAGCAGGGGGAATACCAGGCGCTGATGATCGGCTGGTCGGGGCGCGTCGATATCGACGGCAACACCTATCAGTTCCTGCACAGCCACCAGGCGAACAATGTCAGCGGGTACGCCAACCCGACGGTCGATAAGCTGCTGGCCGAGGCACGCAACATGACCGACCTGACGAAGCGCAAGGCGCTGTACGATCAGATGTGGACGCAGGAGGCGAAGGACATGCCGATCACGTATCTGTGGACGCCGCGCAACATCGTCGGCATGTCGGCGAAGCTGCACGGATTTCGGCCGATCCCCGACGGCATGATCCGTGTGCAAGGCCTGGAGATGAGCAAGTAGTGCGCGGCTATCTCGCTGTTCGGATCGCGCAGATCATTCCGACGCTGTTGCTGGTCAGCGTGCTGGTGTTCAGTCTGCAGCAACTGATGCCGGGCGATCCGGCGCTGGTGATGGCGGGCGAGGAGCGCGGCGATCCGCAGGTGCTGGCGCAGATCCGTTCCGAGCTGTGGCTGGATCGGCCGGTGCCGGTGCAGTACGTGCATTGGCTGGGCAATGTGCTGCACGGCAATCTCGGATATTCGTGGCGCATCCGCCAGCCGGTGGCGCAGCTTATCGCCGAGAAGTTGCCGGTGACGTTGCAGCTCAGCTTCATGGCGTTCGTGATTGCGGTGCTGATCGGCGTGCCGGCCGGGGTGATCGCGGCGGTGCAGCGCAACCGGTTCTGGGATTATGTGGCGAACGGGATCGGGTTGGCCGGCCTGTCAACGCCGACGTTCTGGCTGGGGATCATGCTGATCCTGCTGGTCTCGGTCGATCTGGGATGGCTGCCGCCGTCGGGCTATGTGCCGCTGACCGAGAACTGGCAGCAGTCGCTGGCCACCACGATCATGCCGGCATTCGTGCTGGGGAATTCCATCGCGGCGATTCTGATGCGGCACACGCGAAGTTCGATGCTGACCGCGCTGGACCAGGACTTCGTGCGCACCGCGCGCGCGAAGGGACTGCCGGAATTCGCCGTGCTGATGCGGCACGCTCTGCGCAACGCGCTGATCCCGGTGGTGACGCTGGGGGCGCTGGAGCTGGGCACGCTGCTGTCGGGTGCGGTGCTGACCGAGCAAGTGTTCTCGATACCGGGGTTTGGCAAGCTGATCGTCGATGCGGTGTTCAACCGGGACTATCCGGTGGTGCAGGGCGTGGTGCTGGTGACGGCGGGCTTGTACGTGCTGCTGAACCTGCTGGCGGACGTGCTGTACGTGGTGATCAACCCGCGGCTGCGGCGGGCATGATTCCCCAATGTCGCCCGCCTGTCGTTGCGAGCCAGCTCGCTCCTGTTATGGCGAGGCAGCTTGCTCCTGTTATGGCGGGGGAGCGAAGCGACGAAGCAACCTCGTTCGTGACGAACGTTCCTCGGCTCGTCACGAACGAGGTTGCTTCGTCGCTTCGCTCCTCGCAATGACAGGTGCAAGCTGCCTCGCAATGACAGGAGCAAGCTGCCTCGCAATGACAGGTGCAAGCTGCCTCGCAATGACAATGGGGGAGGTGATCGCATGAGCGCCACCATCGCTGTCCCCGCCATGACGGTCATTCGCAGCCCCTCGCGCATCGCGCTGCGGCACTTCATGCGCCGGCCGGTCGCGGTGATCGGCCTGATCGTTGTCGTCTCCTTCATTGCGATTGCGATCTTCGCGCCGCTGATCTCGCCGTACGATCCGATCGCCACGTCATGGACGATGATCCGCAAGGCACCGTCCGCCGCGCACTGGATGGGCACCGACGAGAACGGCCGCGACGTCTTCGCCCGCGTCATCTTCGGCGCACGCGCCTCCCTGCTCGCCGGCGTCATTTCCGTACTGATCGCCGCGGGGATCGGCGTGCCGATGGGATTGCTGGCCGGGTTCGCCGGGGGCTGGATCGATGCGGTGCTGTCGCGGCTGGTCGATGCGATGCTCGCGTGTCCGTTCCTGATCCTGGCGATCGCGCTGGCGGCCTTCCTGGGGCCGGACCTGACGAATGCGATGATCGCGATCGGCGTATCCACCGCCCCGCGCTTCATGCGCGTGACGCGCGCCGCAACGCTGGAAGCTGCGGCGGTGGAGTATGTGGAGGCCGCACGCGCGCTGGGCAATCCGCCGTGGCGCATCGCGGTGCGCCACGTGTTGCCGAACATCGTGCCGCCGATTCTGGTGCAGGGCACGCTGTCCATCGCGCAGGCGATCATCGCGGAGGCGTCGCTGTCGTTCCTGGGCCTCGGGCAGCAGCCGCCGGAGCCTTCGTGGGGCTCGATGCTGAACTCGGCGCAGCGGTTCCTGGAACAAGCGCCGTGGCTGGCGGTGTTTCCGGGGCTGGCGATCTTCCTGTGCGTGCTGTCGTTCAACCTGGTGGGCGACGGGCTGCGCGACGCGCTGGATCCGCGGCGCTGAGGCATATGAAACGCATGACCCGCCAAGGTTACGGGAAACGTTAGGAACTTTTTAACTTCATGGGGTGCTCTTATGTCGGGCGGCCGGCAAAAAGTGACGGCAACATTCATCTCATTTAGGATGGACGTGTCATGGCTTTGACAATCACCGCCACCGCGCCGGCCATTCACATCCCGCCCAGAGCCGCTCCTTCCCTCAAATCCGCTGCGCCAGCGAGTGGAGCCAATCGCCCGGTCGCAGCGCAACCAACGGCCGCCTCCGCGGCCACATCGCCGGCGCAAGAGCGAGCCGTACTGAACCAGTTGTTGGGCAAATACAAATACGACATATCGCACGGAGCTCCCGGCAGCACATTGTCCGGCCTCAGCAGGCAGATTACGGCAGCGGCGAAGGCAGCAGGCCAGCATGCGACTCTGCCACGAGCACCGGTCGGTTCCGGCGCCGCTCCCGCAACACCGGTATCGAACAAGGCGTCGGAGGCCGGCGCGGTCAATGTGACGGCCTGATACCGCTCTGCCACGTCCCCGAAGCCGCCAAGGTCCTGTCGGACGGTCAGCCGTAACCGAACAGTGTGCACGTAAGGAACGCTGCCGATGAAACAAAGGGATTTGGTCAGCGCATAATCCTCGACACATACCAAGCGGCGGAAAGAGTGACGTACGTCGACGTCCCCGCCCCCGCGGTTCCGGCGCTACCCCAACACCGCCAACACCACCGTTGCGACGGACCCGCCCCTATGAGACGGTGCGCCACCCCATGCATGGGAGAAAGCACCGTGATGAACGATCCAACGCCCTTCCGGCCCTACGCACAGGGCACCCAACCGCCGTACGACGTGCCGGAGTATCGCGGCACCAACAAGCGGCACCCGAAGCACGCGCTGCACGCGCTGCCGCACACCGTTACCGAAACGACCGGCCCGCGATTCTCCCCGGCGCATTTCCCGCCGGCAGTCGATATGACGATCAACACCAGCGGCAAGCCGGCATTGGGCGAGCGCATCATCGTCGCCGGCACCATCACCGACGAAAACGGCCGCCCCGTGCCGCGCACGATGGTGGAGATCTGGCAGTGCAACGCGACCGGCCGCTACGACCATCCGGCGGACCAGCACGACGCGCCGCTCGATCCGAACTTCCACGGCGAGGGGCGCGTGTTCACCGACGACAACGGGCGCTACCGGTTCATCACCATTCGCCCCGGCGCGTATCCGTGGCCGAACCACAAGAATGCCTGGCGGCCGAACCACATCCATTTTTCCTATTTCGGTCCGGCGTTCGCCACGCGGCTGATCACCCAGATGTATTTCCCCGGCGATCCGCTGCTGGCGCTCGATCCGATCTTCAACGGCGTGCCGGACGCACACGCGCGCGACCGGCTGATCGCGCAGTTCGACCTGGACATCACGCAGCCGGATTGGGCGCTCGGATATCGGTTCGACGTCGTGCTGCGCGGCCGTGCCGCCACGCCGATGGAGGAATAGATGGCGATCGCCACTGCCAGCCAGACCATCGGCCCCTACTGGCACCTGATCGAGGATTCCACCTGGGCGGACCTCACCCGCTTCGGCGCCGAGGGCGAGAACATCACCCTCACCGGCGCCGTGCTGGATGGCGACGGCCAGCCCTGCGCCGACGCCTGCGTCGAGATCTGGCAGTCCGATCCTCCGGTATCTGAGAAATTTCCAGGCTTTGGCCGCAGCAACACCGACAGCAAGGGCGTCTTCCGCTTCACCACGCTGAAACCCGGTCCGGTGCCGGGACGCGGCAATGCGCAGCAGGCGCCGCATATCGCTGTGACGGTGCTGTCGCGTGGGCTGATGCGCGGTCTGGTAACTCGCGCGTATTTCCAGGGGGATAAGCTGAACGAGACCGACCCGCTGCTCATGTCGGTGGAAGATCCCGCCCGTCGCGCCACGCTGATCGCCCGGCCGGATGGCGCGGGGGTGTGGCGGATGGACATCAAGCTGCAGGGGGACGGCGAGACGGTGTTCCTCGACGTGTAGGCGACTCTGTCACGGCAAGAGAACCAAGTTCCCCCCTCCCCTTGAGGGAGGGGTTGGGGGTGGGGTGCGTACATCCGCGGTCGGTGGATGTACGCACCCCTCCCCCAACCCCTCCCTCAAGGGGAGGGGGAACCTACGTCAAGCGGCCGACGCCGTTTCATCCAGGGCGAGTCCGCCTCGGCCGGTGGCCAACTCGCAATGACAGCGTAGGGAGGCGCGCGACGAGAGACAGCTGCTGCTTAGCGCGCGTCTGCCAGGATCATGTCCGCCGCCTTCTCTGCCACCATGATCGTTGGCGCATTCGTATTGCCGGCGGGAACCGTCGGCATGATCGACGCATCGACCACGCGCAGGCCGCAGACGCCGTGCACGCGCAGGCGCGGATCGACCACCGTGTCGCCCTCCGGTCCCATGCGGCACGTGCCGACTGGGTGAAGATTGGAGATGGCGGTGCGGCGGATGTTCGCCTCGAACTCGGCATCTTTGGTGACCGAGGCGCCCGGCACGATCTCCTCGGCGACGTAGGGCGCCAGCGCCGGTTGCTCGGTGATCTTGCGCGCCAGCCGCATGCCGGCGGTCAGTGCTTGCAGATCGTACGGCGTTTGCAGGAAGTTGAAGCGGATCGCAGGGGGCGCCAGCGGATCGGCACTTTTTAGCCGCACGCTGCCGCGCCCGTCGGGGCGCAGGTGCACGGCGCTGAGGCTGAACCCGGGGAACGGATGCGCCACGGCGCCGCGGCGATCACGCGCGGCATAGCTCCACGGCGTGAAGTTGAACTGCAGATCGGGCCGTTCCAGCCGCGGATCGCTGCGCGCGAAGGCGCCGGCGGTGACGCCGTTGGCTGCGAGCGGGCCGGCGCGGAACAAAAAATACTGCATCCCGGCGAGGACTTTGCGCGGCAGGCTGTTGGCGATGTCGTTCATGGTGATCGGCTTGGTGCAGCGGAACGCCGTGCGCACATAGAAATGGTCCTGTAGATGTGCGCCCACCGCCGGAAGATCGTGCACCACGTGGATGCCCAACTCCTGCAACAGCGCACCGGGCCCGATGCCGGACAATTGGAGAAGCTGCGGCGAGTTGAACACACCGCCACAGACGATGATCTCGCCCTGCGCGTGCGCGGTGGTCGGCACGCTATTGCGCAGATAGCTGATGCTGTCGGCGCGGCCGCCGTGGACGTTGATGCGCGTGGCCAGCGCGTTGGTGTGGATGATGAGATTGGGCCGCCCGCCTGCCGGCCGCAGATACGCGGTGGCGGTGCTCCAGCGCCGGCTTTTGCCGGTCGTGCTCTGGAAATATCCAGCGCCTTCCTGTTGCGCGCCATTGAAATCGTCGTTGCGCGGCAGGCCGGCCTGCGCCGCCGCCTCGATCATGCGTTCGGCGAGTTCGGTGCGCGCGGGCTGGTCCGACACGCGCAGCGGGCCGCCGGCGCCGTGGTATTCGCTGGCGCCGCGCTGGTTGTCCTCCGCCTTGCGGAAATACGGCAGCACGCTGTCCCAGTCCCAGCCAGTGCAGCCGCGCTGGCGCCATTCGTCGTAGTCGGCGTGGTTGCCGCGCATGTAAACCATTCCGTTGATCGAGCTGGTGCCGCCCAGCACCTTGCCGCGCGGCTGATACATGGTGCGGTTTTCGAGCTGCGGTTCCGGTTCGCTTTCATACATCCAGTTGACGGATGGGTTGGCGAACAGACGGGAGAAGCCCATGGGCATGTGGATCCAGGGGTTGGTGTCCTTGCCGCCGGCTTCCAGCAGCAGCACGCGATGGCGGCCGGATTCGCTGAGGCGCGCGGCGACGGCGCAGCCGGCGGAGCCGGCGCCCGCGACGATATAGTCGTAAGTGTCCATCGTTTCCCCCCGTTTCTTACTTAACCTCTCCCCTTGCGGGAGAGGTCAAGACGCGAAGCGTCGAGGGTGAGGGGCGGAACGCACGGACGATCGTGCGTTCCGCCCCTCACCCGGCGCTACGCGCCGACCCCCGGGTCAAGTGCCCGGTGGCATGCCTCTCGCGCAAGGGGAGAGGTTTTCTTGCCGCTAACTCATCGTCTGCACGGCCAGTGGTTCGATCTCGTACATCATCCTCACTTCACCAGGCTGGCGGAATGGGTACTTGTCCTTCTCCAGGTACTTCTTCGCCAGTCCGTCAATATGCGCATCCGCACCATCCTCCGTCATCCGCACCACGCGCCCGCGAATCTGCATGTAGCGATACGCATTGTCAGGATCGAGGATCGATAGTGCCACACGCGATCCCTCCTGCATGTTCCGCGCCTTGACGCGGCCCTTTGCCGTGTTCACCCGGATGTGGCCGTTCGCGTGGTCGAACCACACCGGCGTCACCTGCGGCGAGCCGTCCGGCATCAGTGTTGCCAAATGCGCGAAGGCCTTCTTCTCAAGCAGGTCCTGGAACTGGACGGGTATCTCAGCCATGGCGGCATGCTCCTTCCTTGATCTATCCGGGCATATGGGGTCGCGCCGGTAAAGCCGTAGCCCCCGGCCATCCGCGCGCGGAATCCCATGACGTGCCGCGACGGGCCTGCGGGGAACGCTTCCGTAACAGCCGGGCTGCGCGTTACGTTGCGCTTCGGCCGGACGCCCCCGGCCAACCGAGGAGCAAAAGGAGAAAAGCACCGGCCTTGCTTGCGGCGAGTCAGCCGGCGAACACACGATGTCCGACACGGCGGCCAGCATTTTCATCAGCCATGCCAGCCAGGACCGGCGTATCGCCGAGAGCCTGTGCACGTCGCTGGAAGGACGCGGCTTCCACTGCTGGCTGGCGTCCCGGGACGTTGGCGGCGGCGAGAACTTCGCGTCGGCGATCGTCCGGGCGATCCGCTCGGCGAAGGTGATGCTGCTGGTGTTCACCGCGAACGCCAACAACTCCGACGAGATCAAGAAGGAGCTTGTGCTGGCGAGCCAGAGCAAGCTGATTGTGATCCCTTTGCGCGTGGAGGAGATCGCGCCCGACGACGCGCTTTCCTACGAGCTGGCCACCCGGCAGTGGCTGGATTTGTTCGACAACTGGGAACGCGGGTTGGAGCGGCTGGCGGGCAGGATTGCCTCGATCCTTCCTGCTCGGCCGCAGGCGGCGGACGCTACTGTGGTAGCGGCGGCCAAGATCCCGCAGCCCGCCACCGCAGCGGCAGCGCCCACCGAACCGGCGGCAGCCATCCCGGCCGAACCGCCAAAGCCGGTCGTCATGGGCCCTGCGGAATGGCCAGAAGGTGCAGCAAAGACGGATGCCGTAGCGACCCCAACCGGACCAGGTAGAGGCAGACGTGCCGGGATCACCGCGGTCGCTGTGCTTGCCGTAGCGCTTATCGTGGCTCTGGCATATCATTCCTTGAACGCACCCGTTTCGCCACCGATCGCGCCGGCAGTGCTGGCGACGCTAACACAGCCGCGGAAATCAGAGCCGCAACCCTCCGTGCCCGAGAAGCCATCCGCTCGAGACACCGGGCCAATCCAGCGAGCCGCGCCTGCACCATCCGAAACAGAGGGTTCAGGTACCACAGCGTCGACGCCTTCCGCGCGCGAGACGGCGGGAGCGCCGTCGTCCGGGCCCATGGTCACTGTCGAAACCGCCAATAGCAAGGCCGCTGAGGCATTTGGACACAAGGACTACGCGGCGGCGCTTTACTGGTACCGCGAGGCCGAAAACCGGGGTGACGCTTTCGCACAGAATTATGTCGGCTGGCTGTACTTTAACGGGTGGGGCGCCGCGCGGAACTACACCGAGGCGATGCAGTGGTATCGCAACGCGGCAGATCAAGGGTATGCACGTTCGCAGTACAACGTCGGCTCGCTGTACCAGAATGGTCAGGGCGTCGCACAGGATTATGCCGAGGCGATGCGATGGTATCGCAAGGCGGCCGATCAGGGCGATGCTACAGCACAATACTCGGTCGGTTGGCTCTACGACAATGGTCGCGGTGTCAGGCAGGACTACGGTGAGGCGATGCGCTGGTATCGCAAGGCGGCCGATCAGGGCGATGCTGCAGCACAATACTCGGTCGGTTGGCTCTACGACAATGGCCGCGGTGTCAGGCAGGACTACGCTGAGGCGATGCGCTGGTATCGCAAGGCGGCGGATCAGGGCTATGCAAATGCGCAAAACAACATCGGCATCCTCTACACGAACGGCTCGGGCGTAACCCAGGATTATGCCGAGGCGATGCGATGGCTTCGCAAGCCCGCAGATCAGGGTTATGCCGCCGCACAGGACAACCTTGGCTGGCTTTACCAGAATGGCTTGGGCGTTACGCAGGACACTGCCGAGGCGATGCGCTGGTACAGCAAATCTGCCGCTCAGGGTTACGCGCCGGCAGATTGGGACATTGCCCAGCTATATGAAGACGGCACCGGCGTCGCGAAAGACCCGGCGCAAACCCGCATCTGGATGCAGAAGGCCGCCGCCGCCGGTTCGACCGACGCAAAGCAGTGGCTCGCCGCCCATTGAACGTGACAGCCACATGTTCCGCCGGAGCACCTTGCAACCTTGACCCCCCGCCGACCCCGCCCTACACGCCGCCGCCATGAGCGAATCCGCCCCCGGCGCCGTGTCCGATCGCGCCGCCGCCGCCGAACGAGCGCACGTGCTGGCGCAGGCGCTGCCATTCCTGCGCCGCTATGCCGGCGCCACCATCGTGGTGAAATACGGCGGCCACGCCATGGGCGAGGAAGCCCTCGCAGCGGACTTCGCCGGCGACATCGCCCTGCTGAAGCAGGTCGGCATCAACCCCGTGGTGGTGCACGGCGGCGGCCCCCAGATCAACGCCATGCTGAAGCGGCTGGCCATCCAGTCCACCTTCATCGACGGCCTCCGCGTCACCGACGCGGCGATGGTCGAGGTGGTGGAGATGGTGCTCGCCGGCACCGTCAATAAATACGTCGCCAGCCTGATCACCCGCGCCGGCGCCATGGCGGTCGGCGTCTGCGGCAAGGACGGCGGGCTGATCCGCGCGCGCAAGCTGACGCGCACCAAGCGCGATCCGGACAGCAACATCGAGCGCGTGCTGGACCTGGGCTTCGTTGGCGAACCGGTGGGCATCGACGTGCGGGTGATCCACGCGCTGACCGGCGGCGGCCTGGTGCCGGTGATTGCGCCGGTCGGGGTCGGCGATGACGGCCAGACCTACAACATCAACGCCGACACCGTGGCCGCCGCGGTCGCCGGCGCGCTGCATGCCACCCGGCTGATCATGCTGACCGACGTGCCGGGCGTGCTCGACAAGGACAAGCGGCTGATCCCGGACCTGACCTTGGCGCAGGTGCAGCAGGGCATCGACGACGGCACGATCACCGGCGGCATGATCCCGAAGGTGGAGAACTGCGTCGAGGCGGTGAAGCAGGGGGTACGGGGCGCCGTCATCCTCGACGGCCGCGTGCCACACGCCTGCCTGCTGGAACTGTTCACCGAGGGCGGCACCGGCACGATCATCCGGCGGTAACGCGCCGGCCAGCATTCCCCGCTGGCACCCGAAGCCGTGGAAGCCGCATTGGGGGGCACGTCGCGTCGGCGCGGTTCGGGCCGCCAGCGACGACGGCACAGACGGGAACCGCCGCCACGTTAACCTGATCCTAACTGTTTGAGCGCAGTCTTGCGGACGTGTTCATGGAAAGTTCGCCCCATGCGCTCGTTGTGTTCCGCGTTGCTCTTTGCGTTCCTGTCGATACCGACCTGCACGGCGGCGGCGACACTCGATCCGCGGGAGGTCGATATCCTCGGCCTGCGCCTTGGCATGACGGAATCGGACATCGTTGGTCGCCTGCTGTCACAGGGCGTAGCCCGCCTTTCAATCCAGGAAGAGCATGGCAAATGCCTGACCGAGGCGGAGGATGTCTGCATCGACCGCATCACGGCGCCGACCCGCGACGGAACGCTGCGGATCCGCTTCGCCATTGCCTCGGGCGCGAGCCAGGCCACGGCCTGGAGCATCGCCTATACGCTCACCGGGCGGCTGCCTGGGGAGCCCGGCATGATCCGCGACGCCGTGCTGGACCGGTTTGGGCAACCATCCGGCGGGCCCGACCCATTGTACTGGTGCGCCCATGTCAGCGGATCGGAGTGCAGCCCGGCCGACCAGCCGCAGATCACCTTCAGCCAGGGCCCCGGCACGGCGAGCACGCTGACTTTGGTCGATCCCACCGCGATCATCCGCGCCGGGCCATAGGAATCGCCGAGACGCGGTGGATCTTTCGGGCGTGCGGCCGCGGCGGCGCTGACACGCGGCGCGAACGCCACGTGTCAGCCCAATCCCGTCGGGCTATTCCGCCGCCACGCGCAGCGGCGCCGAGTCTTCCGCCAGCACCGCGGCCGCTTCCTTGGCGACGCGCGTGCCCTCAAAGAACTGCGGGTTCTGCGTGCCCCACAGCCGCACCGTGTTGGCGAACACGAAGTCGCGGAAATTGTCGTCGGTGAGGAAGCCGTCTTCCACGAGTTCGAAAGCCTCCGGCAGCGGATCGCGCATGTCGATCACGTCGAAATGCCCGATGTCGGAGCTGTAGATCGCGTTCAGCCTGGCGCCGAATGGATTGGTCTTGCCGAACGCCCAGGAGATGGTGCGGTCGTCGGCCTCGCAGCCGAAATAGTACGGGTTTGCATACAGGTCGATCCAGTCCTGCTTGCGGGCGATCTTGCAGGCGGCGAAGTCGTCGAGCTCCTCCAACCCGCCGGTCAGGTTCATTTGCTCTGGATCGGGATAGCCGTCGCGCGCCTGCAACGCTGCCGCGGTGTCGTCGTAGCCGTATTTCTTCACCAGGCTCATCAGCAGCTCGCGGTCGAGCTTGTCCGGCTTCATGTTCTCCAGCGCCTTGATGTTCCGCCGCTCCCAGTGCTCCATCAGGTCGCCGAACAACTGGACGCCCCAGGCGACGCCGCCTTCCAGGAACGCGAAGCGCAGCTCGGGGAAACGCCGCGTGACGCCGCCCAGGAAGATGCCCTTCGCCGCGGCATGGCCTGCATCGGCGAAGTGGCCGATGTGGTTGTAAGTGAAGTTGGTCGGCGAGTTGCGCAGCGCCTGGTTGCTGCCGGTGCTATGGAAGGTTGGCGCGATCTTCACCTCGACGCACTTCGCCCACACCGGATCGTAGTCGTACAGACCATCGACGCCGAACACTTCATAACCGACCGCGAGCCGACGGATGTCCGCGTTGTCGGACTTCGCGGATTCAACCGGCCGCGGCAACGCGCTGCCGAACATGCCGACCTTCGAGCCAAGCTGCTTCGTGGCATATTCGAGCTCGGCGATCGCCTCATCCGGCGTGTGCATCGGAATGATCGCCGCTGGAGTCATCCGGTCGCTGAGCTTGCTGAAGTACTCGGCGGACACGATGTTATAGGCGCGCACAACGGCACGGCGCGTCTCGTCGTCGCTGATGCGGGGCACACGCAGACCGGCGGTCGGATAGACGATCGCGAAGTCCGCGCCGAATTCGTCCAGCCGGTCATACAACATGCGCGGCATCATCGCGGTGGCACGGTCCAGCGTGTTGCCGGTCTGCCGCGTCCAAAAGCCGGGCATGGCGACGCGGCGGCGCTTGCGCTCGGCCACCGACATTTGCAGCGCATCCTTCGTGCTGCGCATCGCGGCGAGGAAGCCGTCGGCCGCCTTGTCGCCGCCGACCTTGCGCATGCGCTCGGCGAAGACCGGGTCGTACTCGACCCAATGGCCGTCGCCATCGATGACAGGATGCTTGAGCCGGGCGCGGATCTGTGCGGGACTCATGTGGCCGTTGGCACTCATGGCTGTCCTCCCGAGGATTGCCGGTTGATCTCGACACGCTCTTGTTAGGAGCGAACGCTAGGTCCGCGCCAAGCGGCGAGTCAAGCGCCGCACGGCAGGACCAAAGACGCCGAACTTTTGCAGCGTACGACTGCAATTTTTGCGACAGCCGAAATGGTATCGATCACATCCATGCGGCACCTTGCCAGCATTGCGTGGGCAGAGCAGGCGGAGCGAAGCGGAGGGGCGGAGTATGCTGCGACAGCTACTCTGTCCTTTATTTGCCCGCCGTGCCGTGGTGTTTGACGCTGCGAGTCTTGACCCCCGAGTCAAACCCCGGTGGCATGCGTCAGCCGCCTCGGGCGTGACAGGCTCACGGGGAAAATGGAGGAAACACATCATGCCGCAGCTAACAATCGCGCCGTTGCATCCGTCGCTCGGCGCCGAAGTGTCCGGCATCGATCTTTCCCAACCCATCGACGCGGACACGCAACATGCGCTGTCGCAGGCCCTGGCAGAACATCTCGCGCTGGTGTTCCACGACCAGTCGCTGACGCCGCTGCAGTATCTTCACGCGGCCGGAGCATTCGGGCCGCCGATGCGGCAGCATTATTCGCAGCACAACATGCCGGAGTTTCCCAATATCGGCCTGGTGTGGCACCGCAACGGCCAGCGCCCCGCCGAACGCTGGCACACCGACCACACCAACCGCGAGCGTCCACCCGCCGCCACGATGCTCTACGGCGTCGAAATCCCCACGGCCGGCGGCGGCACCAGCGTTGCCAACATGCGCGCCGCCTATGCCGCGCTGCCGGCGGAAGAACGCACGCGGCTTGACACGCTGCGCACGATCAACAGCCTGGACGACAACCACTCCGACACGCGCGAGGCAGACCGGGAACAATTCGGCAAACCGATCGTGCATCCGATGGTCCGCACGCATCCGGTGCACGGCTCGCGCGCGGTGTATTTCCACGTCACCAAGACGGTGAACATCGAAGGCATGACGCCGGAAGACAGCAAAGCCTATCTGAACGACCTGCTGGTGCGCATGATCCAGCCGGAGATCGTCTATGATCACGCCTGGCGCAAAGGCGACGTGCTGGTGATCGACGATCGCGCGACGATGCATCGCGCGCACGGCGACTACGACCGCAGCCAGAGCCGCGTGCTGTGGCGTATCATCGTCGAGGGCGATCGCCCGCGATTGGTGTGACGGCGATGCGCCTGTCGTTGCAGATTCTCGACCGCGCGCCCGGCGCGTCCGTTGCCGCGACGCCGACACGGCAGGTCTGGCTCGGCGGCGCCACCGATCTGACGACGCGCCGCATGATCGCCGAACCGAGGCACTGGCTGGTGCTGGCGGACCATGACTCAGACCACACCGCCGCGACGGAAGCGACGCCGCTGCTCGCGTGGGAGTTGCAACAGATCGTGCCGGGCGATCAGGTGTCGCCGTCGCACGCGGGCGGCGTGATCCTGGTGTCGATGGATGTCGATCCGGCGCATGAGGACGAATTCAACGACTGGTACAACATGGAGCACATTCCGCATTTCAGCCGCGTGCCCGGGGTGATCGCCGCTCGGCGGTTCCGCGCGCTGTGTGGCGCACCGCGGTATGTCGCGCTGTATCACGTGGAGGATACCGGCGTGTACGCGACCCCCGCATGGATGGCTGCGAACGAGACGCCGTGGATTCTGCGGATGCGGCGTTTTCAGCGCAACCGCACCTATTTCATGTTTCGCACGCCGGTGGCGATCGGAGCGGCCTGACAGTCGGGGTAATCGGGTGTGAACGGAGGCAAGGTCAGGGCTCCGCCCTGAAACCCGCCAGGACGCTCTGCCTCCTGAACCTCCGGCAAGGGCGTAGCCTTTGCAATCCGTCTGTTTCGCTGGATGGCGGGGAGGGGCCACCAGACCGGAGGAAT
>DASXFW010000196.1:0-4483 GCA_036489395.1 Acetobacteraceae bacterium | reverse complement strand
TGAGACTGGGTCAGGTGCCAGTAAAAGTCTTCCGTAAAGCCCTTTAGATCGACGTTGGCCGCGTCCATGAATTCATAGAAGGGACCGCGCGCTTCGGGCGTGATGTAGCCAGCCGTGACGGCTACGGTCTTGATCCCGCGTGCCCGGCAAGCGCGGGCGGTGTCGATTGCATATTCGGCCCAGACCACGGGGTCGTTGTACGTAAAGGCGACGCTGCGGCAGCCCAACTGATGGGCCGCTTCGGCGATGGCATCGGGCATGGCCGCTTCGCTCAGCTTCTCCACGGCACGCGACTTCGAGATATCCCAGTTCTGGCAGAACTTGCAGCCCAGGTTGCAGCCGGCGGTGCCGAAGGAGAGGACGCTCGTGCCGGGATAGAAATGATTGAGCGGCTTCTTCTCGATCGGGTCGATGCAGAACCCGGAAGACCGGCCGTAGGTCGTCAACACCAGCGCATCGTCCTGCCGCGCACGCACGAAACACAGGCCGCGCTGGCCCTCGTGCAGCTTGCAAAGACGCGGGCAGACGTCGCACTGGATGCGTCCGTCCTCCAGCTTGTGCCAGTGGCGGGCGGGAAAGACACTGCCTGCGAGCTCGCTGTCCATGCCAACCGACATAATGCGCGCGTGCCCCGTGCGGGAGGGGTGATCATTCTGCAAGAAACAAGATTCCCCCCTCCCCTTGAGGGAGGGGTTGGGGGAGGGGTGCGTACTTCCGCCGACCGCGGATGTACGTACCCCTCCCCCAACCCCTCCCTCAAGGGGAGGGGGGACCTTTGCTACATCCGCCGGCTACATCCGCCAGATACAATCCGCGGCGGTTTCATCCGGCCGCGGAATGGGTATAGCTACACAGCCGCGCCATTTCCTGCCGAGGCCCATCCCGTGACCTTCGTTCGCATGCCCGCCGTTGCCGGCACATTCTATCCCGCGGAACCCGATGCACTGCGCCGCCAGCTCGTCCAGTTCCTGTCGGAGGCGGACAACACGCCGCCCACCGGGGCCGCAACGACGCTTCCCAAGGCGATCATCGGGCCGCATGCGGGCTATATTTATTCCGGTTCCGTCGCCGCCCGGGCCTACGCGCGCCTCGCCGCCGCACGCGGCCGCATCAGCCGCGTCGTGCTGATCGGGCCGTCGCACCATGTCGCCTTCCAGGGCCTGGCCGTCGATACCGCGGACGCCTGGTCCCTGCCCTCCGGAACCGTCGCGCTGGATACCGAGGCAATCGCGCAGCTTCGCCAGCTCCCGATGGTCGGCACGCTGGCCGCCGCCTATGCCAAGGAGCACGCGCTGGAGGTGCACGTGCCCTTCCTGCAGCAGGTGCTCGGCGATTTCCGCCTGGTGCCGATCGTCGCCGGAGACACGCCGGCCGAGGCCGTCGCCGCCGTCTTCGACTCCCTCTGGGGCGGCCCCGAAACCCTGTTCGTCATCTCGACCGACCTGTCGCACTACCTGGACTATGCCGCCTGCCAGGAAATCGACCAGCGCACCGCGGAAGCCATCGAGCGGTTCGACGCCGACGCACTAACCCCCACGGGCGCCTGCGGGTGCGTGCCGACCCGCGGCCTGCTGCTGTCCGCCCGGCGGCGCGGCATGGCGATCGAGCGGCTCGACCTGCGGAACTCCGGGGATACCGCCGGACCACGCGACCGGGTCGTCGGCTACGGCGCCTGGGCGTTGTTCGAGCCGGGCAGCACCGGCGCGACGATCGATCCAGAACATGCGGCGGTCGAGGCGGTTGCGCCAATCCTGCTTCAGGTCGTGCGCAATGCGATCGGGATCGGTTTCAATTCCGGCCAGCCGCCGCAGGTCATCGTCAACACGACACTGCCGCCGCTGCTCGCGGACCACGGCGCGGCTTTCGTCACGCTGCGCCGGCACGGCACGCTGCGCGGCTGCATCGGCTCGCCCGCCGCATGGCGGCCGCTGATCGAGGACGTCGCGCACCATGCGTTCAACGCCGCATTCAAGGACCCAAGGTTCCCGCCGCTGGGCCTGCTGGAGCTGCAAGGCCTTGATCTGTCGATCTCGGTGCTGACGCCGCCGCAGCCGATGGTGTTCGGCAGCGAGGCGGACCTGCTGGCGCAGCTTCGTCCCCGCGTCGATGGGCTGATCATCGACGATTCCGGCCGCCGGTCCTTGTTCCTGCCCAGCGTATGGGAAGAAATCGCCGACCCGCGCATGTTCCTGGCGCAGTTGAAAATGAAGGCGGGCATGGCCGCGGACCACTTCTCGCCGCGCTTCACCGCGCAGCGCTTCCGCTCCATCGAGGTAAAGGGCCGCATGCTCGATCGCGGCCCGGGCGCGGGGCCGGTGGCGCTCGCCTCGGCAGCCGACCACCTGGGGTGGACGCCGATCGCCCGCCGCGGGGGCTGAGGAGCTCAGTGCACCTGCGTGATGGCGTTGCGGTTCTTCGCCCACGCGTCGGGCGTATCGTTGGGATCGACCGGCCGGTCCTTGCCGTAGCTGATGGTCTGCAGCCGTGACGCGTTGACGCCCTGCGCCACCAGGAAGTTGGCGTCCGCCACCGCGCGGCGCTGGCCAAGGGCGAGGTTGTATTCCTCCGTCCCGCGGTCGTCGCAGTTGCCGGAGATCAGCACATTCACGGTCGGATGCTGTTGCAGCCACTGGACCTGGCGGCCGAGCGTGGTGCGCGCCGTGTCGCTCAGCGTACTCTGGTCGGTGTCGTAGAAGATCCGGTCGCCGACATTCTGCACCAGGTCTTCCTCGCTGCCTGGCGCCGCATTGCCGGCGGCATAGCCCCCCGCGCCGGCCGCACCCACTCCGCCGCCCGGGCCCATACCCGCGCCGCCGGCGCCCGAATTGGTGCCGTTGTCGGTCGAAGAGCACGCGGCCAGCACGCCGGCCAGCAACAGGAAACTTAGAGCGCGCGAACGCATGGGCAGCCCCTTTATCGGGAATCGGTAGCGTGACCGTACTCGGCTTGGCCGGGGGCGCAACCGTGAAAGCATGACATGGAATTATTCCTGTCGCCGCAGGAGGCCGGACCGGCGCACGCTGGACGCATGCCGCATTCCGCGCCATCAGTCCGCTCACCGAACCAACAGGAGAGCAACGTCCATGCGCAGCGCCGTCATCGTCTCCACCGCGCGCACGCCGATCGGGCGGGCCTATCGCGGTGCGTTCAACGACACCCAGTCACAAACCCTCGGCGGCCACGTCATCGCCGAGGCGGTGCGGCGAGCGCGTGTCACCCCGGCCGAGATCGACGACGTGGTCATGGGCGCCGCGCTGCAACAGGGCGCGCAGGGCTTCAACCTGGCGCGGCAGAGCGCGCTCGCGGCCGGCCTGCCCGACAGCGTCGCCGGCATGACGGTGGACCGGCAGTGTTCCTCCGGCCTGATGGCGATCGCCACCGCGGCAAAGCAAATCATCGATGACGACATGCAGATCGTGGTGGGCGGCGGGCTCGAGTCGATCTCGCTGGTGCAGACGCAGCAGGCGAACCGCCATCGCGCCAAGGACCCAGCGTTGCTGGCGCGCATTCCCGCGCTCTACATGGCGATGATCGAGACGGCGGAAATCGTCGCCGGGCGCTATGGGATTTCGCGCGCAGCGCAGGACGAATACGCGCTGCGCTCGCAGCAGCGCACCGCCGCGGCGCAGCAGGCGGGGCGGTTCGACACGGAGATCGTGCCCCTGCCGTCCACGATGCTGGTCACCGACCGTGCCACCGGCGAGACCTCGCCGAAGCCGGTGACGCTGCCCCGGGACGAGGGCAACCGCGCGGACACAACGCTGGAGGGCCTCGCCGCGCTCAAGCCGGTGTTCGCGGATGGGCTGGTGGTGAAGGCCGGCAAGTGCATCACCGCGGGCAATGCGTCGCAACTGTCGGACGGCGCCTCCGCCGCGGTGCTGATGGAAGCGAAGGAAGCGGAACGCCGCGGCCTGCAGCCGCTGGGCATCTATCGAGGCATGGCGGTGGCCGGCTGCGCGCCGGACGAAATGGGCATCGGCCCGGTATTCGCCGTGCCGAAGCTGCTGGCGAGGCATGGGCTGAAGGTGAACGACATCGATCTATGGGAACTGAACGAGGCGTTTGCCTGCCAGGTGATCTATTGCCGCGATCGTCTCGGGATCGACCCGGAGAAGCTGAACGTCGATGGCGGCGCGATCTCGATCGGCCATCCGTATGGCATGTCCGGTGCGCGCATGACCGGTCACGCGCTGATCGAGGGCAAGCGGCGCGGGGCGAAATACGTGGTGGTGACGATGTGTGTCGGCGGCGGCATGGGCGCAGCAGGATTGTTCGAAGTCGCGTAGCGCGGGGTAGCTGGTCCGCGGTGTCATTACGAGAAGCGCACCCCCCCTGTCATTACGAGAAGCGCACCCCCCTGTCATTGCGAGGCCGCTTTGGCCGAAGCAATCTCGTTCGTGACGAGCCGCCGGCAGCTCGTCACGAACGAGATTGCTTCGGCCAAGTGGCCTCGCAATGACAGGGGGACTCCGGTTTCTTGTTA
>DASXFW010000057.1:0-7170 GCA_036489395.1 Acetobacteraceae bacterium | reverse complement strand
GGGCAGCGCCCTCTTGGTTGGGTCCGGGGCAAAGCCCCGCCCTTCCTTCCGTCCGCGCCGACCGGCGGTGTATGCTACGCGGCGGAAACGACAAGCAGGGGAGTACCGCCGATGCCCGACACGATGATGCTGAGCACCGTGCGCGCCCGCGTCTCGGCGGCCGAGTGGCAAGCGCGGCTGGACTGCGCCGCGCTGTATCGGCTGATGGCGCTGCACGGCTGGATCGATCTCATCTTCAACCACATCACGCTACGCGTACCGGGCGAGGAAGAGCGAATCCTGATCAACCCGTACGGCTGGATGTTCGAGGAGATCACCGCGTCGTCGCTGGTGACGATCGACCTCGACGGCAACGAGGTATTCAACCCGCACGGCCGCGACGTCGGCGTGAACTATGCCGGCTACGTGATCCACAGCGCGGTGCACGGCGCGCGGCCGGACGTGGCCTGCGTCATCCACACGCACAGCCGCGCCGGCATGGCGGTGTCGTCGATGCAATGCGGCTTCCTGCCGATGACGCAGACCGCGATCAACTGCTTCCCTGTCGCGTATCACGATTACGAAGGCCCCGCGGTCGATACCGCGGAACGCGAGCGGCTCGTCGCGGACCTTGGCGAGCTCAACTACCTGGTGCTGCGTAACCACGGACTGCTGGTGTGCAATGCGACGGCGCCCGGAGCGTTCCGCGCCATCCACCAGTTCGAGGCCGCGTGTGCGGCGCAGGTCGATGCGATGGCGGCCGGCGCGGGGCTGCGCCTGCCGGCCGAAGACATCGTGCAGCGCAGCGTCGAACGCCGCCAGCGCGCCGAAGCGCAGCGCACCCCGACCGCGCTGCACTGGCCGGCGATGCTGCGCATGCTCGATCGGCGGGACCCAAGCTGGCGCGATTAGCCCCTGTCATTACCAGGCAAGCAAACGCGCCGGGCTTTTTTTCTGTCATTGCGAGGCCGCCTGGCCGAAGCAATCTCCCGCGGGAGATTGCTTCCGCCAAGCGGCCTCGCAATGACATCAGATGCCGTTCATCGGCACCAGATGCGACAGGAACATCTCAGCGCAGGCCCGCCATGAATAGCGTTCCGCATGCGCGCGGCACGCGGCACGATCCGCCCGCAGCGCCTCCAGAGCGGCAACGCGCAGGTCGTCGTTCATCGACCCGATGCATCCGACCGTGTCGGCCATCACGTCCTTCGGCCCGGTGACAGGATACGCGGCAACCGGCGTGCCGCATGCCAGAGCCTCCAGGATCACCAATCCAAACGTGTCGGTCAGCGACGGAAACACGAACACGTCGGCGCCTGCATAAGACCGCGCCAGCGCTTCGCCGTACCGAGGCCCGGTAAACAATACCGCCGGATAATCGCGCCGCAGCGACTCAAGTTGCGGCCCCCCGCCGACCACCACCTTCGAACCGGGCAGATCAAGATCGAGGAACGCCGCGATGTTCTTCTCTACCGCCACGCGGCCGACATAAAGAAACACCGGCCGCGGCAATCCCCAATCCTCGCGCGGTTCCGGCTGGAACAACGTCAGGTCCACGCCACGCGACCACGGTCGGATGTTGCGGAATCCACGCCGCAGCAGTTCCGAGCGCAGCGATTCCGTCGCCACCATGATACCCTGACCGGCACCGTGAAAATGCCGCATCCACGCGTAGATCGGCCGCGTCGGGATGTGCATGCGCGCGTTGATATATTCGGCGAACCGCGTGTGGAACGCCGTGGTGAACGCCATGCCGTGCCGCTTCGCCCAGCGTCGCGCCGAGATCCCCAGCGGCCCTTCGGTCGCGATGTGCAGCGCGTCGGGCCGGAACGCCTCGATCATGCGCACCAGGCGCCGCCGCGGCAGCAGCGACAGCGCGATATCGGGATAGGTCGGACACGGAACGGTACGGAACCGGTCCGGACCGACCACGGTGACCTCATGGCCCATGGCGCGCAGTTCGTCGGCCACCGTGCTCAGCGTGCGCACCACGCCATTCACCTGCGGCGCCCATGCGTCGGTCACGATCATGATGCGATGCGAAGGTGCCGGCGGCAGCATCGGATCGATGCCCGGCGTCGCGAGGATCGCTGTATCAGGCAGTTTCTGCCACCCGCGCCCGCGGCGCGAGGAACGACAGCTTGTTCCGCTCCGCCCAATCGACCAGCTCCAGCCGGCCGTCGTGGTGTTCTACCAGCGCGGTGCAGCTTTCCACCCAGTCGCCGTCGTTGATGTACCAGACATCGCCGACCATGCGCATTTCCGCATGATGGATATGGCCGCATACGACACCGTCGAAGCCCCGCCGCCGCGCCTCGTTCGCCAGCGCTTCCTCGAAGCGGTCGATCGCCTTCACCGCTTCCTTCACCTGGCGCTTCAGCCAGGCCGACAGCGACCAGTAAGGATAACCAAGACGCCGGCGGCAAGCATTGAACCAGCGATTGACCGTCAGCGCGACCGTGTACGCCCAGTCGCCCAGCAGCGCGAGGAACTTCGCGTAACGCACCACCGAGTCGAACTCGTCGCCGTGGATCACCAACAGACGCGTGCCGTTCGCGGTGACATGCACCGCCTCCCGCCGCAACTTGATGCCGGAAATTTCCAGGCCCAACGGCAGCCATGCGCGAAACATCTCGTCGTGATTGCCGGGGATGTAGGTGACCTGCGTGCCGCCGCGCGCGTGGCGCACGATCTGGCGCAGCACGTCGTCGTGGTTATCATCCCAGTACCAGGACTTGCGCAGCCGCCACCCGTCAATGATGTCTCCGACGAGATAGAGATGCTGACAGGACGTACTGCGAAGGAAATCGGCCAGGAAATCGGAGCGGCAACCGCGCGTACCGAGATGCGTGTCCGAGATGAAGACGCTGCGGTAATCTGGCCGCACGCCCGCTGTGGATAACGCGTTCATGTGCAAGGGCGAATACGGTGATTCGGCTGGCTTGCGGATTAACATTTCGTGACGCGACGGCATTTTAGGTCTAAGATTGAAAGTAATGACTCAGTCATCCAACCGTCATCAAACTGACTCTGTCCGGTGGCACCAAGGCAACTTCCCGTTGCAGGATGCCGCCGATTCACACGCCTTTCCCAATCCGATCCGCTCCGACATGGTGATCGTGTTCAATCCCGTCGCCGGCCGGCGGCGCGCGGCACTGCTGTGGCGCGTGCTCGATGTGCTGGTGGCGAATGGCGTGCGGTTGGATGTCGCGGAAACACGTTGCGCCGGCCACGCGGCGCGCCTGGCGCACGAGGCCGTGGCGGCCGGCGCACCGATGGTGGTGGCGGCCGGCGGCGACGGCACCATCGCCGAAGTCGCCAGCGTAATCATGGGGACCAAGGTGCGGTTGGGCGTGATCCCGCTCGGCAGCGCGAATGTGCTGGCGCACGAGTTGGCACTGCCGTTCGCACCGCGCGCGGTCGCGGCGGCTCTGGCATTCGGCCGCACCTGCAAGCTGTGGCCCGGCGTCGCATCCGGTGCCGATGGTTCACGGCTGTTCGTACAGATGCTGAGCGTGGGGTTCGACGCGCAGGTCGTGCACCGGCTGAACGTGCCGTTGAAGCGCGTGTTCGGCCGCGGCGCGTATGTGCTGCAGTCGCTGCGTGAATCGGTGCGCTATGGCTATCCGCCGATCACCGTGCGGGTGGATGAGCAGGAAATGCAGGCTTCGAGCGTCATTGTGAGCAAGGGCCGGTTCTATGGGGGGCGCTATCTGCTGGCGCCAGACGCGCGTCCCTCCGAGGCTGGATTTTCCGTTGTCCTGTTCTCGCATTCGGGGACGGGCGCGGCGTTGATGTATGGCGCCACGTTGCCGCTGAACGGGCTGGGCCGCGCGCCGGGCGTGCGTCACTTGCGCGCGCAGCGGATCGACGTGGTGGGAAACGAGGCGATCCCGGCGCAGGCAGATGGCGATCCCGCCGGTTTCACGCCGCTGACCGTGGTGGATGCGCAAGCGCCGATTGACATGGTTGTCGGGTAAGCCTCTCGCCGCCACGGTAATTGCAAGTTGCCCCCGGCCGGCGCCTGCCGACCCGCCCTGGATGAAACGGCTGCACCCCCACCCTGTCATTGCGAGGCCGCTTGGCCGAAGCAATCTCCCGGGGGGATTGCTTCGGCCAAGCGGCCTTGCAATGACAGAACGCCCCAGTTTCTTGCTGGAAGCGCAGCGACAACGGTAAAGCGCACGTGCCGAACTAATCCGCGCCCGCGAGCGCCTGATCCAGATCCGCAATCAAATCCGCAGCCGTTTCCAACCCGATCGACAGCCGAATCACATCCGGCCCCGCCCCCGCCGCCATTCGCTGCTCGTCCGACAGTTGCCGGTGCGTCGTCGAAGCGGGATGCAGGATCAGGCTGCGCGTGTCGCCGATATTCGCAAGATGCGAGAACAGCCGCACGCTTTCGACCAGCTTCACGCCGGCTTCGAAGCCGCCCTTCACGCCAAATGTGAACACCGCACCAGCGCCTTTCGGCAAATAGCGCTTCGCCAGCGCATGATACGGGCTGGATTCCAACCCCGCATAGGACACCCATGCCACGCGAGGGTGCGTCGCAAGGAATTCAGCAACCTGCTGTGCATTGGCGCAGTGCCGTTCCATGCGCACGTGCAGCGTCTCGATGCCGGTGATCGTCAGGAAGGCATTCATCGGCGCCAGCGTCGGCCCGAAATCGCGCAACACCACCGCTCGCGCCTTCGTGGTGAACGCGAAGTCGCCGAAATTCTCGTAGAAGCGCAGGCCGTGATAGGCGGGTTCCGGTTCGGTCAACGCAGGAAATTTGCCGCCCTGCGCCCAGTCGAACTTACCGGATTCCACCACGATGCCGCCCAAGGAATTGCCGTGCCCGTCGAGGAACTTCGTCGTCGAATGCGTCACCAGGTCGGCGCCGTACTCGATCGGCCGGCACAAATACGGCGTGGCCAGCGTGTTATCGACGATCAGCGGAATGCCGGCGTCGTGCGCGACCTTCGCCACCGCCTCCAGATCGACGATGATGCCGCCGGGATTGGCCAGGCTTTCGATGAAGATCGCCTTACAACGTGGCGTCAGCGCGCGGCGGAAATTCTCCGGATCGGTCGGATCGACAAAATGGCAGGTCCAGCCTAGCTTCTTGAACGACAGTCCGAACTGCGTCAGCGATCCGCCGTACAAATTCCGCGATGCCACGAATTCATCGCCCTGCTCCAGCATGGTGGCGAACACGAGGAACTGTGCGGCGTGACCGGACGCGGCGGCGACCGCGGCACGGCCGCCTTCCAGGTTGGCAACACGCTCCTCCAGCACCGCGACGGTGGGGTTGGTCAGACGCGTGTAAATATAACCGAAATTATGCAGATTGAACAGCGAGGCGGCGTGATCGACGTCGTCGAAAACATAGGCTGTGGTCTGGAAGATTGGCGTCGTGCGGGCACCGGTGGTGGGGTCGGGCGAGGCGCCGGCGTGAATCGTCCGGGTCTCGAAGCCGTAGCTGATGTTGTGCATCGGCATCGGCCGCGGTTTGGTGCGGCGTTCCGTCGGCGGCTCCGGCGCGCGGTTGCGGATGATGTTGGAGTTGACGCCGCTCCATGACAGCTCGCCGCCGAGCCGGCCGAACTCGATCTTCGGACAGCGGTTCATGATCACTTCGAGGCCGGCGGCTTCCGCTTGCTCAGCCGCGGCATCGTTGCGGATACCGAGCTGCATCCACACGACTTTGGCGCCGATTGCGATGGCGTCCTCGACGATCGGCGGCACCTGGTCGGAGGGGCGGAAGATATCGACCATGTCGATCTTTTCGGGGATGTCGCGCAGCGACGCATACACGCGTTCGCCTTGCAGCTCCTGGCCCGCGGCGGTGGGATTCACCGGGATGACGCGATAGCCTTTGCCTTGCAGGTACTTCATGACGAAGTAGCTGGGCCGGTTCCAGTTGGTCGATGCGCCGACCATCGCGATGGTCCGCACGGTGGACAGGATGCGGCGGATCTTTGCGTCGGTGTATGGGATCGGTTCGATCGCGGTCATCGTGCGAGCTCCTTCGACGAGTACGAAGCCGGGCCACTATATTCTCCCCCTCCCCTTGAGGGAGGGGGTAGGGGGAGGGGTGCGTACAGCCAAGGTCCGCGGCCGCACGCACCCCTCCCCCCAACCCCCTCCCTCAAGGGGAGGGGGGGAGAAGCTTGCCCTACTTGTTCTGCCAGTTCGGCTTGCGCTTTTCGGCGAACGCCTTCGGACCCTCGATATAATCCTGGCTCTCGATGTTTTCCTGCTGCGCCGGATACACCGTGCGCATCGCCTTCTCCAGCGTCGCCTCGCCCAGCCCGCGATACGACGCCTGCTTTGACGCGCGCACGGCTTTGGGCGAGCACTCCAGGATCAGCCCGGCCCACCGCTTCGCTGCCTCCAGCGCCTGCCCCTGCGGCACCACTTCGGTGACGAATCCAAGTTCGAATCCTTCACGGGCGGAAACGCGCCGGCCGGTCAGGATCATGCCCATCGCCTGCTTCATCGGGATCATGCGCGGCAGCCGGTGCACGCCGCCACCGCCAGCGATCAACCCGACGCGCGGCTCGGGCAGCGCGAACAATGCGTTCTCCGCCGCGATGATGATGTCGCAGGCGAGCGCGGTTTCGAACCCGCCGCCCATTGCCCAGCCGTTCACCGCGGCGATCAGCGGCTTGTCGAGGTTGAAGCGGTGCGTGATGCCCGCGAAGCCGTTCGGTCCGTTCGGCCGACGCCGTCCCGCCGCCTGCACTTTCAGGTCGTTGCCGGCGGAGAACGCACGCTCGCCCGCGCCGGTGATGATGCCGACCCACAGATCGTCGCGCGCGGCGAATTCGTCCCACACCGACGCGAGCTCGTCGTTCGCATCGGCATGCAACGCGTTCAGGACTTCCGGACGGTTCAGCGTGACGGTACGGACGCGGCCTTCGTCGTGCACGATGCAATACTGGTGGGTCATGTATGTCTTCCCATGCGCCTCGCGAAATCGCCGCCGTCATGGCCGGGCCTGACCCGGCCATCCACCCCCCGTCGCGGGCGTCCGTCTCGTCGCCGACGCTGGACGGTCGCGGGGTAATAGGGGTAGGGAGAGACGGTTGTCCCGCCTCCCCCTCCCTCCGAACCGGACTGGCGGTTCTCCCGCATCCGGCTCTCCGGTTGGTGGTATCACCCACAAGGGGACTGACGAACCGCATCATAGGCTCCCTGCAA
>DASXFW010000389.1:0-8485 GCA_036489395.1 Acetobacteraceae bacterium | reverse complement strand
CCACACCTCGCGGCGTGAAACGCATGACTCGGGGCCGATGTGGTTCGCTCTACCGTTCATCGTAAGGGATTCTCGCCCTCTCCTCTCGCCGGTCTCCCGACGCACCCGTGTTAAAATCTAAACTTGCAACGAACCGCACGGGCGCTGCCCGGGTGTTCCGCGCGGGGTTCCCGGCATATGCGATTGCCCTGCGGGTTACGACGGCAGGACCTGAGCCATCCGCAGTTGTGACGGACCGGCGTCGGACACATCGCTTTGAATGACTCGCGCCACTGGTTTTTCGCCGCAGCCGTCAATGCGTCGTCCGTTGGCCGCCCGCGCTCCCGCGCAGGGAGACATTGCTTCAAGGCGACTGGCCGACATAAAGCGGCCGGCCCTTGCCCCGCATTCCTCGCCGCATCACCCTTCCGCAATGACCTACACCATCGGCATCGACGTCGGCGGCACCTTCACCGACATCGTGGTGGCAACGCCGGACGGGCGCACCATCACCGCCAAGGCGGCCTCCACGCCGCGCGACCAGTCGGACGGCGTGCTGGACGGCCTGGCCCGCGCCGCCCAGGTGCTCGGCCTGACGCAGTCCGATCTGCTGGCAGCGACCGGCCGCATCGTGCACGGCACCACCGTCGCCACCAACGCACTGCTGGAGGGCAAGGCTGCCCGCGTCGGGATGCTGACCACCGAGGGCCACCGCGACATCATCGAGATGCGCGAGGGCCTGAAGCCCGAGCGCTACAATCTTCGCATGACCCCGCCGGAGCCGCTGGTGCCGCGCCGCCTGCGCTTGCCGGTACGCGAACGCACCCGCGCCGACGGGACGACCGAAACCACGCTGGACCAGGCATCGCTCGATCTTGCCGTGGCGCGGCTTGCCGCCGAAGGCGTTCAGGCGGTCGCCATCTGCTTCCTGCACTCGTGGCGCAATCCGGCGCACGAACAGATGGCCGCAGCGGCGGCGAAGGCACGGCTGCAACAGGCGTATGTGACCGCGTCCTCCGACGTGTTGCCGCAGATCAAGGAATTCGAGCGTTTCTCCACCACGATCGCCAATGCGGCAGTGGGACCGGTGATCGAGAACTACCTCGCTCGGCTGCAAACCCGCTTGGGCGATGCCGGCTATCGCGGCGAGCTGCTGGTGATTCTGTCGCATGGCGGCGTTGCATCGGTGGCAGAGGCGGTGCGCGTCGCGGCGGGCACCGCGCTGTCCGGTCCGGCAGGCGGCGTCGCGGCGGCGGTGGCGTTGTCGCGCCAGGGCGTGGCGCGCGATCTGATCGCGTTCGACATGGGCGGTACCTCGACGGACATAGCGCTGGTGCGCGACGGCGCGCCGTCGCTGTCCGGCGGCAAGACGGTGGCAAACGCGCGGATCGCCCTGCCGGGGCTGGACATCGTGACCTTGGGCGCGGGCGGCGGCTCGATCGGTCGGATCGACCGCGCGGGCATGCTGGCGGTGGGCCCGGACAGTGCCGGCGCCGATCCCGGCCCCGCCTGCTACGGCCAGGGCGGCTCCGCGGCGACAGTGACCGATGCGAATTTGGTGCTGGGTTACCTCGATCCAGGCAATTTCCTCGGCGGCCAGCGACGGCTCGACGTGTCCGCGGCAATCGAGTCCGTGCGGCACGTCGCCGAGGGGCTGGGTCTGTCCGTCGAGGCTGCGGCGTCCGGCATCCATCGCCTGGTCAACACCCGCATGGCGGACGGCGTCCGCGTGGCGACGGTGCGCCGCGGCGTCGATCCGCGCGGCTACACGCTGCTGGCGTTCGGCGGCGCCGCCGGGCTGCACGTCACCGCGGTGGCGTCGGAGCTGGGTATCGGCCGCGTGGTGGTGCCGCTGGCGGCGTCGGTGCTGTCGGCCTGGGGCATGTTGAACACCGACCTGCGGCTCGAGCTTATGCGCAGCCAGCCGCAGACGCGGGGCATCGACGCGGACGCATTGCGCACGGCGTTTGCCGAGATGGAGCAGGAGGGCCGGGCGCGGCTGGCGTGGTTCGACGGGGCAGTGGTGACGCGGCGTTCGGCCGATATGAGGTATGGAGAACAGGTATTTGAAATAGCGGTAGATCTCGAGGTCATGGATTGGGATGCGCAGGACCTGGGCAAGCGGATCGAGGCGGCGTTCCATCGCGCGCATGAGACGCTTTACACGTATTCGTTGCCCGATCAGGACGTGGTGCTGGTCAACGCCCGACTGTCGGTGATCGGGCAGCTACCGTCGGTGGGGGGTGCCGCCGCCGCGGCGCGGCCGCCCGTGGGTGCGAAGGCGCAGCGGCGCATCTGGCTGGACGGGTGGGTGGACGTACCGGTGTTCGAATTCGGCGAGCTGGCGGCAGAGCAAACGGTGCCAGGGCCGGCAATCGCGGAATCGGACACGACCACGGTGCTGCTGCGGCCGCGTGACACCGGCAGGTTCGACGCACGCGGCTGGCTGGACGTGGCGGTAGGGTAGGAACGCTCCGCCTGTCTTGCAGGGGGAGACCTTTACCCCTCTCGTCACAGCGCCCGCGTCGCGCCGCCATCGATATCGAGCAACGCGCCCTGAATGAAATCCGCCCGGTCCGAAGCAAGATAGGCCGCCAGAGCGCCGATCTCCTCCGGCTGCCCCACCCGTGTGGTGCCGTGCCCCGCCAGCCGCTCGGCAATCGCTGCCTCCCGCGTCAGCGAGCGTTCCCGCATCATCCGCTCGACATTGCCGTTGAACCGGTCCGTCGCGATCAGGCCGGGATTGATCGCGTTCACCCGCACGCCCTGGCGGATGCCGATATCCGCCATCGCCTTGGTGAAGTTCAGCAGCGCGACGTTGACCGGCCCGCCGATGGTGAAGTCCGCAGCGCCGGTCCGCGCGCCGACACCGGCGATGTTGATGATGCAGCCGCGCGCCGCGCGCAGATGCGGCCACGCAGCGCGGGTCATGCGCACCGCGCCGTGGAACTTCAATTCGAAACCGTCGTGGAAATCCTCGTCGCTCAGCGCGAAGAAGTCGGCGCGTTTGGTGGCTCCGGCATTGTTCACCAGGATGTCCAGCCGGCCGAACGCGGCAATCGCGGTGGCAACGGCGGCGGCGGCCGTCTCCGGCTCACGCAGATCGCCCGGATGCACGGCGGTCTTCACTCCGGCGTTCGCGAGCCGCGTCGCGACCTCCCGTAGCTTTGCCGCATCGCGTGCGACCAGGCAGACATGCACGCCCTCGCGCGCGAGTTCCGCCGCGATCGCCGCACCGATCCCACGGCTGGCGCCGGTGATCACCGCGCCCTTGCCGCCCAGCCCGAGCTCCATGAAGGTTCCCCCCAAGCGACTGCGTGTGGATGATGACAACCGGACGCGCAGGCGGAAAGCGGCACGTCAGCCCGGCCGCAGATCCTCCAGCAGCGTCGGGATGAACTCCGCCACCGTCGGATGGATGTGCACCGCACGTTGCAGCACGTCCGCCGTCGCCTTCGCGTACATCGTATCCAGGATGCAGTGCACCGCCTCGTCGCCGCCGGTACCCAGGATCGCCGCGCCGAGGATCAGCCGGCTGCCGCGGTCCACGACGATCTTCATCAGGCCGTCCGTCTCGCCCTTTTCGTAAGCGCGGGACACGTCCTTCATCGGCAGGCTGGCGCGCAGGATGGCGTGCCCCGCGGCACGGGCCTCCGACTCGCTCATGCCGACGCGAGCCAGCGGCGGATCGATGAACATGGCATAGGCGGCAATCCGGTCGCGCACGCTGCGTTGCGCGCCCTCCAGCAGGTTCGCGGCGACGATCTGGTAGTCGTTGTACGCCGTGTGGGTGAACGCTCCGCGCGCATTGCACTCGCCCAGCGCCCAGATGCCCGGCACGTTGGTTCGCAGCGCATCGTCCACGTGGACATAGCCGCGCGCATCCAGCGCGATGCCGGCCAGATCGACGCCCAGATCGTCGGTGTTCGGCCGGCGCCCGGCCGCGAGCAACACGTGCGATCCATCGATCGACGTGGCGCCGCCGGCATCGCCGATCGTCACGCGCACACCGCGGTTGGTGCGCTCGATCGACCTTGTGCGCGTGGCAACGTGCACGCCGATCCCTTCCGCCACCAGGATGCCGCGCACCGCATCGCAGATGTCCGGGTCCTCGCGCGCAACCAGCCGAGGCGCCGCCTCGATCACCGTCACCTCGGCGCCGAAGCGGCGATACATCTGGGCGAATTCCAACCCGACATAGCTGCCGCCGATCACCACCAGATGCCGCGGCAGCACGTCGAGTTCGAGGATCGAGCTGCTGGTCAGACACGGCACATCAGCAACGCCCGGGATCGACGGCACCGCCGGCCGCGCGCCGACATTGATGAAGATACGCGGGGCGTCCAGCCGCTCGGCCTCCACGGTCACCGAGTGCGCATCGGCAAAACGCGCATGGCCCCGATAGACCGTCACACCGTCGGTGCCGCGCAGCGAGCGTTCGACCGCGGCCCGGCCGGCGCCGCGAATCTCGTCCATGCGCGCCTTGACCCGCCGCATGTCCACGCCGACCGGGCCGGGCAGGTTCACTCCGAACACGGCGCCGCGGCGGGCGAGATGCGCGGCATAGGCGCTGGCAACCAGCGCCTTCGTGGGCGTGCAGCCGGTGTTGATGCAGGTGCCGCCGAAACGATTGCGTTCGACGATGGCGACGCGCGAGCCGGCGGCCGCAAGCCGCCGTGCCAGGGCAGGTCCCGCCTGCCCCGTGCCGATGATGATCGCGTCGTAGCCAGGCATGCCGCCCTCCGCCCGCGCGGCCATTCTGCATACGGACGTTCCGCCGGCACGTAACGATCCGGTGTTACCACACGCGGTTGCAGTCCTTACGGAATTGACTCAGATCAAGGCACGACAACGCGCGATGTGGCAGACGTGATTACACAGGTTCTGCGCGAGAGGATCGATCATGTCCGCAACGACCTTAGCCACCCGGCCGATGCCGGCCCACGCTCGGTTCTGGCCGCTGCCATTGGCGGTCGCCGTGCTCGTGTTCATCCTGGTCCTGCCGACGCCCGAGGGCCTGCCGATCGCCGGCCAGCGCGTCCTGGCCGTGTTCGGCTTCTCCATCGTCGTCTGGGTGACCGAGGCGTTGGACTACGCCGTCAGCGCCGTCGTCATCTCCGCCCTGATGGCCTTTCTGCTCGGCATCTCGCCGGATCCCGCCAGGCCGGCGATGCTGATGGGCACCGTGCAGGGCCTGACCATCGCCATGGCCGGCTTCGGCAACACGGCGCTGACCCTGGTGGCCGCCGCCTTGTTCCTCGCCGCCGCGATGACCGCGACCGGCCTCGACCGCCGCATCGCGCTGTTCATTCTGTCGCGCGTCGGCCCGCGCACCAACCGCGTGGTGATCGGCGGCATCCTGGTATCGATCGTGCTGAGCTTCCTGGTGCCGAGCGCCACCGCGCGCGCCGCCGCCGTGGTCCCGATCATGCTGGGCATCGTGCTCGCATTCGGCGTGGAACGGCGCAGCCGACTCGCCGCGCTGGTGATGCTGAGCACGGTTCAGGCGGTCAGCGTGTGGAATGTCGGCGTGAAGACCGCCGCCGCGCAGAACATGGTGGCGATCGGCTTCATTCAGAAGATACTCGGTCACGACATCACCTGGCTGCAATGGCTGATTGCGGCGGCACCGTTCTCCATCGCGATGTCGATCGGGCTGTACTTCGTGATGATGTGGATGCTGCCGCCGGAAACCGACGAGATCGCCGGCGGCCAGGCCGCAATCGACAAGGCGCGCGCCGCGCTGGGTCCAATGTCCGGCAAGGAAAAGCGGCTGCTGACCCTGTCGCTGATCCTGCTGTTCGTGTGGGCCACCGAGGGCGTGCTGCACCATTTCGACAGCTCCACCACGACCGTCGCCGCGGTCGCGCTGCTGCTGATGCCCGGCATCGGCGTGATGGACTGGAAGGAAGCGCAGCCGCGCATCCCCTGGGGCACGGTGGTGTTGTTCGGCGTCGGCATCAGCCTGGGCACCGCGCTGTTGCAGACCAAGGCCGCGACGTGGCTGGCCAACCTGATCGTGGTCGGCTTCGGCCTGAACACACTGGGTCCGCTGGCCATCCTGGCGGTCATGGGGATGTTCCTGATCATCATCCATCTCGGCTTTGCCAGCGCCACCGCGCTGGCGGCGTCGATGATCCCCATTGTCATCGCCGTGCTGGAGAAGGTGCAGACGCCGGGCATCAGCATCATCGGCATGACGATGGTGCTGCAGTTCGTGGTCAGCTTCGGCTTCATCCTGCCGGTCAATTCACCGCAGGGCATGGTGGCCTACGGCACCGATACGTTCACGCCGCGCGACTTCATCCGCACCGGGCTGGTGCTGACGGTGCTCGCGTACCTGCTGACGCTGGTGTTCGGCGCGACCTACTGGCACTGGCTGGGGTACGTGTAAGGCGGGGGCCCCCTGAGGCGCGGCAGACCGGGCCGCGGCAGACCTTGAACCAGGATCGCCTTTGAGTATATATTGCAATATATACTCGAAGGAGTTGGTAGCGTGCCCGAAACCCGCATCGCCAAGCTGTTCAAGAACGGCGCGAGCCAGGCCGTCAGGCTGCCAGCGGAATTTCGTTTCGATGGCAGCGAGGTTTATGCCACCCGGGACGAACGAACAGGTGACGTGGTACTGTCCGTGCATCCCGGGGCGAGTGTCTGGGGCGAGTTTTTCGCGCTTCGCGACCAGACTGAAATGCCCGACGACTTCATGGCCGATCGCCCGATGAATCTTCCACCGCTCGAGCGTGATTTGTTCAAGGCCAGTGACTGATCGTGCTGTACATGCTCGATACCGACATAGCGAGCTATACGATCAAGCGTCACTCACCGGCAGTTGCCGCCCGGCTGGCCGAGTTGCCGCCATCGTCGGTTTGCATCTCCGCCGTCACGCGTGCCGAGTTGCAATATGGCCTCAGGCGCATTCCACCTGGGCACCGCCTGCATCTCGTGGTGCAGCGGTTCCTGCGGATCGTCCGTACGCTTGCATGGAATGGCGACGCCGCCGACCACTACGCGGACATCCGTCATCAACTCCTCCGTTCCGGCCAGCCGATCGGTGAGCTGGACATGATGATAGCCGCCCATGCCATCGCCGCGCAAGCGATCCTGGTGACCAACAACATGCGGCATTTCGGACGGATCAGCACCCCTCTGGCAATGGAGAACTGGATGGACGGGCCGATGTGACGCATCGATCCGTCATTACGCGGTGGGCCGCCCCTCGATCGGGTACTGCGGATCGTTGTAACCGGGCGTGGACGGATGGCCGGGCGACACCAGCCGATCGACCAGCGCCTCATCGTCCGGCCCCAACCGCACCGCCAGCGACGCGACGTAATCCTCCCATTGCTCCTTGGTCCGCGGACCGCCGATCGCCGACGTGATCAGCCGGTTGTGCAGCACCCAGGCAAAAGCGAACGCGCCGGGCGATATACCCCGCGCCCGCGCATGCGCCGCGATCTCCTGCGCGATGTGCAGGCTTTCGGGCCGCCACTCCGATTCCATCATCCGCCGGTCGCGCCGGCCGGCGCGCGTTTCCGGCTCCGGAGCGACATTCGGCGCGTATTTCCCGGTCAGCACGCCGCGCGCGAGAGGGCTGTACGGCACCACTCCCAGGCCGAAATAGCCGCACGCCGGCAGGTGCTCCACCTCCGGCTCGCGGTTCAGCGCGTTGTAGAGCGGCTGGCTCGCCGCGGGCCGGTCGATGCCGGCCGCATCGCACAGATGGCAGATCTCGGCGACGCGCCAGCCGCGATAGTTGGACAGCCCGATGTAGCGCAGCTTCCCGACGCGGATCAGATCGCCCAGCGCGTGCACGGTTTCCGCCAGCGGAGTCTCGTGGTCCTCCTTATGGAGATAAAGCACGTCGATACTGTCCGTCTGCAATCGCCGCAGACACCCATCGACGGAGTCGAACACCGCGCGCCGCGACAGCCCGCGCGCATTCGGCCCTTTGCCGATCGGATTGGCGATCTTGGTCGCCAGCACCCACCAGTCGCGGTGCGGCCCGATCGCGCGACCGACGATCTCCTCCGACGCGCCGCCGTTATAGGTGTTGGCCGTGTCGATGAAGTTCACACCCTGGTCGCGCGCACGATCGATGATGTGGCGCGCATCGGCCTCGTTGGTCGCGCCGCCGAACATCATCGTGCCAAGACAAAGCGGCGAGACCTTCAGGCCGCTGTTCCCGAGAGACCGGTATTCCATCGTGCATCACCTCTTGCAGTCCGTTATTGCGAGGAACGATACGGTCCTCGGCCTGACCCGAGGAAGCGATCCCATGCCGGTTGAGCCGGGGCCTCCCCCGGGCGAGCTTGCTTCGTCCCCGCGCTGAAAACAAGAAACGCAGGCCTTTTGTCATTGCGAGTTGGCCACCGGCCGACGGCCGACCCGCCCCTGGATGAAACGGCGCCGGCGGCCTGACGTAGGTTCCCCCCTCCCCTTGAGGGAGGGGTTGGGGGAGGGGTGCGTACATCCGCGGTCGGTGGATGTACGCACCCCTCCCCCAACC
>DASXFW010000387.1:0-2248 GCA_036489395.1 Acetobacteraceae bacterium | reverse complement strand
GCCAGGCCGCGGCACGCAACGGCGGGCGGTTCACTCGCCTGATCCGCATCACGCAGTGGCGGGTGCTGAATGCCAGCCGCAGGTTCCCCCAGGTGTTTCGCGAGCCGGTGCTGGCCCTGAGCGCCGCTGGCCGTCCGCCGGACGCTCCGGCCGAGCAAGACGCCGACGTCGCGGCCATCTTGCGTGTCGCCAGGGCCGCGACCGGACCGCCCTGAACGCTCGGAGGGCTGCGCTGGCGCGCACGGGGCCGCATCGCGGCGGCCCCGCTGTGGCGATTCGGGTGTGGGTGTCGCCCCGAAAGAGACGCCATCCCTGAGTTCACGAACCAGCGGCATTCGGTCGCCAGGTCGGCCGCGCCGGCCGGCGGTCAACCCGCAGTCGCAACATCGTCCCGCCTCCCCGCCCACCCCCTGACAGTCCCCCCAATCCCCCGTAGCTTGCGCCCCCAACGAACCGGAGGACGCGACACATGGCGGAGGACCTGCCCCCGCGCGAGGCTATGGAGTTCGACGTGGTCATCGTCGGCGGTGGCCCATCCGGCCTCGCCGCGGCGATCCGCCTCAAGCAGCTCGCGCCCGACGCCGCGGTGTGCCTGGTGGAAAAGGGCGGCGAGATCGGCGCACACATCCTGTCCGGCGCGGTGGTGGAGCCGCGCGCCCTGAACGAACTCATCCCCGACTGGAAAGACAAAGGCGCGCCGCTCGACACCCCGGCGGCCGACGACCGCTTTCTCTACCTGACCGCGACGAAAGCCTTCCGCCTGCCGACGCCGCCGCAGATGCACAACCACGGCAACTACATCGTCTCGCTCGGCAATGTCTGCCGCTGGCTTGGCCAGCAGGCCGAGGCGCTGGGCGTCGAGATCTACCCCGGCTTCGCCGCCGCCGAAATCCTGGAGGAAGACGGCCGCGTCGCCGGCATCGCCACCGGCGACATGGGCATCGGCAAGGACGGCGCGCCCACCGCCAATTTCCAGCGCGGCATGGAACTGCGCGCCCGCTACACCTTGTTCGCCGAGGGCTGCCGCGGGTCGCTGACCAAACGGCTGATGCGGCGCTTCAATTTGCGCGACGGCCACGATCCGCAGACCTACGCCATCGGCATCAAGGAGCTGTGGGAAATCCCCGCGGAATACCACCGCCCCGGTCTGATCGAGCACACCATCGGCTGGCCGCTCGACAGCGGCACCTACGGCGGATCGTTTCTTTACCATTTCGGCAACAACCTGATCAGCTACGGCTTCGTCATCGGCCTCGATTACAGCAATCCGTGGCTGTCGCCGTTCGACGAGATGCAGCGCTTCAAGACCCACCCCGAGATGCGCAAGCATTTCGCCGGCGGCCGCCGCATCAGCTACGGCGCGCGCGCGCTGAACGAGGGCGGGATCCAGTCGATCCCCCGCCTGACCTTCCCCGGCGGCGCGCTGATCGGCGACAGCGCGGGGTTCGTGAACGTGCCGAAGATCAAGGGCACCCACACCTCGATGAAAACCGGCATGCTGGCGGCGGAAGCCGTGGCGGAAGCCCTGGCCGGCGACCGTCCCGCCGAGCTCGCCGCGTATCCGGAAAAGCTGCGCGCAAGCTGGGTGTGGGCGGAACTGGAAGGCGTGCGCAACATCCGCCCCGCGTTTGCCAAATTCGGCATGTGGGGCGGCCTCGCCTATTCCGCGATCGACACATACGTGTTCCGCGGCAAGGCCCCCTGGACCATGCACCATCCGCATCGCGACAACGACACATTACGCAATGCCGACGCCGCGCCGCGCATCGCCTATCCGCGCCCGGACGGCGTGCTGACGTTCGATCGGCTGTCCTCGGTGTTCATCAGCAACACCAACCACGAGGAAAACCAGCCGCCGCACCTGCACCTGCTCGATCCGGCGAAAGCGATCGGCGTCAACTGGGATCGCTACCGCAGCCCGGAAACCCGCTACTGCCCAGCCGGCGTCTATGAAATCGTCGGCGCCGAGGAAGCCGAGCCGCGGCTGCAGATCAACGCGCAGAACTGCGTGCACTGCAAAACGTGCGACATCAAGGACCCGACGCAGAACATCGACTGGGTCACCCCCGAAGGCGGCGGCGGTCCGAACTATCCCGGCGGCATGTAACCGGCGGGCGCGCGTGGCCGCCTGGCGGTCATTGCGGGTTGGCCACCGGCCGGTGGAGGTTCCCCCCTCCCCTTGAGGGAGGGGTTGGGGGAGGGGTGCGTACATCCACCGACCGCGGATGTACGCACCCCTCCCCCAACC
>DASXFW010000386.1:0-4195 GCA_036489395.1 Acetobacteraceae bacterium | reverse complement strand
CGTCGCCTGTTCGGGCGACGCCAATCCAGCGGCGCTGTGCCCCCTCCCCTCCATCCAGCCAAGTAAAGGGTTCCAAGGGCAATGCCCTTGGCGGGGATCCAAGGGGCGGAGCCCCTTGGCGGGGTCCAGGGCGGAGCCCCAGCCTTCCTTCGCTTCACCCGATTGCCCTGCAGCGCGCCGAGGCGGGGGTAGCGCGGGGCGATGCTCAATGTGTGGGGGGCGCGGGATTGGGGTTCGGATAGGGGTTGGGGGCGGGGTTTGAATTACGATTGGGATTGGAGCCAGGGTTGGCCGTGGCGGCAAACGGCTGCGTGGTGCCCTGGGGCGCCGGGCCGGGGGCGGCAGCGCGCTGCTGCACGTCGGCGACGCAGCGCGCCATCGCGGTGCTGACCGCGCTCGAGCCTGCGAGACCCATCACCCACGCAGGCTCCGACCCGGACGGGAAGGTCACCGTCATCGACGAGGCGCCGCTGAACTGCGCGTCGAATGCCTGCATGTCGTTGCCGTCCACCGTCCACTGCACGCTGTCGCCGTTGCCGGCGGCTTGCTCGGTCCAGGGCTGACTCAGGCCGATCTGCATCACCACCGGAAGTTTCGTGCCGGCGGGGATCTGCCAGCCTGCCTTGCTGGCAATGAACAGTACGTCGCCGGTGCCGGGCTGGGAGCGCAGGGACAGGGTGCTGCCGTCGTTCACGTTGTGGCTGCCGATACCGCAGAGGGTCTGGCCGCTGGGACCGGTCGCCTCGAACGCGTCCCAGTTGCCGGCGTGGTAGTAGATCGTGGTGTCGGCGCGGGCCGGCGCGATGCCGGCGATGGCCGCCAGGGCGACGAGAACCGGGCCGAACTGCCAGCAACGCATCCTTTGCCTCCTGCAACGACGATGGTTCCCGACATGGACGGGCGGGTGCCGGCCATCCACGCACGATTGCGCGAACGGGCGGCTGGGCGGGCGGGCGGAAAGGGAAGATTCACTTCTGCCGGGTAAAGCCCGCGCTACGCTGCCCCGGCTGGCGACAAGCCGGCCGAGGTGGTACGGACACGCCCACCCTCATCCGCACCGGAGGCATCGCATGGCTGCCATCGCCGACATCATCGCCCGCGAGATTCTCGATAGCCGCGGCAATCCGACCGTGGAGGTCGATGTGATCCTCGACAGCGGCGCCATGGGACGCGCCGCGATCCCGTCCGGCGCCTCCACCGGCGCGCATGAGGCGGTGGAGCTGCGCGACAACGACCCCGCGCGCTTCGGCGGCAAGGGCGTGCAGCAGGCGATCGCCAACGTCGAGGGCGAGATCTTCGACGCGATCAGCGGCATGGAGGCGCAGGAGCAAGTCCGGATCGACGAGATCATGATCGATCTGGACGGCACGGCGAACAAGGCGCGGCTGGGAGCGAATGCGATCCTCGGCGTATCGCTGGCGGTGGCGAAGGCGGCGGCGGCGGACCTGGACATGCCGCTGTATCGTTACGTAGGCGGCGTGTATGCGCGGACGCTGCCGGTGCCGCAGATGAACATCCTCAACGGCGGCAAGCACGCGGACAATCCGATCGACATCCAGGAGTTCATGATCATGCCGATCGCCGCCGGCACGGTCGCCGACGGCGTGCGCATGGGCTCGGAGGTGTTCCACACGCTGCGCAAGGAGCTGCACGACGCCGGGCATTCCACCAATGTCGGGGACGAGGGCGGCTTCGCGCCGAACCTGAAATCCGCTGACGAGGCCTTGGCGTTTATCGTGCGGTCGATCGAGAAGGCGGGATATCGGCCGGGGGAGGAAGTGGCGCTGGCGCTCGATCCGGCGTCCAGCGAGTTCTACGACGACGGGCGGTACGTGCTGGCGGGCGAGGGCAAGACGCTCGATGCCGAGGGGATCGTGCGGTACTACGAGGACCTTGCGAAGCGCTATCCGATCGTGTCGATCGAGGATGGCTGCGCCGAGGACGACTGGGAAGGCTGGGCGCACATGACCGCCGTGCTGGGCGGCAAGCTGCAAATCGTGGGGGACGATATTTTCGTCACCAATCCGGAACGGCTGCGCCGCGGCATCGCCGAGGGCAGCGCTAACGCGATTCTGATCAAGGTGAACCAGATCGGCACGCTGTCGGAGACGCTGGAGACGGTGGAACTGGCCCACCGCGCCGGATGGCGCTGCGTGATGAGCCACCGGTCGGGCGAGACGGAGGATTCGACGATCGCCGATCTCGTGGTGGCGGTGAATTGCGGGCAGATCAAGACGGGCAGCCTGGCGCGGAGCGACCGGACGTCGAAGTATAATCAGTTGGTGCGGATCGAGGAGAAGCTGGGTCCGGCGGCTCGATATGCGGGAAGGACCGTGCTGCGGCGCTGATTTTTGCCGGCTTTACCTGCGCTTTACCTCTCAGGTGGCAAGATGTCGGTCAAGCCGCTAGAACGAGGCACGCATGGCTTTTGCCTTCGACACGCTGGGGTATGCAAAGCGTCTGCGCGACGCGGGCGTTCCAGCAACCCGAAGCTGAACGCATGCCGAAGCAGCGCGTGAGTTCATCATGGCCGAGCTGGCGACCCGGTATGATCTCGACGTGCTCCGGCGCGAGCTGGAGCAGCGGTTCGACATCTCGGTTCAGCGTAGCGACAACACTATCGGCTCGCTGCGGCAGGACACCAACAGCGCAATGGCGTCGCTCCGGCATGATCTTGCGCTGAGCGTGCAGCGACTGGAGAGCCGGATCGACGGTATGGAGCTGCGGCTGATGGTCAGGCTGGGCGGGATCATCGCCGTCGCCGTCGTCATCCTCGCAGCGATCATCAAGTTCTGACGCCTCAGTCGAACAACGCCAGATCGATCACATCGCCCATGCGGTTGTAGCCGGCATCGCTCGGATGCAGGTGGTCGCCGCAGTCGTACACCGGCAGCATCCGCGCCGGACGTTCCGGATCGCGCAGGCCGGCATCGAAATCCACCACGCCGTCGAACGCCCCGCCGTTGCGCACCCAGTCGTTGAACGCGAGCCGCGTCGCCTCGCGCGCCGGCGTCCAGGCGCCGGGGAGAAACGTCTCGTTCTCGAACCCCGTCAGCGTGGCACCGAACATCTTGATACCACCCGCATGCGCCCGCACCGCCAACTGTTGCATGCCGGCGATCATGTGTTCGGCGGTTACTTCCTCCTCCGGCTTACGCCAGCGGTTGCGCAGGTCGTTGGTGCCGAGCATGACGATGACATGCGTCACGCCCGGCTGCGCCAGCACGTCACGGTCGAAGCGGCGCAGGCCGCTGTCGCCGCGGATGTCGTGCAGGATGCGGTTGCCGCCGAGGCCCTGGTTCATCACGCCGAACTGGCGTCCGCCGCGCGCGATGAGCCGCCGCGCCAACTGGTCCGGCCAGCGGCAGAATGCGTCGTGCGTGGAGATGTTCGCGTCGGTCAGTGAATCGCCGACACAAACGATGCCGCCTACGTCGCCATCCGCCAGCACATCGACGCCGCAGAGGAAGAACCACTCGTCGGTGATCTTGCCGACCGGCATCGTCGGGTCCGCGGTGAAATCACCCGCCGGCGAGATGTAATTGGTCTGCCGCGCGTAGCGGCCGGTGATCTGGAATGCGGGCGGAACGTCGTCCGGCAGGTGGAAGGTCACTGCAAGATCGGCCAGCGGCGACACGGCCAGCAACACGGGGTCGCTGACGATCAGCGAACCCGCCGCAATGGTCGCACCGCTCGCGCCGGCGAATGTCAGCGGTCGGTCGGAGCCCGGGACGATGCTCGCGCCCGCCTCGCGCAGCGCGACATGCGCGGCGCCAATGCGCAGCGGGCGCGTGCCGTAGGCGTTCGACAGGCGGATACGCAGTGTATTGCCGCCGATGCTGACACGCGGGTTCATCCGCAGCGTGTGGTTGCCGAACCCGGCGGCGGCCTCGGCCGGCGCGGGCGCGGCGGTCCAGGTGCCGACCCAATGTTTGTCGTCAGGCATATGCGGACCTCATGTGTCTTGGACGCTTGCAAGGCAAGCGTGGCACGGATCGGTGGCGGCGGAAATGTCATGACGCCCTGGCGAGTCACGTCCAAGTGCCATTGCGAGTTGGCCACCGGCCTTCGGCCGACCCGCGATTGGATGAAACGGTCGCGGCCTGACGTAGGTTCCCCCCTCCCCTTGAGGGAGGGGTTGGGGGAGGGGTCCGTACATCCACCGACCGCGGATGTACGCACCCCTCCCCCAACC
>DASXFW010000350.1:0-10531 GCA_036489395.1 Acetobacteraceae bacterium | reverse complement strand
ACACATTGCTCCAGGTGATTTCAGTCACAGTGTTTGAGAAGATCGGGATAAAATCAGCACTTTCTCATACCGCCGACGAATCCGAGACCGACATGAACCCTAACCAATTGAAACTATGGGGGAATTGACCGGACACTAGTGTGGAACACTATCAATACGCGCGTACCGATCGCGACCGTTTCATATCGCAGTCAATGGCCAAGACGATCACGGCACTGCTGATCGGCGCTGCCATCGCGGCCCGGGCGATCAACTCTGTTGACGATACCTCAGACTTCTATGTGCCGGGATTCAAGAGAACAGAGTACCGCAGGACACCGATCCGCGCTCTGCTGCACATGTCGTCGGGGGTGGATTTCGGCGAGGACAGGGACGACGGCCGCGACCTGGATCGTCTGTGGATGGACATGATGGGCGGATATGGCACGCCGGCAAAAGGCACGATCGCCAGCATCGTACAATTCAACCGGCGCATCGCGCCGCCCAACACGCGATTCCATTACGCCAGCATTGAAGCCGATGTGCTGGGTGTCGTACTGCGCTACGCGACCGGGCGATCCGTATCGCAGTACCTGCAGGAAACCGTGTGGCAGCCGATCGGCGCCGAAGCTGACGCCACGTGGCTGGTGGATGCCGACGGGTTCGAAGTGACGCACGGCTTCTTCAATGCCGTCCTGCGCGATTATGCGCGGCTCGGGCGTCTGCTCGCGCATGACGGCGCATGGAACGGGCGGCAGCTCCTGCCGCGGCAGTGGATGATCGACGCGACGACGGTTCGCGCCGCCGATGGCGGCCTCGCGCCGGGACGTGCGACGCACGGACTCGGCTACGGCTACCTGGTATGGATATTTCCTGGCGCGCGACGCCGGTTCGTGCTGATCGGCGCGCATGGCCAGTATATCTTCGTGGAATCCGGCTTCCAGGCTGGTCATGGTGCAGACGGCTGTCGAGGCAACGGACGAAGTGTGGCGCCTGTGGGCGGCGGGCGTCGCGCAGTTCGGCTGAGATTGCTCGCCTCCCATATGGCCTGAAACGAACGCGGGACGCTCGCCCCCAGCGCACCGGAACGACCCGCCACATTCCCCGCCGTTACCGATCCCTTCACCTATCCCTCCGATACTGGCCGCCGTCACAACCCGACCGGCCGCCCGATGTCCCTTCTCGGCATCCCTACCCGCAGCCACTCCATGGCGCGGATCAACACGTTTGCCTTCTCCGGCATCGATGCGGTGCCCGTCGAAGTTCAGGTGCAGATCTCCGCCGCCACCCCCGCCTTCCTGATCGTCGGCCTGCCCGACAAGGCGGTGGGTGAGGCCCGCGAGCGCGTGCGCGCCGCGTTCAGCGCGATGGGCCTGTCGCTGCCGCCGCGCCGCATCCTGATCAACCTGAAGCCCGCCGACCTGTTGAAGGAAGGCAGCCATTTCGACCTGCCGCTCGCGCTCGGCGTGCTGGCCGCGATGGACATCCTGCCGCGCGACGAAATCTCCGGATACGCGGCGCTGGGGGAGCTGTCGCTGGATGGCGCCGTCACGCCGGTGGCCGGCGTGCTGCCGGCGGCGATCGGCGCCTCGGTGCGCGAGCTCGGCCTGATCTGCCCCGCCGCGCAAGGCGGTGAAGCGGCCTGGGCGGGCCGCATCGAAGTGCTCGCGCCGAAGAGCCTGTTGCAGTTGATCAACCATTTCCGCGGCACCCAGGTGCTGTCGCCGCCCGAACCCGGCGGAGTGGCGGAGGCCGGCCGCGGCCCCAACATGGCCGACGTGAAAGGCATGGAAACCGCCCGCCGCGCGGTGGAGGTCGCCGCCGCCGGCGGCCATAACCTGCTGATGATCGGCCCGCCCGGCGCGGGCAAATCGATGCTGGCGGCGCGGCTGCCCGGCCTGCTGCCCGACCTCGCCCCCCGCGAGGCGCTGGAAGTCAGCATGATCCACAGCGTCGCCGGCATGCTGGACGGCGGCAGACTGCTGATGCGGCCGCCGTTCCGCGAACCGCACCATTCCGCCTCGCAGGCGGCACTGACCGGCGGCGGCCAGCGCGCCCGGCCCGGCGAGGTGTCGCTGGCGCACCGCGGCGTGTTGTTCCTCGACGAGCTGCCGGAATTCCCCCGCCTGGCGCTCGATTCCCTGCGCCAGCCGATGGAGACCGGCCGCACCACCGTGTCGCGCGCCACCGCGCACGTCACCTACCCCGCCCGCTTTCAGCTTGTCGCCGCGATGAACCCGTGCCGCTGCGGCTTCTTCGGCGACGCCACTCGCGAATGCGGCCGCGCGCCACGCTGCGCCGAGGACTACCAGAACCGCATCAGCGGCCCGGTGCTGGACCGCATCGACCTGACCGTGGAGGTGCAGCCGGTCTCCGCCACCGAACTCGCCCGCGCCCCGCCAGGCGAAACCAGCGAGGCGGTGGCGGCACGCGTCGCCCGCGCCCGCTCGGCGCAACGCGCGCGCTACGGCGAGAACGGACCGCTGTGCAATGCAGAAGTCGATCCGCAGACGGTGCACATCGCGGCGGACGCGCAGGCGTTGGCAAGCCAGGCGATGGACCGGCTGCGCCTGTCGCCGCGCGGCTACACCCGCGTGCTGCGGGTGGCGCGCACGATCGCCGACCTGGCCGGGGCGGACGCCGTGGGGCGCGCGCACGTCGCCGAGGCGCTCGCCTTCCGCCATCGCATGCCGGGACGGAAATGGTGATCGGGTGCCTTCGCTTCACCCGGCATCCGGCTCGGGTCTAATACCATCGTATGCAAACCGGAGTACGGCGACGCATGGCCAGACGAAGTCCTCGGCAGGGAGCATCGTCCAACGTGATACGTGCGATGCCTCCTATCTGTATCAACGCGGACGAGCTCAGGACGTGGGGTTCAACCTGGCTCGGCACGAGCGGATCGGCGAAAAAGGACGGCGACGCTACTGAAAAGAAACCGAATCGGTTTGACAGAAAGCAGGGCATGGACTTCGGATTGCTCTTCGACCGCGCCTTTGCCGTTTCCCTGGCGGAGATGCTTGGTGGGATTGCAGTGGAAGAGCCGCTGAATGACTCTCTGCTGCCGCCGCCGGGCAAACCAAACTGCGTTGAATTGGGCAAGACGCGCATTGTCGGCGGCATAAGGCCGCAGAATTACGATGCCGCCTATCGGCCCGACGGCCCGCGCGTCGTTTACGACAGCAAGACGCTGAACGACCAGAAAAGCATCGGCAAGAGCTGGCAGAACATGGTGAACGACCTTGCCACCGAGGCCAGCACGGTACACACGAGGTTTCCCTACTGCATTGTCGCGTTCATCGTCATCCTGCCGAAGCCGGCGCTGCAGGCTGCGCAGGAGAGGGCGATGATTCGTACCCTGGAGCGCCTTGGGTCGCGCGACGACGAACTGGACCAGGACCATCTTGCCGAGGCGATAGCGATGTGCGTGTGGGACCCGGCAACGGGACAGATCGATCCGAATGTGCCGCCGCAGGACAGCATATTGCGATTGGAAAACATGCCCGGACGAATCTTCCCGGCCTATTTGGATCGCTACAAGAATCTGCCGCCGCACGAAGCCGAGGAGGCGCGGGAGGCTGACGACAAGGACTATACCGCCGAATAGTACTGCGTTTCTCCGGGCTGTGCCTGGTGGCCTCGGCGGCGGCGACCGAAACGGCGGCCTTGCATCTTGGTCCATATCGATTTCAGAACAGCGCAGTCCGCGAGCGACAGCCCAAGCACGCCGCGCAGGACCAACCGATCGTTCTCTGCCAACACCGCATCAAGTCGCTTGGCACGGATCAGCGCGTCGCACTCCTCCAGTGGCAGCGCGCTCCGTAGCGCGACGGCATCCGGCACGAGTACGCGTTCCGCCTCGTTAGGCTCCAGCTCGAGCACGCCGCCGCCGTAACTGCGTCCTTCGATTTCGGCCGAAGCCGCCATCAGATGCGAGAATGCGCCTGCCGCGAGCGTCCTCGCGTCGCAGGCGCGCACCCGCACACGGTGAATCGTATCAGTCGAAGTCGCTCCCGCCTGGTTCAGGACAAGTCGAGGAAAATCGTGGATTTGGCGGAACAGAAAAGCGTCCGGTTCCCAGATGGACGGCACGTGGAACCAGGGTTTGCGGATGGAGCATTTGTAGCCGGTGTGGACGTTTGAGGTTTCGCCCTCTGCCACATACGCCGCCGCCGCCTGGCTGAGTCTGCCTGTCGCATTCAAACGGATATCGACGAGATGCACGCGCTCGTCGTTGGCTGCCAGGGCTTCCCAGTCGGCGTTCGACAGCGCGGCGCCGCGCATATGCGCGGCTTTCGACACCAGCCTCCGGATGAACCGTCCAAGGCCGCGGCGGCGCACGTCGTCGCCGCGCAGAACAAAGAAGTCGTTCGCGCCGGTGACAATGCCGACATCGACCTCGGCCAGCAGCCCCAGTTCGACGATACGGGAGTGGCTGCGGAGGTCGCGCATCAGCCCGATTTCCCGGCCAGCGAGAAAATACTTGAGCCATTTTTCGCGATCGCCGCGGACATCCTTTTCCTCGGTCCCCGACAGCAGCCGCAACGGCGGCGCCGACAGCAGTTCCGATTGTCCGCCGACCTCGGTCACGGCGACCCGACATGTGTTGCCCACGGTGCGCATCGGCAGGGCACCGCTTGCCAGCAGCAGGACCACCTCCTGCTGGGCATCGGCAAAGATCAGTTCATTGCACGCCACGATGTCGAGATGGGCGAACTTCTCGGTCAGGAATGCTCTGAGCTGGCCGGCGTACGTAACCTGCAGCAGTTCCGCCGGAACGATCAGCGCGAGGTGCCCGCCAGGCACGAGAGTTTCCGCGGCAGCCGCTACGAATGGCACCCAGATGTTCGTCAGCCGGTTCGGCCGCAAACCCAATGTTTGCATGATCGTCATCGCGCGGCCCCGCGCGGGCTCGGGGAACGACTGGTATCGTATGAACGGCGGATTGCCGACAACCGCGGCGAATTTCCGGCGTCCGCGGCCCAGCCACCAGGAAAAGAAGTCGCCGGTGACCACGTTGCCTGTTGCGGAAACGTCTCCCAACGTCGCCTGAAGCCGGCGGCGGGCGGATTCGGCCTCTGAGGGGAGAAGCTCGACGCCGAGCAATTGGCCGGTCAGCGCTTGGGCGGATGCTCCCAGGGCCAACAACTGGCTTGCCGCGGCGCTCAGGAAGCGCCCATCGCCGCAGCTCGGTTCGAGTACCGTGTCGTCCGCGTTACGGATGGCCCACTGGCACAACCACGCAGCAACCGGGTCTGGCGTGTAGTAACCGCCCCGGAGCTTGTCGGCACTCAGTGCCTCGAAGCGACCCTTTGGCGAACCTGGACCACTCCGGGCCGAGGCTTGCGGGTGTCTCGATTCGGCGGGATGGCCGGAAACCGGGCTGCGGGCCCTCGCCGCGGGGGAACGATCTGAAGGCATCGCTTCGGTCCTCTGGGGTAGATGCGCAGCGACGAACGCCGCTTCCGGCGGGCCATATCCTGTGCCGGGCAGGTGAACCAATCCTTAATTGCTGCGAGCCGAGTCGCAACAGGCCGCGCTGGTTGCGGAGGCCTGCCTCGTCGCCTGCACCCCTCCCATAGATCCTGCGCGCGCTACGGCGACAACGGACCGCTGTGCAACGCAAAAATCGCCGACCCGGCCGGGGCGGACGCGGTGGGGCGCGCGCACGTTGCCGAGGCGCTCGCCTTCCGCCATCGCATGCCGGGACGGAAATGGTGACCGGGCTTGCGGACCCCGCGTTGCGGCGGTGGTGGTGGTGGTGGAACCTCTGGCGCCGGCATGACCAGATCGCGGTAGACACCAGCCCCACGCAGTCGTCCTTGAGCCCATTTGCCCACAGGTTCTGGGTAGGCGGCGCAGGGTACAGCACCGAGTCGGCCGCATAGACCTTCAACTGGTTTGCCGTCACCTTGTTCCAGCGCAGCTCGACGCGAGGGGCACTCTCAAGCTCCTTGAATTCGGGACAGATCATGACGCCACTCACCTTGCCGGCTGCTCGTCGATCGCCGCCAGAACACCGGTGTTGCCTCACGGCCATAGACTTACAAAATGGCGGGGCGCGGACAGCAGCCGAATACGTGATAGCCTCAGGGTGATCGCATTTGGCTCTGTCGCAGGTTTCGTCATGGCGGGCGAAGGCCCGCCATCCAGGTCTTTCCCACGCGCACATAGCGAAATCGTGGATGCCGACCTTCGTCGGCATGACGTATGTGACAGCCCGTGCCCAAATGCGATTGCCCTGGTGATAGCCTCGGAAACGCTACGATCGAACCGGCACCACCCGCACTATTGGAACAACTTCGCGGCAGACGCCGGGACCGATCCGCGCCAGGACCTTGAGCCGCGCGCAGGAACTTGGCAGATTCGCCCCGTCTGGCAACACCGCCGGACAAAGTCGCCGACACGTTGGCAACGGGCACAGGCCGCATTATCTCATGTGTATGAAGGCCCAGCCAAAGCGGACGACGGAGGTTTACGTGCGTCGCTGGTCATGCCGACTGCTCACCATGCTCGTACTGCTCTGGCCGCTCTGTCCCGCGGCGCTCGCGGCCGAGGTTGCAGGCGTGCAGGTCCCGGAAAGCGTGCAGGCGAATGGCCGGCTGCTGGTGCTGAACGGCTTCGGGGAGCGTCTCTACTCGTTCCTGCGTATTCCGGTTTACGTTGCCGCGCTTTACCTGCAGCATCCCAGCGCCGATCCCGACGTGATCATCCACTCGCCCGAGACCAAACTGCTGACGTTCCGATTCCAGCACGATGTCAGCGCGGAGACAGCCCGGAACGCGTGGCGCGAAGGGTTCGACCATAACTGCCAGGCCCCGTGCCTGCTCGACCCCGGGGACGTCGAGCGGTTCCTGGCGGCGGTCCCCGCCATGCGCGCGGGCGAGGACTTTTCCATTCTGTTTACGCGCGACGGCGCCACCGTGGAGTCAGATGGGCGACTGATCGGGAAGATTCCCGTACCGCGCTTCGCCCAACTCATCCTGGCGACGTTCCTGGGCCCGCACCCGGGATCGATGCCGCTGAAGCAGGAACTGCTGGAGGGGCCGTGCAAGGCCGCCGGATGGGCCGATTGCCCGGATCAGCAGATCGCCTCCTCGGGACGCCATCACTCCTGACGGAACGCATCGGCAATGCGGCGTATCCGGCCCGCCGCATCGACCAGCAGCAGATCGAAGCGGACCCCGGCCTGGCCCCATTGCGGGTGGTCGGCCAGGATGATCTCCGCGGCGCGCAGCAAACGGGCCTGCTGACGGCATGACAATGCGGCCGCCGCGTCGGCAAGGCGCGGCCGGGCCTTCACCTCCACCAATGCCAGCAGACCGTTGCGTTCGGCCAGCACGTCAACCTCACCGGCCTCGGTGCGCAGCCGACGTGCCAGAACGGTCCACCCATCGCGCGCGAGTGCCGCGCACGCCGCCGCCTCAGCCCGCATGCCACGGCCATGCGCGTGGCGGACGCCGTCGCGACGCTCCCGCATGCGCCGAGTTTGGCAGCAAAGCGCTGAGGCCTGGTTAACGCGGCAGGTGGGCCCGCATCGAAAGTTCAGCCCATCAGGCTGGCGACCCAGTGGAACAAGCCGATATTCGACAGGTCGTTCCATGTCGCGAACACGAACAACCCGGCCAGCAACGCAATGCCCGCACGGAAGCCGTATTCCTGCGCGCGCGCCGGGATCGGCCGGCCACGAACCGCCTCGGCGAAATAGAACATCAGGTGTCCGCCATCCAGCACGGGGATGGGGAACAAGTTGATCAGCCCCAGGTTGATCGACAGGATGCCGATGAATTGGATCATGCTGGCGAGGCCGAGCTCCGCCACCTGGCCCGACAGCTCCGCGATGCGCAGCGGCCCGCCCAGATCCGAGGTGCCACGCTGGCCGGTGATCATTTGCTCGACGCCGACAATGGTCTGCGACGTGATGTCCCATGTCTGCAGCACGCCGCCCCACAATGCGATCGGCAGAGCAACGGGCTGATAGTCCACTTTGCCAGCCTGGATGCCGAGCAGGCCGACCTCGTGGCCGTCCTCCACCTGGTGGCCGACATGCACCTGTACTGATCTCTGCGTCCCGCCGTGATCGTAGGTCACTGGCAGAGCGGTATCGGGGTGCGCCGAAACGATGCGTTGGATGTCTTCGAAGTTGTGGATGGGCTGGCCGTCGATGGTGACGATCCGGTCACCCGTCGCCAGGCCGGCGTGATCGGCGGCACTGTCGTGCATGACGGCGCCGACCACCGGCTGCGTCACCGGCCTGCCGAGCACGGCGAACAGCCCGCTGAACAAGACGATGGCGAGGACGAAATTGGCGATCGGGCCGGCGGCGACGACAATGGCGCGCTTGCCGACCGATTTTTCATGGAACGTGCGGCCGGGAATCCAGCTCGCGCGCACCGCCGCCGACACGTCCTCCGGCCGCTCCTGGCCGTGCAGCTTCACGTATCCGCCGAGCGGCAGCCACGCGATCTTCCAGACTGTGCCCTGCCGATCGACCCAACGCGTGATCGCCTGGCCGAAGCCGATCGAGAACACCTCGACATGCACGCCGCACAGGCGCGCGGCGAGGTAGTGGCCGAATTCGTGCACGAAGACCAGCACGCCCAGCACCACGCCAAATGACAGGACAGTGCGGATCAGCTCGGGAATGGCATGCAACACGTTGGTTTACTTTGTGCTGTGAGAAATTGCGTATCGGTTCAGGCGGCGTGGGCAGTGGCAAAGCGGTCGGCAGCGCGCCGCGCAGCCTGGTCCAGCGCGACCACGTCTTCCAACGTGTCGGCTGGCGGAGTTCCCAGCATGTCCAGCACCTCCGCCACGGTGTTGGCAATGTCGAGAAACCCGATCCGGCGTTTCAGAAACGCTTCAACCGCCACTTCATTCGCGGCATTCAGGATGGCGGGGCAGCCACGGCCGGTCTTCAGCGCCTCCCGCGCCAGACGCAGGGCGGGGAAGCGTTCCAGGTCCGGCTCGGCGAATTCCAGTTTCGCCACCGCGGCGAGATCGAGCCGCGGCGACGGCGTGGCCATCCGTTCCGGCCAGGCCAGCGTGTGGGCGATCGGGATACGCATGTCGGGCGATCCAAGCTGCGCCATCACCGAGCCGTCCTGGTAGCAGACCATGCCGTGGATGATGGATTGCGGGTGTACCAGCACGGCGATCTGCGGCTCGGCCAGGTTGAACAAGCGGGCGGCCTCGATCAGCTCCAGACCCTTGTTCATCATCGTGGCGGAGTCGATGGAGATCTTCGCGCCCATCGACCAGACCGGATGGCGCAGCGCGGCCTCCGGCGTGGCCTTCGCCATGTCCGCCAGGCTGGCGGTGCGGAACGGACCGCCGGACGCCGTGAGGATGATCTTCTCGATTGCACCGCGGTTGCCGTCGGCCATCGACTGGAAGATCGCGTTGTGTTCGGAATCGCAGGGCAGCAGCGTGGCGCCGGCTTCGGCCACAGCGCGCAGCATGACCTCGCCGGCGCAGACCAGCGCCTCCTTGTTGGCGAGCGCCACGCACTTGCCGCGACGGACCGCCGCCAGCGTCGGCGCCAGCCCGGCGGCGCCGGTGATCGCCGCCATGGTCCAATCCGCGTCGAGCGCCGCCGCGTCGATCACGGCCTGGCCGCCCGCGGCCACGTGCACATTGGTGCCGGCCAGCGCAGCACGCAGCGCGCCATACAGCGAGGCGTCGGCGATCACCGCCAGTTCCACGCCCAGCGCGACGGCTTGCTCCGCCAGCAGCTTCACGTTGCGTCCGCCGACAATGGCGCGGACACGGAAACGCTCCGGCGCACCGGTCAGCAGATCGACAGTCTGGGTACCGACGCTGCCGGTGCTGCCCAGGACGGTCACGGTGCGCGGCGCGTGTGCGGTCATCCCCACAAAACTACTCCACGTCCCTGGGCAAGCGCCAGCAAAGCCGCGACGAGGGCGGCGGCCAGCAGCGCATCCAGCCGGTCCAGCAGGCCGCCATGGCCCGGGATCAGCCAGCCCGAATCCTTCGCTCCAAAGCGGCGCTTCACATGGCTTTCCAACAGGTCGCCCGCCTGGGCAACCACGCCGAGCACGGCGGCGGCAGCCGCGGCGTGCGTCAAGGATGTGGGGCGTGAAACCGCCAGGGCAACGGCGATTCCGGCGATGATGGCCGCGGCCAGTCCGCCCACGGCGCCGGCGACCGTCTTACCCGGCGATATGTGCGGCGCGAGCTTCGGCCCGCCGACCGCGCGGCCGGTCAGATAGGCGCCGATGTCGCTGGACCAAACGAGCAGCAAAAGGAAGCACGTGTTGACGCGGCCGGCGATCGGGTCGGTGCGCAGGAAGCCCAGCGCGGCGACGGCAAGGAGGATGCAGAAAAGGCCAAGGACGAGGATGGTGGGACCTTCCGTGGTTGCGAGTTGGCCACCCGCCCCGGATGCAACGGCGTCGCCCGGAGCGTAAGTCCCCCCTCCCCTTGAGGGAGGGGTTGGGGGAGGGGTCGATTGGTACGCTTCGACCCCTTGAGCCTCTGCTGCGAGTGGCTGAGCCATCGCTGGGGGAGGGGTCGATTTGCACGCCTCGAC
>DASXFW010000338.1:0-35839 GCA_036489395.1 Acetobacteraceae bacterium | reverse complement strand
CGGCTGTACGGACCCCTCCGCCCATCCCCCTCCCTCAAGGGGAGGGGGGTTATAGCGGTGGCGGCCGATGACCTTCTGGACCGCCCATATCCGTTCGGGGCACCCCCCCGCCCTCGTCCGCGAGGGCTTCTCCTGGGGTGCGTTCTGCTTCGGGCCGATCTGGCTTGCCGCCCACCGCGCCTGGGTACCGGCGGCGCTTGCACTTGCCGCCTTCATCCTGATCCTCGCGCTCGTCTCCGCTCCCGACCGCGGTCTCCTCCTGCTCGCCCTTGCCATCGTGCTCGGCCTCTCCGGGCAGGACCTGCGCCGCTGGTCGATGCAGCACCGCGGCTTCACGCTCGCCCAGGTCGTCGTGGCACGCTCGGAGCCCGAGGCGCTCGGCGTGCTGCTGTCGCGCCGGCCCGACCTGACGGGCAGCTTCCTGCCTCCGGGTTCTGCCCGATGAAGGTCGCGGTGGTCGATTACGGCAGCGGCAACCTGGCATCCGCCTCGCGCGCGCTGGCTCTGGCGGCAGAACACGCGGCGCTGCCGGCCGAAGTGACCGTGACCGCCGACGCCGACTACGTCGCCCGCGCCGACCGCATCGTGCTGCCCGGCCAGGGCGCCTTCGCCGACTGCGCGCGCGGCCTGGCCGCCGTCGATGGCATGCGCGACGCGATCGAGACCGCGGTCAGCCGCGGCACGCCGTTCCTCGGCATCTGCGTCGGCATGCAGCTCATGGCGCAGCGCGGGCTGGAGCACGCGGTCACCCCTGGCTTCGGCTGGATCGCCGGCGATATCGCGGAATTGCCCGCACCCGGCCTGCGCCTGCCGCAGATGGGATGGAATGGGCTGGACTTCTCTCCGGGCTCGCACCAATTGCTCGACGGGCTGCGGCCCGGGGACCACGCGTATTTCGTGCACAGCTACGCCCTGGTCGGGGGTGACCCGAACGAGGCGATCGCGCACACGGACTACGGCGGCCCGGTCGTGGCCATGGTGGCGTCCGGCAATCGCGCCGGCACGCAGTTCCACGTCGAAAAGAGCCAGGAGGTCGGCATACGCATCCTGACGAATTTCCTGCGCTGGACGCCCTGATGTCCGGCAGCACCGCCTTCAGCGAAGAACCGGCGCCCGAGCTCTTCGTAGAGCATGTGACCGAGTTCATCGACGACGACCTGCACGCGCTGTGCGAGGCGACGCATGCGGCGATCATCGACGGCGGCGGTTTCGGCTGGGTGAACCCGCCCGGCCGCCGCGCGCTCGAATCGTATTTCCGCGGCGTGCTGCTGGTGCCGGAGCGAGACCTCTTTGTCGGCCGGCTGAACGGCACGATCGTCGGCTCGGCGCATCTGGTGCGCCCGCCCCGCAACAACGAGGCGCAGGCGTTCGCAGCCAACCTGATGCATTCCTACATCGCGCCCTACGCCCGCGGCCACGGCCTGGCGACCTTGCTGACCCACACGGTGGAGGAACGCGCGCGCGAGCTCGGCTACCACGTGCTGAACCTGGACGTGCGCGAGACGCAGGCGGCGGCGATCCACCTGTACGAGTCGCTCGGCTACGAACGCTGGGGCGTGCACCCCGACTACGCGCTGGTGCGCGGCAAGGTCGTGTGCGGCTTCTTCTACTGCAAACGCCTGCGCCCGCGGCGCGGGCAGTGAAGCAGAGGGGTGGGTAAGAGTTAGAATTCTCCCCCTCCCCTTGAGGGAGGGGGCTGGGGGGAGGGGTGCGACCCATCCGACGACTTCGGGGTGTGCACCCCTCCCCCAACCCCTCCCGCAAGGGGAGGGGAGAGTCCTTACGCCCCCTCGCCCCCTGAGCGTGCCCGATGCCCCTGACCCTCTACCCCGCGATCGACCTGAAGGACGGCCAGTGCGTCCGCCTGCGCCGCGGCGCCATGGACGAGGCGACCGTCTATGCCGATGACCCCGCCGCCCAGGCGCGCACCTGGCAGGATGCGGGGTTCGCCTGGCTGCACGTGGTCGATCTGAACGGCGCCTTCGCCGGCCGGCCGGTCAATGCCGATGCGGTCACCGCGATCCTCAACGCGGTCGGCATCCCAGTGCAGCTTGGCGGCGGCATCCGCGACAGGGCGGGCATCGAGGCCTGGCTCGCGGCCGGCATCAGCCGCGTCATCCTGGGCAGCGCCGCCGCGCGTAACCCGGCGCTGGTGATCGAAGCATGCCGCGCTTTCCCCGGCCGCATCGCCGTCGGCATCGACGCGCGCGACGGCCGCGTGGCGATAGAGGGCTGGGCGGAAACATCGTCGCTCACCGCGCCTGAACTCGCAGCGCGCTTCGAAGACGCCGGCGTTGCCGCGATCATCTACACCGACATCGCCCGCGACGGCATGCTGACCGGCCTCAACATCGAACAAACGGTGGAGTTGGCGCGCAAGGTGACGACGCCGGTGATCGCGTCGGGCGGCGTCGGCGGCCTGCACGACATCAAGGCGCTGCGCGACTCGGCGGCCGGCACGGGAATCGAGGGCGTGATCATCGGCCGAGCGCTGTATGACGGCCGGGTGGATCCCACTGCGGCACTGGCCCTCGTCGCCGCCTGACTCGATCCCCATATCCAGACATCTGGGCCAATGGTCCGGTTCGCATCCGCTGTGCGCAACACGGTGCGCGGATAACCGCTTGCAACCCCACCCCGCCGCGAGTCTAAGCGAGAGCACGATGTTGAAGCTGCGCGTGATTCCCTGCCTGGACGTGAAAGATGGCCGCGTCGTCAAGGGCGTGAACTTCGTCGCCCTGCGCGACGCCGGCGATCCGGTGGAGCAAGCCGCGGTGTATGACGCCGCCGGCGCCGACGAACTCACCTTCCTCGACATCACCGCCAGCCACGAGAACCGCGACACCATCCTGGATGTCGTTTCCCGCACTGCCGCGCGGGTCTTCCTGCCGCTCACCGTCGGCGGCGGCATCCGCTCCATCGAGGACATGCGCCGTCTGCTGCTCGCCGGCACCGACAAGTGCAGCATCAACTCCGCCGCCGTGGCGCGGCCGGACCTGGTGCGCGAGGCGGCGACCAAGTTCGGCAGCCAGTGCGTCGTCGTCGCGGTGGACGCAAAGCAGTCCGGCCCGGGCGCGTGGGAAGTGTTCACCCACGGCGGCCGCAACCCCACCGGCATCGACGCCGTCGAATGGTGCCGGCGCGTCGTGTCGCTCGGCGCCGGCGAGATCCTGCTGACCAGCATGGACCGCGACGGCACCGGGCGCGGCTTCGATCTCGACCTGCTGCGTGCGGTGTGCGGCGCGGTGCGCGTGCCGGTGATCGCGTCGGGCGGCGTCGGCACGCTGCAGCACTTCGTGGAGGGCGCGCAGGCCGGCGCCACTGGCCTGCTGGCCGCGAGCGTGTTCCATTTCGGCACCTTCACCGTGGCGCAAGTGAAGGAAGCGCTGGCCGCCGCCGGCCTGCCGGTGCGCCTGCCGCGGATGGCGGCGTAAGCCGGCGATGCCCAAGACGACGAAGAAGAAGCGGCCTCGTCGCAAGGACCCGCTGATCGCGCGGGCGACCAAGGCGCTGAAGCAGACCAGGCGGCGCAAGCCCGGCAAGCCGGTCGTCGCCGCGCCCGCCGAGGTGCGGCGTCCGCCGCCGCCTTTGGCGCTGGGTCCCGCCGCCGCGGTGCTCGACCGGCTGTGGTCCGTCGTGATGAGCCGGCGCACCGCCGATCCCGCGGTCAGCCACTCGGCGCGCCTGCTGGGGCGCGGCACCGCCAAGGTGGCGCAGAAATTCGGCGAGGAAGCCGTCGAGTGCCTGATCGAAGCGGTCGCCGGCAACCGCGACGCGCTGATCGGTGAAAGCGCCGACGTGCTCTACCACCTGATCGTGCTGTGGGTCTCGCTCGACGTGAAGCCGGACGAAGTCTGGGCGGAGCTCAAGCGCCGCGAGGGCATCAGCGGCATCGCGGAAAAAGCCGCCCGCGCGATGGGCCTGCCGGTTGCCTTCGGCCTGGAGACGACGAAAATCCCCTGAGCGCGCATCCGAGCGCAGTACCAGGGAGACCCACCATGGCCGTAAGCGGGCTGCCGCCCTATGACGATGCCAACATCTTCGCCCGCATCCTGCGCGGAGAGATCCCATCGAAAAAGGTCTATGAGGACGAGTGGGCGCTGGCGTTCCACGACATCAACCCGCAGGCGCCGGTGCATGTCCTGGTGATCCCGAAGGGCCCGTACGTGTCCTTCGCCGATTTCACCGCGACCGCCCCGGCCGAGGAAATCGCCGGCTTCATGCGCGCCATTGGCCGCATCGCCAAGGATCTCGGCCTGGAGGCCTCCGGCTATCGGCTGCTGTTCAACATGGGTGAGCACAGCGGCCAGGAAGTCCCCCACCTGCACGCGCACATCTTCGGTGGACAACCGCTGGGACGGATGCTGAGCGCGGGGTAGGATTCGCGCGTCGGGTCAGGCGCCCTTGGTTTCCGGAACCAGCCGCCAGGCGAACCCGCGCGGCAGGTCCGGTAGCCTCTCGCCCTGCTGCACCGCGATCCGATGCCCGATCGCTCGACCGAACACGTTGAGCTGATCGTACCAGCCGGATTGCGGCGCCTGCGTCCCCCCGGCGCATTCGGGCGGCTCAGTATCGCTGTGTCGGTTCTGTGGGGCGAAATCGTTCATGATGCTTGTGTCACCGGCGATCGAGATTTTTAAACGCGGGGAGGCAAGCGCTCCATCCGTAATGGTACTTATTCGCGAACGCGCCGTTGCCGCACCGCAACTGTGCGTGAAGTGCCCGGCCGGCGGGCCGTGCCGCCGCGGGCCTGAGAGGGTAGTCTGCCCGCCATGCCCGACCCGACCCGCGAGGCCGCCTTCGACCTGCTGACCGCCGTGCTGGATCGCCGGCGCCCGCTTGAGGACGCGCTCGACAGCCTGCCCGACGATCTTGCGCCACGCGACCGTGCCGCGGCGCACCGGTTGACCGCTGCCGTGCTGCGCCGGCTGGGCACGCTGGACGCGGCGCTGGAACCCTATCTGCGCAAGGCGCCGCCCGATCCGGTGCGGCACGTGCTGCGGCTCGGCGCGGCGGGACTGCTGCTGCTGGAAACGCCGCCGCACGCTGCCGTTGCCACCGCCGTTGCGCTGGTCCGGGCGCGGGGGCTGGCGCCGTTCGCCGGCCTGGTGAACGCGGTGCTGCGGCGGGTCTCGGCGAGTGGCCAGGCCGCGCTGGCGGAACTGGATGGGCCCCGACTGGATACGCCGGCGTGGATGTGGACGTCCTGGGGGGCCGACGCACGGACTATCGCCACGGCGCATCAGTCCCCGGCACCGCTGGACCTGACGCTGCTTCCCGGCACGCCGCCGCCGCCCGGAGGCGAGGTGCTGCCCACCGGCTCGGTGCGGTTTCCGCCAGGGACGCATCCGGAGGGCATTCCCGACTGGGAGAGCGGAAGGATGTGGGTGCAGGACGCGGCGGCGGCGTTGCCCGCGATGCTGCTGGCGGCGCGGCCGGGCGAGACGGTCGCCGATCTATGCGCCGCGCCCGGGGGGAAAACCGGGCAGCTTGCAGCCGCCGGCGCGGTCGTGACCGCGGTGGAGCGCGATCCGGCGCGGCTGCGGCGGCTGTCGGACAACCTGCGGCGGTGGCGGCTGGATGCGACGCTGGTGCAGGCGGATGCGGCGGCATGGACGCCCGGGGCGGCGTTCGATGCGGTGCTGCTGGATGCCCCGTGCAGCGCGACGGGCACGATCCGGCGGCATCCTGATGTGCTGCGGCTGAAACGGCCGCAGGACATCCGCACGCTGGTCGAGGCGCAGGACCGGCTGCTGGCCGCCGCGGCGCGGCTGGTGCGGCCGGGCGGCCGGCTGGTCTATGCGGTGTGTTCCTTGCAGCCGGAGGAGGGGATGGCGCGGGTCGCGGCTGCGGTCGCCGGCGGGCTGTGGCGGACCGAGCCGTTCACGGCGGCGGAGCTGGCGGCGCTGCCACAGGCACGGACCGCGGAGGGGTTCCTGCGCACCCACCCCGGCCTCTGGGTAGAACATGGCGGGATGGATGGGTTCTTTGCGGCTCGGCTGGTGCGGCTTTGATGGAGCGCTGCCGGGTGGCGGCGAGACCGCGGCCGATGCACGCAAGAGCGCGCGGATCCGACAAGGGGATGACCAGAACACGCAATGACAGCAGGACGCTTCAGCAGGTCGGGCACTTCGGGTAGTAAGCGCAAACCTCGATCGACTTGCTGAACTTCCCCTGCAAAAACGGGAAAACCTGCGTCGTGAAATACGAGGTCTTGATCTCGACGATCTCCACGTTGCTGCTCAGCGCCGTGCAGTCGGTCGCGGCCGCGTTCACCAGCACGTCGCCCGTGTTGATGATGCCGGACATGATCCAGTTGTCGGCGGTGTCCACCGCATAGGTTTCCACCCCGCTCGCGCCGCCGCTGCAACTCGGCGAGTCGATTGCGCCGCAACGCGCCGCGAGATCCGCGGTGGATTGCAGCGATCCCTGCGTCCACATGATCATGCCCGCACCGATAATGGCGAACGTGAGCGGCAACAGCACGCCGGGCAGCAGAAGCGCCATTTCGATGGTGCTCACGCCGCGATCTCTGCGTCGCAGCCAGGCGATCAGGCGTCGCATCATTTGATCTGCACCGTTGCTGTTTCGGTAATCGTCGGGTTCACCAGATGGCTGTAGCCCGGCAGCATCGCGTGGTAGGTGTAGCTGCCGGTGATGAAGGCGTAATAGCCTGCCGGCGCGCCGTTGCTGCAGGTGGCGGTACAACTTGCCTGTGCCGTCACGGAGGGCGGCGGGCCGCTCGATACGCAATAGCACACAGTGGGGCTGAGCCCGGTTACCGTGACGGTCATGCCGGTCAATCCGGACGCGCTTTCGACCAGGTCCGGTATGGTCGTGCTCTGCGCCGTGGCAGGGCTCGCAAGCACCGTCGAATAGTTCAGCAAGGCATATTCCGCCCCGGCGCCGACGCCGGCACCGACACGGCTTTGGTCGTAATAGGCGAGGCCGAAATCCACCACGCCGCCCAGGAAGGCCAGCAACACGGGCGCGGTGATGGCGAATTCCACTGCGGCCACGGCACGGCCGCGCCGCCGTAGGAAGCGTGCCAGTTTCATCATGGTACGACCCGATAGAGGAGATTGCCGGAGGCGGGATCCGTCGCGACCAGTCGCAGCCACGGCGGCACTTCCCCCTGGTTCAAGCGATCCAGCAGCGTGTCGCGCGGCAGGTCGCCGACCAGCAGGGGGCGTTCGGACGAAGGACAGAACAACACCAGCGATGCGCCGGTCGCGCTCACCGCCGGAGGCACAATCTCTGACGGTCCGCTGCGCCACGCTGCGCGCAGGCGCAGGAAGCCGGCCATGCCGCGATGGTACAGCGACCCGACCGTCAACACATGGGTGCGATAGAGCAGCTCCGGCGTGTCGTTCACATCGGCAAGCAGCACCTGGCCGGCGTAGGGTGCCAGCATCGGCGCCAGGCCGCTGACCGAGCAGCTCGGGCCGCCGGCGGCTTCGGACGCCTGCGCTTCGCCGACCGCGGCAGGCAGGCCGCTGCCATAGGGCACCAGGATGAACGACGCGATCACCGCTACCCGTGTGACGGCGGCCAAGGCGTCGCCTGCGGCGGCGAAATAACGTCCGGCCAGTCCGATCGCGACGGGCAGCATCACTGAAGCGACCGCCTCCGGGTACGCCGCGAACCGCATATGCTGCTGGCCGAACACCAGAAGTCCGCAGGTGCACACGGCGAAGTAGCCGAGCGGCAGCGATCGGTGGCGGATCGCGAGCCACATCAGCAGCATCGCGACGAGCGCGCCGGTCAGCAGGCAGCCGACCAGCCCGCTCGTGGTGGTCAGCGGCTGCATCTCCGCGATGATGCCGCACATGCGGCGCCAATCGGCGTTGCTGATCATGTTGTCGGTGCCGTGCAGTACCGTGGGGAATATCGCGATCCAAACCGCGGCACAGCACAGGCCCAGCAGCGCCGCCGCGGCGATGCGCGTGGCCAGGCGCAGGCGCAATGTCTGCGTCGCGCGGTCGATCAGCACGGTGCCGGCGGACACGCAGGCGATCGCCAATGCAAGGCCGACGAACAGGATCGACAGCCGGTCGATCTCGACGGAGAGCAAGCCTTCCGGTGGTGGATCGACCACGAACGCGGCCAACAGCACGAGCAGGAACCCCGCACCCGTGGCACGGATCGCGGCGGCAATGTCCGTGCGGGCCGGGTTGCCGACCCAGGCCAGCCACAGCGCGCCAAACGAAAGCAGCAGCAGCGGCATCGACTCGGGTGTCAGCCAGATGCCCGTCGCGGCCCAGGTTGCCAATGTCCACCCGGCGTGGGGCGGTGCTTTGCCTGTTATGATGCGCGCGGCCCAGCCGCCGGCCATCACTGCGGCCAGCACGACCGGCACGTGATGATCCAGGTCGCCGAAGAAGCCGTAAGCCACGATCGCCGGCGACAGTCCCGCCAGCAGCGGACCGAACCACAGCAGGCGGCGCTCGGCGAACGGTGCGACGGCCCAGGCGATCGCGACGCCGAGTCCAGCCATGAAGATCGGCCCGGCGAGCGCCGCGGCGGCATGCAGCGCAGCCGGCAGCGGCAGGAACATTTCGAAAGGAGTCGCCAGCGCACAGACCAGGCTGTCGAGCAGGTGCGACCAGTGCAACAAAGTGCCCTGTCCGGAACTGTCGCGTAAGATGATTGACGTTGGATGGTGCGACTGAATGGTTTCACGCAGCCGGACCAGCCCCATATAGCTGTCCGCCTTGACCAGGCCGCCGGCGAGCACCGCTGGTGTCTGGCGTGCCCCGAATATCAGGTCGATGGCGACCGGCAAAGCCGCGCACAAGGCCGCTTGCCGCCCGCCGAGCCTGCCGTTTTGCTGCGTGTCCTGGACCATTCCGCCCGCCGCTCCATTCGGGCAAAATATATAGAGCAGATCGTGAATTTTTCCGATCAGCCGGGGTGCCTAGTCCGAACGATATAGGTCCTTGGGCGAAGGTTTAGGCCGTCCGGCGCAGCGCACTTCGGCCGTCTGGCGGAATTTACCTGCAACGTCCTTTTCACGAATAATCACGCATAACAACGGATCGGGCAGAGGAGAGAACCATGTTGGTATTGCGGGTCGGCAAGACGGCATGCTGCCGGGGAAGCAATGACATCGCCGCGCTGCTGCAGCAGGGCGTGCGGTGCGAGCAAGCCGAATCGGGGCGTGACGCGTTCGACTTCCTGCGTCTCTATGAATATGATCTGGTGCTGATGGATTTGCACCTGTCCGATATGCCCGGCCATGAGGTGGTACGCATGATGCGCGCCGCCGACTTCAAGGTGCCGGTGCTGATGGTCGCCGATACCGCGACCGGCCAGCAGAAGGCCAAGGCGCTGGACCAGGGCGCCGACGACTTCATCACCGTGCCATGCGACATGCAGGAATTGATGGCGCGCGTCCGTGCCATCGTCCGGCGCAGCGCCGGCCATTCGAACTCCACGCTGCGCCTCGGCCCCGTCGAGCTCAGCCTGGACCGTCGGGAAGTGCGCGTACACGGCCAGCAGCTTCACATCTCCCGCCGCGAATTCGCCGTGCTCGAGCTGCTGTTCCTCAAGCAGGGCGTCATCCTCAACAAGACCTCGTTCCTCAACCACCTGTACTGCGGCATGGACGAGCCGGAGATGAAGACGATCGACGTCATCATCTGCCGCCTTCGCAAGAAGCTGGCGATCGCCGGCGTGCCGACGCTGATCGATACGGTCTGGGGCTGCGGCTACATCCTGCGCGATCCGAATGCGACGCCGCCGATGATCACGACGGAAGCGGTCTGGTCGCCGCAGGTGGCGGTGGCCGCCTGACAGCATTTTTTTCCACCCGTTCGACCTCCCCAACTCCCCGCTTCGCCGGCAGTTCATCGTCGGCGAAGCGGGGATTTTGTCGTCCGTCACACCAACTATTGCAAACGCTGACGCTTCGGAACGGTCGCGCGGCCGATGCTCAATACGCAGCCGATGCTCAATACGCGGCCGATGCTCAATACGCAGCCGATGCTCAACACGTCATGGCCGGGCTTGACCCGGCCATCTTCGCACGGCCGATCGTGCGCGGATGGCCGGGTCAAGCCCGGCCATGACGGTGGGAGCCGGCGCCCGCCGTGCGCCAAACTTTTCGATATCTGGCATCATTTGTAGTTTTCTTTGCCGGCTGGCATGCTGCTGCGGCCCGGGTGCTGCCCGTCACACCAACGGATTGCGACGACGCCGGCCGCGCCGCCGAGCTCCGTTACGGCCTGCCGCCTGGCCTGTTGCTGGCGATCGGAAAGATCGAAAGCGGGCGCTGGGATGTTGCGCGTGGGGAGAGCCTTCCCTGGCCGTGGGCCATCGATGTTCACGGTCAGGGCCGGTTGTTCGACAGCGAAGCGGCGGCGCTGGACGCGGCGCGCAATGAGTTGGCGTCTGGCAACCGCAACGTCGATGTCGGCTGCTTTCAGATCAATCTGCAGTACCACCCGCTGGCGTTCGCGGGCCTGGCGCAGGCGTTCGACGCGCGCGCCAACGCGGACTATGCAGCGCGCTTCCTGTCGGATCTGCATGCGCAGCTTGGTACATGGGAAGCGGCGGTCGCAACCTACCACTCCGCAAGCGCCGGGCTGGGGGAGCCCTATCAACACCGGGTATTCGCCATTTGGTCAGGCGTCAAAGCCCCAGATGAAGCCAATCCCGCTGGATTCACGGTGATTGCCGGAGTTCGGGTGTGGACGCCGGTGCCGCCCGGCGATGCTCCCCTCGCCATCGTTCTACAACCTGCAACGGCAAATCTTCCGCGCATCGTCACGCCCGGGCGTTGAGGCGCCATGCAAAATAAATTTTTGCCATGCGCAAAGCTGCTGGCGGTGATACCAGGCGTCGTTGCCGCTGACTCTTGTGTCATGCCCGGGCTTGGCCCGGGCACCCACGACTACACAGTGTGTCGCCGGTAAAGCCGTGGATGGCCGGCTTGCGCCGGCCATGACACATGGGTCATACTTTCCGACGCTTGATATGAAACCTCGCTGTCACCGGGTATCTGTATATTCACTCCTGCGTGCGCTCGGCGACAACGCTGGTTCCCCGAACCACCAAGCCGCTTCGCAGCATATCCTGGCAACGAAGTAGAGGAACAACTCAATGATCGAATACCTGAAGACCTGGTTCGAACTGAAGACCGATCGCCGCGCCGTGACGGCGCTGGAATATGGCCTGATCGCCAGCGTGATCGTGGCCACCATCCTGGTCGGTTTCCAGGTGCTGGCCACCGACCTGTCGAACGAGTTCAGCAATATCGGTGCGGCGCTGTAACTTCGCGACAGCAGCCGAGGCGCACAATGGTGCGGCGTGGCGGCCCGACGGCTGCCACGCCGTTTGTATTTTTGGCGCCGCCGCCTTTTTCAAATTCATTTTCAACAGCCCCAAAACCGAAACCGTCCTGATACCAACTTTCCGATAATCTCCATCCTGCGTGCGTTGGGCAAAAGGTCGGGTCTCAGACCACTCCGCCGGAACGCAGCATGATCTGGGCAAACGGAGAAGAGGATCCAAACGATGATCGAATACATCAAGACCTGGCTGGAACTGAAGACCGACAACCGTGCCGTGACGGCGTTGGAATATGGCCTCATTGCCAGCGTGATCGTGGCCACCATCCTGGTCGGCTTCCAGGTGCTGGCGACTGACCTGTCGAACGAGTTCGGCAACATCGGCGCCGCCCTCTAAGCCTTTCGTGACCATCGACGCACACGACCAAACCGGGGCGGCGGCGCCTGGCGCCGCCGCGTCGGTTTGTCGCGTCTTCCGCATGCTGCTGCTGCGAGGCCTGCCATGCTTGCCTGGTCACCCCTGCTCGCATCGAGCCTGACCGTCGCGGCTATCGCCGTTCTGCTGGCAGCCTCCCTCCACGACATCATGGCACGCACCGTCCCGAACTGGATGGCTGTGGTGCTTGCATTGCTCGGCATCGGGCTGCGTGGCCTTGCGGGCAATCTTCCCACCGGCCTGCTTGCCGGATTCCTGGTTTTCGTCGCGGCGGCCATCGCCTGGCGGCGCGGCTGGATGGGCGGCGGCGACGTCAAGCTGATCGGCGCCGCGGCGCTGGTCATGCCACCACATGACGTTCTCAACTTCATCGTCGCGGTCACGCTGTCCGGTGGCGTGCTTGCCGTGTTCTACCTCCTGGCGCGGCGTTTCGTGCCGGCGACCCGCGCGCTGAGCCGGCCGCGCACATTGCTGGCCCGCGCACTGCGCGCGGAATGCTGGCGCATCCGGCGGGGCGGACCGCTGCCCTATGCCTGTGCCATCGCAATCGGCGGTCTCTTCATCCTTCTCTAGGAGGGCGCCATGCTCCTGCGCATCGCTTTCTTCTTCATGATGGCCCTGGGCCTGATCGGCTTCGGCACGGTCGCGTGGATCTCCACCCGTCCGCCATCCTCGGCGAAAACCGTCGTGGTGAAGCCCACCACCGTCGCCGTGCTCACCGCCGCACGCGCCGTACATGCCGGCGTGCTGCTGAAACCCGAGGACATCGGCACCAAGCTGGTGCCGATCAACGATCCGTCCGCCGCCGGCAGCCTGCACGACGCGGCCGACGCCCGCAGCGCGCTGGTGGGATCGATGGTTCGTCGCAGCCTCTCTGTCGGCGACATCCTGCGCGACAGCGACCTGATGCGTCCGGGCGATCACGGCTTCCTCGCCGCGGTTCTGGAACCGGGCATGCGCGCGGTGACCATCGCCGTGGACAACACCACCGGCTCGGCCGGGCTGATCTGGCCCGGCGACCGGGTGGACCTGATTCTCACCCAGTCGATCCAGGACACCAGCCTGCCGCTGGGCCGCCGAGTCGCGGCGGAGACGGTGCTGTCCAACGCCCGGGTCATCGCCATCGACCAGCAGATCATCCAGGGCGCGGCGCCCACGAACAGCGACAACGCGCAGAAGACGGTCACTTTGGAAGTGACGGAGCAGGAGGCGCAGCGTATCTCGGTGGCGATCCGGCTCGGGCGCCTTTCGCTATCCGTGCGATCTGCCGAGAAGTCGCAGGTGGCAGGGGGGGAGCCCAGCAGTCCTCAGATGACGTGGGCGTCCGACGTGATGCCCGCGCTGGGTGCTGTCGCACCGCCGGCCACGACGGACAACATCGTCCGCGTCTTCCAGGGCGCGGGGGATGTGAAGGAGTTCAAATACTGATGCCAAGCTTGCGCAAGTTGCTGTGCCAAGCCTGCCTCTCCTGCATTTCCCTGGCTTCGTTACCCACCCTGGCGGCAGAGCCGCCAGCCGCCCCGCCGGCAGATGATTCCACCGCCTCGCCGCCCGTGGCCGTTGCCATGCCGGCCGCCCCGCCATCCGCTGGCCCTGCCGCGCCCGCATCGGTGCCGGCCGTCATGCACATGTCCGTCGTGCTGCAAACCGGGTCCGGCAAGGTGCTGACCCTGGCGTCCCCGGCGGCGAACGTCTTCGTCGCCAACCCGAAGATCGCCGAGGTCCGGCCGGCCAGCGCCAACACGCTGTTCGTCTTCGGGATTGCCGCCGGGCAGACCACGGTGGCCGCGACCGACACCACGGGCCACCTGCTCGCGCAGTACGACCTCACCGTCGAACCGGCAAAATTCGGTGCCGAAGCGGCGCAGTCCATGATCAAGCGCCTGCTGCCCAACACCCACATCTTCGTTGAGGCGCAGGACAAGGGCCTGTTGCTGACCGGCACGGTGAGCAGCCCGGATGAGGCCGCCAAGGCAGTCGCCATCGCCAAGGATTACGGCGGCACCGCGATCACGGTCGATGACGAGCTGACGATCGGCGCGCCCACGCAGGTGACGCTGAACGTGCGTATCGCCGAGATGTCGCGCACGGTGATTCGCAATCTGGGAATCAACTGGCAGGCGCTCGGCACCCTCGGCAGTTGGAGCTTCTCGTTCGCCACCCCGACCTCCGTCTCGGCGAGCACCAGTTCCGGTGGTTTCGGCGCCTCGATCACCACCCCCGGCGGGCCGAATGCCTTCAGCGCGAACTCGCTGATCGATGCATTGGCCGACGACGATCTCGCCGAAGTCCTCGCGGAACCGAACCTGACGGTCATGAGCGGCCAGCCGGCAAGTTTTCAGGTCGGCGGCGAGTTTCCGATCCCCGTCGGCTACCAGAACGGCCAGATCACGATCACGTTCAAGGATTACGGCATCATTCTGAACTTCCTGCCCACCGTCATGAGCGATGGCCGCATCAATCTTCACGTGGCGCCGGAAGTCAGCCAGCTCGACAAGGCCGACGGCATCCAGCTCGCCATCGGCAATTCCACCATCCAGGTTCCCGGCCTGACCGTCCGGCGCGCCGAGAGCACGGTGGAGCTCGGCAGCGGCCAGAGCTTCGCGCTCGCGGGGCTGCTGGAGCAAACCAACCTCAACAACGTCCAGGGTCTGCCGGGACTGGGGGACGTGCCCGTGCTGGGCGCGTTCTTCCGCTCCAACAATTACCAGCGCGTCGAGGACGAGCTGGTGATCATCGTTACGCCGTATATCGTCCGGCCGGTGAGCACGCTGGCGGCGCTGCATCTGCCGACCGACGGCTACACCCCGCCAACCGACATCCAGCGTCTGTTGTTCATGCGCCAGGTGGGGCAGAACCATCCGCCGGTTCCGGTGCGCATCCCCGGCGACGCCGGCTTCATGGTCCAGTGAGGCAGCCATGGTACGCAACATCGGGCTCGGTCTGAGCCTTCTGGCAGGAATCCTCTGCGTCAGCGGCTGTGACGCGTTCGATCCCTACGGGCGTGACGATGTTTGGAAGGCCACTGGGGCCAACTCCGCCAACATTGCGGCCATGGTCGCCAATCCACAGGACCTGCTCAGCGGACGCGGGTCGGCGACGACAAGCACGAAAACCCCCCAATTGGCGGTCGATCGCGTCTGGAGCGACACGCCGAAGCAACTTCTTATGGAGCAAGGTGGCGGCAGCAGCAGTTCGGGCAGCGGCTCGGGCAGCGGAAACGGCAGTGGTGGTGGCTCGTCCGGCGGCGGAGGGTCACCGGGGAGTTAGCGATGCCTGATGGAACGTTGCCAGCCATGACGCCTGGCGGTGCGCAGGCGGCGCCCGATGCAACAGCTCGTTATGATCGGCCGTCGTTGATCGGCTTCATCGCTGATGCACGCTCGGAAGAAGCGCTGCGCGACGGACTTGGCGACGTCACGACGGAGGCGCTGGACATCCGCCGCGGCGGCGTGCGTGCGGCGGTTGCCGCGATGCAGAAGCAGGCCACTCCGAAGGTGCTGGTGGTCGATGTCAGCGGCGAAAGCCAGCCGCTGACCGCGCTGGGCGATCTGGCGCATGTCGTCGAACCCGATGTTTGCGTGCTGGTGGTGGGCGAGACGAATCACGTTGATTTCTATCGGGAAGTCACGCGCGGCATGGGCGCCGCGGATTACCTGGCAAAGCCGCTGACGCGCGATACCGTGGCACGGCATTTCGCTACCTATCTGCGTGGCCGCACGCCGGCAGGTCCCGCCGCGCTGGGCGGACGCGCGATCGCGGTGACCGGCGTGCGCGGCGGAGTCGGCGCCACCACGCTGGCGGTGAACCTGGCATGGAATTTCGGCGTTACCATGCGCCGCCACACCGTGTTGCTCGATCCCGACATCCATCTCGGCAGTGCCGCCTTCCTGCTGAACGTGCAGCCGGGTGCCGGTCTGCGCATGGCGCTGGAGACGCCGGATCGTATCGACTCGCTGCTGGCCGAACGCGCGGCGCAGCCCGCCGCCGATCGGCTGCACGTCCTCGCGGGTGAGGAGAAGCTGGCGATCCAGCCCAATCCCGCCGCAGGTGCCGGACAGGTGCTGCTGGATGCGCTGCGCCGCCGCTACAATTTCATCGTCGCCGACGTGCCGTTCGCGCCGGTGCCGCTGTATCGGGATCTGCTCGATCTGGTCGATCAGCGCGTGCTGGTGATGGAACCGACTCTCGCCGCGGTGCGCGACACGCTGCGCCTGCTTGCGCTGCCCGATGGGCCGGACCAGTCGCAACGCGCCATCGTCGTGCTGAACCGCGTCGGCATTCCCGGCGGATTGACGCGCCGGCAGGTGGAGGACGCGCTTAAAATGAAGGTCGATGTCGCCATCCCCGACCTGCCGCGGCAGGTTGGCAATGCCGCCACGCTGGGCGAGCCGGTGATCTCCACGTCGAATGGCTTCCGCAGCGGTATCCTTGAACTGGCCAGGCAGGTCGCCTTCGTCGGTCTGCTCGATTCCACGCCCGACGCGATCAACAGCATGCAGGCCGGGCAGCAGAAAAGCCGTTGGAACTTCCTGCGACGCCGCTCATGAACGCTCCATTCCCTGCCTTTGGCCGCCGCTCCGATTCGGCGCTGCCACCGGAACCGCGCAAGTCCGCCTCGCCGGTGATGAAGCCGGAACCGGTGCAGGGCGCCAGCGTGCCGGAAGCGGAGATCACCGATCTGCGCAACATCTGCCTGGCGCGGCTCGAGCCCGCGGCGGTTGCGGCGATGCCGCCCGACCGGCTGATCCTCGATATCGAGCGGCTGATCTCGGAAATCGCCAACGAGCGCCGCATTCAACTCAACGGCCGCGAGCAGCGCGCGCTGGCCGGCGAGTTGGTGGACGACATCCTGGGGTTGGGTCCGCTGGAGCCGCTGCTCGAGGACGAAACGATCAGCGACATCATGATCAACGGTCCGGACAAGACGTTCATCGAGCGCGGCGGCAAGGTCGTGCTGTCGAACGTGCGGTTCCGCGACACGCAGCATCTTTGCAACATTTCCCAGCGCATCGCCGCCGCGGTCGGCCGCCGCGTCGATGAATCCAGCCCCATGGTCGATGCGCGCCTCGCCGACGGATCGCGCGTCAACATCGTGTTCCCGCCGCTGGCGCTCGATGGCCCGTATGTCTCGATTCGCAAGTTCGGCCGCAAGAGCATCGACTTTGCCAGGCTGGTGCAGTGGAAGGCGCTGACCCTGCCGGTGGCGCGCGTGCTGGAAGTCGCGTCGCAGGCGCGGCTGAACGTGGTGATCTCTGGCGGCACCGGCTCCGGCAAGACCACAATGATGAACGCGATGTCGCGGCTGATCGATCCGGGCGAACGCGTCGTGACGGTGGAAGACGCGGCGGAACTGCAATTCCAGCAGCCGCACGTGGTGCGTCTGGAGACGCGGCCATCCAGCCTGGAGGGGCGCGGCGAGATCACCCAGCGCGACCTGGTGCGCAACGCGCTGCGTATGCGGCCCGACCGCATCATTATCGGCGAGGTGCGCGGCGGCGAAGCGTTCGACATGCTGCAGGCGATGAACACCGGGCACGACGGCAGCATGTCCACCATTCACGCCAACACCACGCGCGACGCGCTGATCCGCATCGAGAACATGGTGCAGATGGGCAACATGGGCCTGCCGTCGAAAGCCATCCGCACGCAGATCGTCGGCGCCATCGACATCATCGTGCAGGTGGAACGCCAGCGCGACGGCGGCCGCCGCGTGACGCAGGTGACGGAAGTCTGCGGCATGGAAGGCGACATCATCACGATGAACGATATCTTCCAGTTCGAGGTGCTGGGCGAAGGCCCCGACGGGAAGTTGTTCGGCCGTTACAAGGTCAGCCGCGTGCCGCCGTCGTTCCTGCGCCGGCTCGCCTATTTCGGCCTCGATCGCGCCTGGAAGGCGGCACTGGACGACTCGGAGCAACCCTGATGAGCATGGGTCTGCAAATCCTGCTGATGACGATGTCCTGCCTGTCGCTGATCGGGCTGGGCCTGAGCGGGATGATGGTCTCCCGCGCGCACAAGCAGCGCACCAAGCGCGACGCGCGGCTGTCCGCCATCACGTCGCCGCATCATCGCGTGCAGCGGATCGAGCTGACCGCCTTCACCCGCGCGGTGCCGCAGAAGGAACGCTCTGTCGTGACGATGGTCGCCGCGCTGTTCAAGCTCGACCTCGAACGGCTGGACCAGTATCCGCTGCGCTGGTGGATCATCCTGCTGCTCACGCTCGCCACGGCAAAGGCCCTCGAGTCGGTGGCGGGCAATTTTCTTGGCGAGCTGGCGCTGCCGGCGCTTCCCGTCGTCTGGGTGATCCTGTCGCGCATGGTGTTCGGCTGGGCCGCCAATCGCCGCAAGAAGCTGTTGCTGAACCAGTTCCCCGATGCGCTGGCGATGATCGTACGCTCGGTGCGCGTCGGCATTCCGGTGATGGAAGCGATCCGTGCCGTGTCGCGGGAGTCGCAGGAGCCGACCGGGCCCGAGTTCGCGCACCTGGTCAGCCAGGTCTCCATCGGCGTCACGCTGGAAGATGCCGTGCAGGAGATGGCGCGGCGCGGCGGCATCCCGGAATACCGCTTCTTTGCCACTGCGCTGTCGTTGCAGAACCAGACCGGCGGCACGCTTAGCGACACACTGGAGAACCTGGCGGACGTGATTCGCAAGCGTGTCGGCCTGATCGCCCGCGGCAAGGCGCTGACCTCGGAAGCGCGTGCCAGCGTGATGATCCTGGCCGCGCTGCCGGTGGTGACCGGCGTCATGCTGTGGGTCGTCAATCCCACCTATATCGACATGCTGTTCACCGACAAGACGGGCAATTCGCTGTTCGGCGCGGCGGTCCTGTCGCTGCTGATGGGTCTCGGCGTGATCAAGGTCATCATCAAAAAGAGCCTGCCATGAACACCGAGATCCTGCTTGCCGGGGGAATCTGTTTCCTTCCGCTGATGGCGCTGTCGGGCATCGTGCTGATGCGCGAGCTGCGCCAGGACGACCGCTTCGCCCAGCGGGTACGGATGGTCCATGGCCAGCCGCCGGCGGCGAAACGAAAAGCCGAGCCCGAGGCCATCCGCGCCGCGGTCATGCGCTTCATGGCCTCGGTCGGACAGATCATCCTGCGTACCGGCATGGTGTCCGCCCGCACCCTGACCGAACTGCAGAATACGCTGGCATCGTCGGGCCTGCGTGGCCCGCAGGGCGTGGGCGTGTTCATCGGCGCCAAGATCATGCTCGTCGCCGGACTGCCGGCAATTACCTGGCTGGTGATCCACGACATGGCAATGCCGCACATGCTGCACACCTTGTTGCCGCCGGTGGCGGGCGTGCTGGGATTGCTGGCGCCGGATTGGGTGGTGGGCAAGCAACGCAAGCGCTACCTGGCGAAGCTGGGGCAAGGCCTGCCGGACGCACTCGACATGATGGTGATCTGCACCCAGGCCGGCCTGGGCCTCGGTCCCGCGATCATTCGGGTCGGCGCCGAGCTGCAGTATTCCTACCGCGAGATCGCCATCGAGTTCGAGCAGACGGCGAACGAGCTGCAGGTCCTGGCGGACGCTCGCATGGCCATCACCAACCTGGGCGAGCGCACCGGCCTCGATACGTTCAAGCGGCTGGCGACCACGCTGGTGCAGACCATCCACTACGGCACGCCGATTTCCGACGCGCTGCGCGTGCTCTCCTCCGAGATGCGGCAGGAGACCATGATCAATTGCGAGGAACGTGCCGCCCGCCTGCCCGTCCTGCTGACCCTGCCGACCATCGTTTTTATTCTGCCATGCGTCTTCCTGATTTCCGGCGGTCCTGCCATCATCCAGGTCATGCGAACCTTCCATCCTTGAGCTCGATTCGCTGATGCGGCGTTCGGCGATTGTTCTGTTAGTCCTCCTGGCAGGGTGCACCGGCCGGGCGACGTCGGAGTTGTCTTCGTTCGGCACGCCCGGCCTGAACGTGGCGAAGGCTGCGCTGGACGGCGGCTCGCCACAGATCGCGTTGCAGGTGGTCGATCGCATCCTGACCACGCTTCCGGACAGCGAAGCCGCCCTGGTGGTGCAGGGCGACGCACTGACGGCGCTCGGACGTCCGGTCGAGGGGACCGTCAGCTACAACAAGGCGCTCGCCGTGAATCCCGCGTCCGTCGGCGCACGGATCGGGCTCGGGCGGCTCAGTCTCGCCAGTGCGCCCGCGCAATCCGAGTCGCTGTTCCTTGCGGCGCTGCACGATGACCCTCGCAACACCACTGCGTTGAACGATCTCGGTGTCGCGCGGGATTTGCAGGGGAACCACATCGGCGCGCAGCAGGCGTATCGCCAGGCGTTGGGCGTCAACCCCGATCTTAACTCGGCACAAGTGAACCTGGCGCTGTCACTGGCGATGACCGGCGATTCGGGACATGCGGTCGCGATGATCCGGCCACTGGCGGAGGAACCGGGTGCGTCGCCCAAAGTGCGGCAGAATTTCGCGGCGGTGCTGGCGATGTCCGGCGACCGCGAGGCGGCGCGGCAGATTCTGAGCCCGGACATGTCGCCGCAGGACGTCGATCGGGCGCTCGATGCTTTCGCGGCGGCGCGCTCGGGCGGCCCGGTGCCGCTGACCGCCGCGCCGCCGGCCCCCGAGGCGCAGCCCATTGCGGCGCAGCCTGTCGTCCAGACGACCATGGCCGTGGCGCGGCCCATGCCGGGCGCCGCCCGGAACGTGCAGGTGCAGTTCGCTGCCGTGCCGACCGAGGCGGACGCGCGCGCCGATTGGCGGCGCCTGCGACAATTGATGCCGACGCTGCTGAATAATCGCGTGCCGGTGTTCACCCGGATCGACCTGAACGGCCAGGTGTTCTGGCGTGTGCGTACTGGCGGGTTCGCCGATGACACGGCGGCCGAAGGGTTCTGCCAGCAGGTGCGTCAGGCCGGCGCACACTGCGCGATCGGCGGCGCGTAAGGCGGCTTCGCAGCCCTGTCATTGGAGTTCACCACCGGCCTGCCCTGGATGAAACGGCGTCGGCGGCTTGACGTAAGTTCCCCCCTCCCCTTGAGGGAGTGGGCCAGGGGGAGGGGTCGAAACGTAAGCATCGACCCCTCCCGCTGGCCCCGTCCCTCAAGGGGAGGGGGGAACCTTGGTTTCTTGTTAGGCCGCTTGGCCGAAGCCGTCTCGTTCGTGACGAACTGCCGGCGGTTCTTCACGAACGCGAGTGCTTCGTCGCTAACAAGAAACAGGGGCCTTCCATGCGGCGGATGGGAGGTGCGCTCGCTCGGCGCCCCCCGCGTCATGCCGACGAAGGTCGGCATCCACGCCTTTGCCGCGGCCAGGACAGCAAGTCGTGGATTCCGACCTTCGTCGGTATGACGTGGGGGTGACGCCGACCGTTTCATCAAGGGCGGGTCAGCCGCCAAGCCGGTGGCCAACTCGCAATGACCGGATGCGCGCATCATACCAGGCGGCTTTTCCGACATCTGGAATCGCAGCCCGCACTTCAGGACTGCGCTACGCTCTGTACCCGCGGCTCTTCCTTGCGCAGCGGCATGGCGGGCACGCGGCGGCGGCGCGCACGCACCGCGGGGGCGCGGAAGGTCTGGCCGTCGCGCAGGAAATCGCCGAAGCCTTCCTGCGCCAGCGCCGTTGCGATCTTCCGCTTCGCGCTGGCTTCGAGCTGATAGACACGCTCACGCGACACCCCGAAATCCTTGGCCAGCGAGTCGAGATGCGCGATCTCGTCGCCGCCGGTCATGCAGCGCGCGAGGAACACCACGCGTTCGCGCTCCCCCAGGATGTCCCGTGTCAGCGCCATGATCCGTTTGCGCGCCTTGGCATGGTCGAGCCGCAGGATCACCGCTTCCTCCGGCGAAGCGCTGTCGTCGGCAAGCGTATCCTCCAGCCGGGGCGCGCTGGTGTCGTCCGGCGCTGATCCATGCAGGCTGATGGTGCCGCCCTGGATCAGGTGCATGCTGCGGGCGACCTCGTCGCCGGGCAGTCCGATGCGCCGGCCAATGCGCGCGCAAAGTTCGCTTTCCGTGGCCTCGACCCGTTCGCGCTGGCAGCTTTTGCGCGCGTCGGCGAACAGCCGCCCGCTCATTTGCACGAGCTGGCGATGCGCGGTGGAGCCGGGCAGCCGCACCGGGCCCGAATTGCGTCGGATGTAGTCCTGGACGTACCAGCGGATCCAGCCGATCGCATAGGTGGACAGGCGGCTTTCGAAGCGCTCCGGTTCGAAGCGTGCAATGGCCGCGTGCAGTCCGAGGTGCCCGGCGCCGACCAGATCGAGCAGATCGATGCCGGTGTGGCGATAGCGGTTGGCGATGGCGATGACGAGCTTGCTGTGGCTCTCCCACAATTCGGTCAGCGCGGTCTGGCACGTCAGTTCGTCGCCGTTGGCGCGTACTGTGCGGAGCAACTGCCGTTCGCGCTCGGCTGTCAGGCTTGCCTGGTCGATCTGGTTGCGGATGGCGCGGTGTGCGCGCCGCCGCGTCGCCTCCATGGACATGTCCAACCCGCTCGTTCCGATCCGGGCCAGGATTGTCCGTTTGGACATCCCGCCCGGTGTCTTCCGTCACAACGGTTGCGATAGGCGTGGCTTAAGGCACTTTCCTGTCGCGGGAATTGCCGGGTCCCAGGATGAATAGTGCGTTCTTGCGCCGCTGCCCCTCACAACCTGCGACAACTATAACGGGCACGAAATCCACACTACAAGTTTACACGTAATCAAATCGACGTGGAATAAGCGGGAAAGAAGCATCAGTGCCAGGCAATTCGAGAGAGCAAAGGCAGATAAAACACGAGATTGCGAGCGCGGATCGTGCGAGTTTTTCACGATCCTATAACTCCGGACGCGGTGGATCGGCCGGCGAGGCGGGACAACTCTTGCGTATTTGCTGAAGATAGACCGCTGCGCGACGTACAAAAGTCAAATACGCCATCGGCGCCGCCGAGCGCGGGCCGCAGTGTCCGGGGCTGTATCACGTTGCGATAACGCCGCCTCACACGTGCGGCGGCCATTTCACAAAAGCTTGTTGTCGGTGCGCGGAACCCGTTCGCTCAGTAGGCGGTCAGCCCGCCATCGAGCAGCAGAATCTGTCCGGTAATGTAGGAAGCCTGCGGACTGGCCAGATAACGGATGGCCGCTGCCATTTCCTCCGGCTCGCCGAACCGGCCGAGCGGTATTCGAGTGAGCATCCGCGCGTGACGCTCGGGATCTTGCAGGATGGGCCTGCGGCTTTCCGTCATTGTGGTACCAGGTGCGATCGCGTTGACGCGAATTTTGTGCGGCGCCCACTCGATGGCGAGGATGCGTGTCATGTGGCTGATGCCGGCTTTGGAAATACCATAAGGCGAGGTTCCCGCATAACCTACAGTACCATGAGTTGAAGCAAGACTAATAATGCAACCTTGCATACCCGCACCGATCGCCCAGCGGCCATACGCCGTGCTCATGAAGAAAGTGCCGGTGAGGTTGACGGCGATGTTGTTGTCCCAATCGGCGCGGCTGATGTCGATCGCCGGCTTGCCGGGCGAGGGCACGCCGGCGTTGTTCACCAGGAGATCGAGGCCGCCGAACGCGGCCACGGCGTCGGCGATGGATTTCTCCACGCTGGCCTGGTCGCGGAGGTCGAGCGCCAGCGGCAGCGCGCGGCTGCCGGCTTCCTCGATCGCGGCGATGGTGTGGGCCAGCGGCTCGGTGGTCAGATCGGTGACCGCGACATCGAACCCGTCCTGTGCCAATCCGATCGCGGTCGCCGCGCCGATGCCATACGACGCGCCGGTGACCAGCGCCGCGCGCCGGCGTGACTGTTGTGGCATGCTGCCTCCCAAGTTCTGGCGCAACCACGCGACGGGCCACGCGGTATGTGCTATGATATGATCCTACGCGGAGTTTCGGTCCGGTCCAGGCGCCGGAGCCGCGACGAATTTAAGGGAGAACGACGGATGCAGTTCGGGCTTTTCGGCGCCGCCACCGCGGCCCGCGGCGGCAGCCCCGATGTGGATAGCGCGGCCGGCTTCAAGGACTACATCGAATACCTGATCGAGGCCGAGGCGCTGGGTTTCCACAGCAGCTTCATCGTCGAGCACCATTTCACCGGATTCGGCCAGGTGTCGGCGACGTTGAACTTGCTCACCTGGATCGGCGCTCGCACGCGGACGCTGCGCCTGGGCACCGCGGTGATCGTGCTGCCGTGGCACAATCCCGTGCTGCTGGCGGAACAAGCCGCAACGATCGATCTGCTGTCCGGCGGGCGGCTGGATTTCGGCATCGGCAAGGGCTACCGCCACAACGAATTCGCCAGCTTCCGTATCCCGATGGACGAAGCCGAGCCGCGCTTCGAGGAAGCCATCGACATCATCACGAAGGCCTGGACCTCGAACGAACGGTTCAGCTTCCAGGGCAAGTACTGGTCGTTCGACGACATCGTCGTCGAGCCGCCGACCAACCAGAAGCCGCACCCGCCGTTCTGGCAGGGCGCCGGCCACGCGCACTCGATCGCGCGGGTGGCGGCGCGCGGGCATAACCTGCTGGTCGATCAGTTCTGCCCGATCGAGACGGCGGCCGAACGCGTGGGTTTGTACAAGGGGGAGATGGAGAAGAACAGCTTCGCCTATGATCCTTCCATGGCCGCGGTGGCACGCGCGTTCTACGTGACGCGCGACGAGGCCGACAAGGACGCGGCGATCGAGCGGCGGCTGGTCGCGCAGCGCCGGCTGACCGCGATCAGCCAGCGTCCGGACGGCAACAACACCGCGTCGATCATGGCGTTCTCCGATACCCGCGCGGCGAGCGAGGCGAGCGCGATGTACGGCAGCCCGGATGAGATCGCGCGCAAGCTGGAGACGCTGCGGGATATGGGCGTCGAGTACGTCCTGCTGAACGGCGGCGGCACGTCGCGCGACAATCTGCGTCGGTTCGCGCGCGAAGTGATGCCGGCGTTTCGTACGGAGCCGCAGTACCGCGCAGCGGGTTAGGCGGACCTGCTGTCATTGCGAGGCCGCTTGGCCGAAGCAATCTCCCGGGGGGATTGCTTCGGCCAAGCGGCCTCGCAATGACATTCCGGCCTCACCCCGCCATCCCCGTCTCCACCACGCCCACGCCGGAGAACTCCACTCGTATCCGATCGCCCGACGCGATCGGGAACTGCCGGGTGAACGAGCCGGTCATCACGATATCTCCGGCCTGCAACGAGCGCCCGTACTGCGGCAGCTTCCCCGCCAGCCAGACCAGCGAATTGAGCGGGTTACCCAACACCGCGTCGCCGGTGCCCGTCGCCGCCGTCGTGCCGTTGATCCGCACCGTGCAGAGGATTGCCTCGAGCACTTCCGGCAGCGCCACCGGCGCGCCCAGCACGCAGGTCTTCTGCTGCGCGTTGTCGGCCAGCATCAGCGGAATCTGCGTCGCCGGGCCGCGCGTTTCGATGATCTCCAGCGCCGGATAGACCTCGCCCACCGCCGCGCGCGCCGCGGCCAGATCGGCACCCGGCGGCAGATCGTGCGCCAGTCGCATGCACAGCTCGCACTCGAAGCCTGGCTGGATCAGCGATCCGGCGGCGAAGATGTGGCCCGACGGCGTGGTCTCCAGCACGCAGCCGAACACCGGTTCGTGGAAGCCGAATTGTTCCTGGATCGCCTTCGCGGTCAGTCCGACCTTCCAGCCGATCTGCTGCTCTCCCGCGTTGGTGCGGCGGCCGATCAGGCCGAGCTGGATGCGATACACCTCGTCAAGGCTCAACCGGTCGAACCATTCGCGCGGGAAATACTCGCCGCGTTGCCGTGCCGCCCAGAAGCTGTCGATCGCCGCTGCTTCATCGAATGCCATGTGCGCGCGCCCCTATTCGTTGACCACGGCGATAGCCTCGATCTCGATCATGAAATCCGGACCCGCGAGGCGCGTCACGCCGACCGTCGTGCTGGTCGGGGTCGCCACGCCGAAATAACGCATGCGCACGTCGCCGCATTTCTGGAACTCATCGAAGTCGGTGACATAAGTGTTGATCTTCACCACGTCGGCCCACGTCGCGCCCGCCGCCTTCAGACACCGGTCCAGGTTCTGGAACGTCTGCTCCATCTGCGCGCGCATGTCGCCCTTGCCGACGCAGTTGCCGTCAATGTCGCGCGCAAGCTGCCCGGCGATGAACACGAGCTTGCCGCTGCCGCCGACGGTCACGACGTGCGAATACGATGGCTGCCCGGCGGACAGGCGGACATTCATGCCTTCGGGCTGAAACCGCTCGACCTTGATGGTCATGGTGACGCTCCTCCTTGTTGGATTGTCGTTGCCTGGGCCGGTGGTTCGAGATGGTAAACCATTGGCCGCCGCGCCGTTCCGTCAAGCCATCAGCAGGTCATCAGGTGCCTCGGTCTTCTCGACACATCGAAGGCCGTCCGAAGTACCGCCCTGATCGTCTTGCGCGTGAATGGTTCGTCATCCACGACGAGAACCTTGATCGCGTCAAGGCCGGTCATGCCAGGGCCGCCGGATCCGAGACGAACCTTTCGATTGCCTGCTGTGCGGCGCGCCATGCCGCGGTGATCGCGCCGCCGATCTCGCGCAGCTCGTCCGCTGTCGCCTTCGGTGCCGCTGCTTCCAGGCGGCGTCCAAGCCAACCGAGACACATTGCCCCTACTGCCAGCGACGCACTCGCCAGCTTGTGGGCATTTGCCGCCAGCGCGTCCCGATCGCCGCTGGCGACATTTCGTTCGACGCCGGAAACCAACTCGGCGGCCGAATCGAGATACGCCGAAAGCCATTCGCGTCCCTCGGCCGCCTCGGAAGCAAACAGCTCGCGACAGGTGGCGGGATCGAACACCGCGGTGGCATCGGAGACGTTGGCGGCAACGCGCTCGGCGTCCCGGGAATCCGTCAGCGCCGCGAGAACCGCTCGCAATCGCCGCAGGTCGATCGGCTTGCTGACGACATCGTTCATCCCGGCCGCGAGACAGCGCGTCTGCATTTCCGTCGATACGTCGGCGGTCAGTCCGAGAATCGGTATCTGCGATGTCCCGCGCTTCGCTTCGTCCGCGCGGATCAATCGAGCGAGTTCGAGGCCGTCGATCTCCGGCATGTGGCAGTCGGTCAGCAGCAAGTCGTAATCGGCGGCATCCAGCGCATGGAGCGCATCGCGACCGTTCTCGACAGCGGTGACCGAACATCCGAGCCGTTCGAGTTGATGTTCTATCAGCCAGCGGTTCGTCTCCTGATCCTCGGCGACAAGAATGCGTCTCGGACCGAGGATGATGGAATCGTCGATGGCGGCTTTTTCGGCCACGCTCGCGGCGGCCGGAGCGGCATGCAGGAGCCGCATGCGCAACAAGAACACGCTGCCCTGGCCGAGTTGGCTCTCGACGGTGACATCGCCGCCCAACAGACGAGCGAGCCGACGCGAGATCGTCAGCCCCAGGCCCGTGCCGCCAAACACTTTCGTCGTCGATGTGTCCGCCTGGCTGAACGGTTCAAACAATCGACTGATTTGCTCCGGCGACATGCCGATCCCGGTATCGCTGACCGCGAAACAAAGAGTTTCCTCGCCGGTTGGTTCTACAGCACGCGTCACGGCGAGGGCCACTGTGCCGGAGGCAGTGAACTTCACCGCGTTACCCAGTAAGTTGACCAGGACTTGCCGCAGCCGCAGCGGATCGAGCATGAGCCAGACTGGCACATCGCAGGCGATATCGCTGGAGAACAGTAGCCCTTTTCTGGTTGCGGAGAGCGCGGTCGGCTCGATGATGACGGCGATCAGTTGACGGAAATCCGTAGGTTCCCGGTTCACCGCGAGCCGGCCCGCTTCCATTTTCGAGAAGTCGAGGATGTCGTTCACCACCCGCAGCAGCGAGGCGGCGGACCCGTGCACCAGTTCGATCATGCCGAGTTGTTCCGGCGCCAACGGTGTCTCGCGCAACAACTCGATGACGCCGAGCAATCCGCTCATCGGCGAACGGATCTCGTGACTCATCATGGCCAGGAAGTCGGCTTTTGCGCGTGACGAACGGTCCGCCTCGTCGCGCGCGGCTCGCAGCGTTGCCTCGGCCTGTTTGCGCGCGGTGATGTCGGTGAAGGTTTGCACGGCGCCGCCATCCGGCAATGCCCGGCCACGCACCTCGATGAATCTGCCGTTGGGGCGGACCAGTTCGTAGGGAATGCCGTCCCCGCCGTAGCCGCCCGCCGCCGTGAAGCGATCGAACCAGGTGGCGAAATCGGGATCGTCTTTGCCGAGATCGCCGCGCTCCCACAGCCGTTCCAGCATCTCGGGCTGCGTATGGGGGCCGGACGAGACTTGGTCCGGCAGATCGAACAATTCGCCCATCCGGCGGTTGACGACCTGGACGACCTGGTTCGCATTCATCTTGATGATGCCCTGGTCCATGTTCTGCAGGGTCACATCGAGGAGGCCGGACTTTTCCGAGTGCCGCGCCTCGCTCTCCCGCAGCGCCTCGCGCAAGCGGCGCAGACGCGTCTGGACGAGCGCGATGGAGGCGGTGACGTTTGATCGCCGGCGGCAGTTCCAGGGTGGTTTCCGGATTCTCGGGCAGCGTGTGCGTCACAGGGACGACGAGCACCCGGGTTGGTCTGCGACGGTCCTCGACGGCGAGAACGATCGCGCACGGCCGATCCTTGGTGCCTTCCTCTCGCCCCTGGCGATGCTAGCGAAGCCATAAGTAGGAATAACGGATGACGAGACCGGATTCCGGGGAAGGCAGTCTCACGGAGCCCAATCTTTGACCAGGTCATCAAGATGCTGATGCCGGGAATCCATGTCGCTGCGGCGGACTGCCTCGACGATCTCGTCGGGCAGTTCGCCATCGGCATATACTTGGCGGTCACGGCGCTTCAGGCGCTGATATTCCTCGGCCGAGATCATGACCGCTCGATCCCGGCCGTTGCGGGTGACGATTACTGTCTGGCTCTGGGCCAGGTCCTGATAGCGGCCGACCTCCTTGCCGAACTCGGTCGCCGGTACGCGCACGACATCTGCCATGGTTCGCTCCGGGTATTGCGGAATATAGGTGGAGGCGCGGCCAGGGGCAAAGACGACCTTATGGGTGACCACCGGCCCGCCTCACGCGCGCGGCGTGATGCGCGGCAAGCGCGACGCTGACCTGGTCGGCGGAGAGGCCGCGGCCCGGGTCGGCCTGCATGGCGTCGTAGGTTGGCGCGACCTCGTCTCGCAGCCAGCGCTCGACCGCGGCGTCGCGTTCCTGCAGGGCACGGAGGCCGGCGCGCACCACCTCGCTGGCGGACGCGTAGGTGCCGGTCTCGACCAGCGAGTCGATGTAGGCGGCCTGGGCGGGGGGCAGGCTGATGGTGCGTTTTTCGACAGCGGGCATGGATTGGGCTCCGGGGGGTCTCTGATCCGGTAGGTATGAAAGGTTCATACCATACGCAAGCCCGAGTGTGGGGAGGAAACCACTGGCACGTGGGTAGCCCGACGCTCGACGATCTCTTCGGGCAGTTCGCCGGCGGCGTACACCTGAGGGGCGCGGTGCTTCAGGCGCTGATATTCCTCGGCCGAGATGACGGCTGTTCTATCCCGGCCGTTGCGGGTGACGATCACCGCTGGCTCTGGGCCAGGTCCTGATAGCGGCCGACCTACTGGCCGAACTCGGTCGCCGATTCGCGGACGGCGCCTGTCATGGTTCTCTCCGGGTATCCCGGCATATAGACGCTCCGATCCACCGTGTGATGGGAGCGTTGCCGGCACCGACAGCCATAGTCGGGAGACCTCCAGCCGCTGGACGGCTGCCCGTCGAATTTGCCCCCATCGTCCGCTGCTCGTCATGATCTTGATGGGATTCCCTTTTTGTCCTCCATCGACTAGAATCTCCGAATGGATTCGACCTACAATCTCAACGGCGGCTTCAAGCCAACCCTCCGGCGCTTCGCGGATCTCGAGGGACCGGATTTCTTCCCGACTCCCGGATGGGCAACCCATGCACTGATCGGGAATGAGCCCTTCGATGGTCGGATTTGGGAGCCTGCGTGCGGCGACGGTGCAATGGTCCGCGTTCTCAGGGACACTGGGTGCCTCGTGGACGCGACCGACCTGTTCGATCGCGGCTATGGCCAGTCCGGAATCGATTTCCTGACAAGTTCACGAATAGTGGAAAACATCGTAACAAATCCCCCCTACAATTCCGCGGAGGGTTTCGTACAGGCTGGGTTGGCTCAATCCACGAAGAAGCTCGCTCTGCTTCTGCGACTTGCCTTTCTCGAGGGTGCTAATCGTCAACGCACAATCTTTGCGAAAACACCCCCAACGCGAGTGTGGGTGTTCAGCGAACGCATCACATTCTATCCCGCTGGCGCGGTGCAAAAAGGGAGCGGCACCACGGCCTATGCGTGGTTCGTGTGGGACAGACAGGCGAAGAGTGGTACAACCGAACTCAAATGGGTGCCTCTTGGGTATAAGGCCCGCTACTCTCCAAGGCCCGAACCAGAGGAACCGGAGAACCCAATGCTGTTTAGATAAGCCATGCCTCTGCGTGTGACGGCCAATCCATCGGCTGTCTTCACCGCATAGCCCAGGGCGAATGGCCCGCTCCGTACGTCCTTGTGCGAAATCACGTTGCCGACAATCTGTTGCCAGAGTTCTTCTCTCGGCCGAGACTTCGATTGCACATGATCAAGACGCGAAAGTGCTATATATTTTGGTACCTCTCGCTTCAGAAATTGCGTCGATGCGGCCCGTCTTGGCTGCTGAGCAGCGATTTTTAGTACCAAGACGCGGGCTTCGCTTTCATGGAGCCGGTCGTCTTTGGGCCGCTCAAGGGGTTCACCAAGTTCAAACCGTTGGCCTCGGCGCCAAGCAATAGCCGTCATCGGGACAAGAAATTGTTGTATTACCACGTCAATGACATCATTGATGCGGTTTTCATCGCCTTCTTCTTCTGCGAGATAAAGCGTGACAGTAAGCTGGGGATGACCACGATACACTCGGAGGTCGAATCGAATATCATTCCCGATCTCAAAGCTGGCAGCCTTGAATTTGTCAAGCCCGTCTTCGTCTTCTCGAATAACGAGCGTGAAATAGCGTAGCGGCCGCCAAATGATAGCCTGTGGAATGACATCGCACTCAGGTGCGTATCTAAGAACTCTAACGCTCATGGGATCACGGCTGCATGTTTTTGATGATGGCCAGGATGCACGCGAAGTCCTCGCCCTCTTTTTGACGGAGCAACACACCGGGCGTGCGGGTTAGATACCACCGCGCCTCGAACGGTGAGGCATTTGGGTGTGGAGCGATTTCGGTCGTGAACTCGATCCCACGACGATTTTTCAGCGGTCCGATATAAGCCTGAACGGTAGGCTCAAGCCCGCCACGGGGCGTCCGACCCCACACTTCGCCGGAAGCCTCTTGTAAGGCGGCTATCTCCCTTGTTTGCGTATCGGACTCCCAACGATTGAACGGTCCAGTAGGCACCGGCTGCATCTCTCCCCCGACGTTTGAGTCGAAACATGTATGATTGCAGGCGAGATGTCACCGGCAAATTAAGACGGCACCCGCCAATTTGCTGCATAAGGCGATCCTCCTCCACCCCCCATCCCCCATCCCCCTTCCCTCCCGCCCCCCACCCGTCCTACCCATCCTCCCAATGACCGCCCGCATCGCGCTCCCCGACGCCCCGGCCGTCGTCGCCGGGCATGGCCGCGCCGCCATCCTCACCTCGGACGGCGAGCTCCTGCTGCTGTCCGCCGCGGACGCCCGCTACCGCCTCGAATCCCTCCCCCCGCCCATCCTGGTGCACGCCCCCGCCACCTTCCGCCGCCTCGGCGCGCCGCAGGGTCCCGCCTTCGACCTGCTCGAGCTGTTCGCCTTTGTCCTCCCCGCCCGCACCGCCGCGCCCACGCCGCGCGGCCTCGCCCTCGCGCTGGACCAGGACCAGCCGCCCACCGGCCTGGAAGCCGAGGCCGCCTACCTCCCCGACCTCGCCACCACCCTGCTCAACCGCCTCTCCCAGGGCCGAACCCTCGCCATCAACAAGGATGCCGCGTCCCTCGCCGCCCGCATGGGCGCCACCGGCTGGGGCTGGGCGCCCTACGTCACCAACGCGCTCGACCGCGCCGACGCCCCCCCCTCCACCGATGCCCTGAAAGTCTGGCGCAAGTTGCCGGAATGGGAGGACGCCGCCCCCCTGCCGCCGCCCTCCACCCTGCCGGTGACGGAAGCCGAGGCCCGCGCCCGCCTCGCCAGCATGCTCGGCCCGCACGCGGAGCAACGCCCCGGCCAGGCGGACTACGCCGGCGCGGCCGCGACCGCGTTCGCGCCCCGCGAGACCCGCGGCGATCCGCACATGGTCCTGGCGGAAGCCGGCACCGGCACCGGCAAGACGCTCGGATATCTCGCCCCGGCCAGCGTCTGGGCGCAGAAGAACCACGGCGCGGTCTGGGTCAGCACCTTCACCCGCCACCTCCAGCGCCAGATCGACGCCGAACTCGCCCGCCTCTTCCCCGACCCGCTGCAGCGCCGCCGCCGCGTCGTGGTGCGCAAGGGGCGGGAGAACTACCTCTGCCTGCTGAACCTGGAGGACGCCGTCACCGCCGCCACGTCAGGCTTCATGCAGCAGCAGACCGTCCCGCTCGGCCTGATCGCCCGCTGGGCGCTGGCGACCGACGACGGCGACATCCAGGGGGGCGACCTGCCCGGCTGGTTCGCCGAATTGTTCGGCACCGCCACGATCAGCGCGCTCGCCGACCGCCGCGGCGAGTGCATCCACGCCGCCTGCACGCACTGGCGGAAATGCTTCGTGGAACACACCATCCGCCGCGCCCGCACCGCGGAGCTGGTGGTCGCCAACCACGCCCTGGTGATGACCCAGGCAGCCTGGGGCGGCCTGGACGACAACACCGTCCCCACCCGCTACGTGTTCGACGAAGGCCACCACGTATTCGACGCCGCCGACGCGGCGTTCTCCGCCACCCTCTCCGGCATGGAGACGGCGGAGCTCCGCCGCTGGCTGCTGGGGGCGGAAGGCGGCCGTTCGCGCGCTCGCGGCCTCGCCCGCCGCATCGAGGAACTCGTCGCCGCCCGCGCCGAACTGCAAACCCCGCTGGAAGCCGCGCTGCAAGCCGCTCGCGCGCTGCCGGAATACGGTTGGGCCGGCCGGCTGGACTGGGACGGCCCGGAGTTCGCCCAGCTCGAAGCCGGCCGCCCCAACCCTACCGAGACGTTCCTGCGCCTGGTCCACCGCCAGATCCTCGCCCGCACCCGCGGCGACGATGGCGAGCAGGCGCGGCAGATCGTCTGGGGTGCCGAGTGCGATGTGTTCCCGGTGCCGGAAGACTTGGCCCAGGCCGCGGAGCTGCTGACCCGCGCGCTGTCCCGCATCGCCGAACCACTCGCCACGTTACGCGACCGCCTGCTGGCCCGCCTCGACGCCGAGGCCGAGGAAATGGACGCCGCCACCCGCAACCGCATCGAGGCAACCGGCCGCTCCCTGCATCGCCGCGCGCTGAACCCGCTGTCGGCGTGGCAGGCGATGCTGCGTCACCTCACCGCGGCGCCGCCGACCCCCGGCACTCTCCCCGGCTACATTCTGTTCTTTCGCCTCGACAAGCACATGCGCGACGACGATGTCGGTCTGCACCGCCACTGGCTCGACCCGACGGTGCCGTTCGCCGCCACGCTGGCGGCACCGGCGCACGGGCTGCTGGTCACCTCCGCCACGCTGCGCGACGCCAGCGGCACCGATCCGGAAATCACCTGGCAGGCGGCGGAGGCTCGGGTCGGCGCGCCGCACCTGCCATCACCGGCGATCCGCGCCGCGGTCGCCTCGCCGTTCGACTACGCGGCGCAGACCCGCGCCTTCATCGTGCACGACGTGGCGGCGGGGAATATCGACCAGCTCGCCGCCGCCTATCGCGCGTTGTTCATGGCCTCGGACGGCGGCGGGCTCGGCCTGTTCACCGCCATCCGCCGATTGCAGGCGGTGCACGAGCGCATCGCGCCGGAACTGGAAGCGGCCGGCATCCCGCTGTACGCCCAGCACGTCGATGCGATGGGCAACGCCACCCTGGTCGATATCTTCCGCACCGAGGAAGAATCCTGCCTGCTGGGCACCGACGCGATGCGCGACGGCGTCGATGTGCCCGGCCGCGCCCTGCGCCTGGTGGTGTTCGAGCGCGTGCCCTGGCCGCGTCCCGACATCCTCCACCGCGAACGCCGCGTCCACCTGAGCGAAGGCGACCCGAAAGGCTACGATGACCGCACCGCCCGGCTGCGCCTGCGCCAGGCGTTCGGCCGCCTGATCCGCCGCGCCTCCGACCGCGGCGTGTTCGTGCTGCTGGACCGGCAGACGCCGACCCGGCTGCTCTCGGCGTTCCCCGCGGGCGTGCAGGTGCGCCGCCTCGGCCTTGCCGAAGTGGTGAAACAGACGCGGGAATTTCTGAACTCTGCCTGGGTCACGCCGCCGGCCGCCTGACCCGCCGCAGCGCGGGCGGCGTCAGGCAAACGTTGACCCCATGCCGCGCGGCTTCAACCCTGTCATTGCGAGGCCGCTTGGCCGAAGCAATCTCCCGGGAGATTGCTTCGGCCAAGCGGCCTAACAAGAAGCAAGGTTCCCCCCTCCCCTTGAGGGAGGGGTTGGGGGAGGGGTGCGTACATCCACCGACCGCGGATGTACGCACCCCTCCCCCACCCCCACCCTCAAGGGGAGGGGGGAACCTACGTCAGGCCGCCGGACGCCGTTTCATCCAGTCGCGGGTCGGCAGCCGGCCGGTGGGCAACTCGCAATGACATTGTTGCGTGCACCCGCCGAGCGTCAGCAATTCGACGGGCTGGCATAAGTTCCAAGCTGCACGATCCGCAGGCCTTGCACGTCCGGCAGGCGGCGGTCGTTGGTGACGAATGCGGTGCAGCCCGCGCCAAGCGCGGCCGCCATTTGCAACGCGTCCGGCGTTCCCACCCCGGTCGCTGCCCGCAATTGTGCCGCCCGGCGCAGCAGGTCGTGCGTGAGATCGATCACCCGCACCCCGCGGCTACGCGTCAGCAGCGCCTCGTAACGCGATGCCAGGGCGAGATTTCCGGCGCGGTACGGAACGACCAGCACCTCCAGCAGCGTCATGGCCGAAGTGACCAGCTCCACATGTTGCTGGTCGGCTGCCCGGAACAACGGCACGAGTGCCGGCATGTAGGCCGGCGCCTCCTCGATGAAATAGATGAAGGGCGCCGTATCGACGCCGATTCGGCCGTGTCCGAGGTCCTCGATCAGTCCCACGATCTCCGCTCCGCGGCGACATGCGCGGCAGCGTCGCGATCGCGCCAGACCTCCCGGCCGAGCCCCTGGAGCTCCATGATCGACAGGGGCTCAGGTGCGTCCATTGCCGCCGACAGCAGCCGCGTTACTTCCTGCGCCACTGATCGGCGCTCACGCTTCGCGCGCGCTTTCAGCTTGTCGTACAGGGAATCGGGCAGATTTTTGATGTTGAGGGTCGCCACCCGTGTCCTCCAATCTTCCTCCCTTCTGGGTGCTCCGCCTTGCCGCGTCAAGCGCGCCCGACCATCCGCGGCCTTGCCGAAATGGTGAAACGGACGCGAGCGTTCTGAACTCTGCTTGGGTCACGCCCCCCGCCGCTTGATATCCCCGGCCGCTTCGCTCAGGTTCGCAGCCCCCCGCACGAGAGGCAAAAATGCGCTCCCGCGACGTTCTGGATGCCCCCGAAGCCTTGGTCCTGACGATGGTCCTGGTCGCCGCTGCCGACGGCGGCATCTCCGACCGTGAGATCGGTACCATGTCCGGCCTGGTACAGACGCTGCCCGCGTTCCACGACTTCACCAACCAGCAGTTCCAGCAGGTCACCGACGCGGCCGCCGCTCTGCTGAACGAGGACGACGGCCTGAAGCACGCCGCCCGGCTGATCCGCGGCGCGCTGACCCCACGCCTGCACGAGACCGCCTACGCCCTGGCCTGCGAGGTCGTGGCCGGCGACCGCGGCGCCAAGTCCGCCTCCATCGACATGCTGGAGTTCGTCCGCGACGAGCTGCACCTCGATCCGCTGATCGCCGCCGCGATCGAACGCGGCATCCGGGCGCGGCACACGCGGGTGGAGTAGTCCGGTGGCGCGCATCGTCGCGGGCGTTGGCATTGGTATTGGCCCCCCCTCCCCTTGTGGGTGGGGGCTGGGGGGTGGGGTGCTCACACGCACCGGCCTCGCATGTGA
>DASXFW010000123.1:0-3137 GCA_036489395.1 Acetobacteraceae bacterium | reverse complement strand
ATCTCGTTCGTGACGAGCCGCAGGCGGCTCGTCACGAACGAGATTGCTTCGGCCAAGCGGCCTCGCAATGACAGGGGGTGGGTGGGCGGGGGCCGCTCCGGCCTCCGTATGCCTACCCCGGCAGCTTGTCCCCGCCCTCCGGCGCCGGCACTTCGAACGCGTTCACCATGCCCGACAGGAACGCGAAGTAATTCGCCGCCGCCGTCAGCTCCACCAGCCACTGCACGCCGAACCGCTCGCGCAACGAGTCGAACACCGCCGGCTCCACGCGGTTCGTGCGCATAAGCTGCCGCGTGTAGTTGACGATGTCGCGTTGTTCTGCCGGCAGCCCGGACGGATCGCCCTTCGCGCGCAGCAGATCGATCGTCGCCTCCGCCACGCCGGCGCGGCGGGCGGCGCCAACCTGCGCCGACCACACATACGCCGCCTCCTTCTCGCGCACCGTGGCGAGGATCGCGAGCGAGCGCAGGTTCCCCGGCACCACGCTTTCATCGCGGTTGAAGGTGACCAGCTTCAGCAGCCGCTCGGCCAGCTTCGGACTGTGCAGCAGCACGCTGAACGGCCCCCGCACGTTGCCGAACACCGCCAGCACCTGGTCCACCACCTCGTGGTACTCCGGCGCGACATCCGCCTTCCCGGTAACCGGTGAGATTCGCGGCATGTCTAACCCCCTAGCCCTGCACGGCCGAATAGGGTGTGCCCCACTTGTCCTGGAACACGATCTCGGCGAGCGGTCCGCGCCCCACCGGCCCGAACTTACCCATCGGATAGCCGACCGGCAGGATGGCGTAGGAGTGCACGCCCGGCGGCAGGCCCAGCGCGGCTTCCGCTTCCTTCTCGTGCAGCAGATGCCGCGTGGTCAGCGTGGTGCCGAGGCCCAGCGCGCGGATCGCCAGGATCATGTTCTGCACCGCCGGATAGATCGACGCGCCCGCGCTGCGACCCGGATTCGGTCCGTCCTCCATGCAGGCAACGATCCACACCGGCGCTTCATGGAAGTGCTCCGTCAGGTATTCCACCGCGCCGTGCTGGCGCTTGTAGCGATCGGCGGAGACACCGGGCGGCGGCGCGCTGGACGCGTAGCGCGGGCCCACCACCTCATCGAACGCCTTCTTGTACCAGACGGCGACGGCCTGCTTGATCGCTGGATCCTTCAACACCAGGAAGCGCCATTTCTGCGTGTTGCCGCCATTGGCCGCGCCGGCGCCGGCTTCCAGGATCTTGCGGATCAGCTCATCAGGCACGGGGTCCGGCTTCAGCCGCCGCATGGAGCGGGTGGTGGCCATGATGTCGAACACATCCGTGCTGGCGGGGTTGAAGTCGGCCATCTCGTTCCTCCTGGTTCTTTGCGGGCGGCAGTGTAGCGCGCCTGTCGCGCCGCGTGAATTTGCCGCGGCGCGCCTTGGACCGCCGTCCCGCACGCCCCAGCTACCGCAGGACCCCAGCGCGGAGGACCCCGCCATGGACCAGCCCAAGGCCGCCTTTCTGTTCGATCTCGACGGCACGCTGGTGGACAGCGTGTATCAGCACGTGCTCGCCTGGCATGAGGCGCTGGACCAGGAGGGGATCCACCTGTCGATCTGGCGCATCCATCGCCGCATCGGCATGAGCGGCGGCTTGTTCACCAACATGCTGCTGCGCGAGACCGGCGTGGATCTCGATCCCGACCGTGCCGACCGGCTGCGCAAGGTGCACGCCGAAAGCTACAAGCGGCGCGCGGCCGACGTCCGGCCGCTGCCTGGCGCGCGCGAATTGCTGACCTGCCTCAGCGACTCAGGCATTCCGTGGGCGATCGCGACCAGCGGGCGGATGGAGACGGCGCGTGGCCCGCTGGAATCGCTGGGCGTCGATTTCGATCGCGACGTGATCGTCACCCGCGACCTGGTGAGATATGCCAAGCCGAACCCCGACTTGTTCCTTGCCGCGGCGGCGGGCCTGGGGTGCGACATCACGTATGCCTCGGTCGTCGGCGACAGCATCTGGGACATGCTCGCATCGCGCCGGGCGCGCGCGCTGGGGATCGGCGTGCTGTCCGGCGGTTACGGGCAGGAGGAACTGGAGCGTGCGGGCGCGTATCGCGTGTACGACGATCCCGCGGACCTGCTGCGCCACATCGACGAAGTGGGCGGCCGGCAGTAGATTTTTTGCGCCGCCTTGTCGGCACCGGGGATAGTCCAGCGTCCTTTGGCTGCCCGCTTGCGCGGGGATGCCGCATCCACCCACGATTCAGCGCATCGAGCCGTGGTCCTCGCGGCGACGAGGAGGGGCCACCTGACCAGCGCTTCACAACAGCACGAAACAGCAAGGAACATCCAAATGCCGCCACAGGCCGGAATCGCAACGATCGAAGACCGCGAACTCGTGCTATCCCGTCTTATCGATGCGCCGCGAGACAGGATTTATCGCGCGTGGACCGATCCGGAATTGCTCAGGCAATGGTTCGCGCCGCTGCCGTGGACGACGTCGCATGCGGAACTCGACGTGCGGCCGGGCGGTGCCAGTCTTGTGGTGATGCGCGGCCCGGACGGCACCGATTTTCCCAACCGCGGCGTGTATCTCGAAGTGGTTCCCAACGAACGGCTGGTGTTCACCGACGCGTTCACCGCCGCGTGGGAACCGTCGTCCAAGCCGTTCATGACGGTGATCCTCACGTTCGACGACGAGGCCGGGAAGACGCGGTACACGGCGCGGGTGCGTCACTGGACGGTCGCCGACCGCGAGACGCACGAAAAGATGGGATTCCATGAAGGCTGGGGCCGCTGCACCGATCAGCTTGCGGCGGTGGCGGCGAAGTTGTGAATGCGTGGTTTGTCGCGGGACGGTGATGCGGGGGGAATGCCCGGGTGGTCCATAGCGGTTCGCTGCTGGCTTATTGAACGCAGAGTTCGTAGAGAACCGCAGAGATCGCAGAGAAGAAGTTGTTGATCCGTGCGTATCGCCATGACCGTGCGCGGATCGCCCCGCGTCTGCGTTTCCCTGGGTTCAACTAAGGCACTGTTGATGAATAATCGAATCGGTTGAGTGAGGCACCGGCCTTTGCCCCGTCATGCCGACGAAGGTCGGCATCCACGTCTTGCAGTGCCGCAGCGGAGGAAGACGTGGATGCCGACCTTCGTCGGCATGACGACATTATGCGA
>DASXFW010000122.1:0-23981 GCA_036489395.1 Acetobacteraceae bacterium | reverse complement strand
GGGGAGGGGAGAACCTACGTCAGGCCGCCGACGCAGTTTCATCCAGTCGCGAGTCGGCCGAAGGCCGGTGGGCAACTCGCAATGACAGCGGGGGCCTATAGCGCCTCGTTCGAGAAAATGATCGTCCCGGACGCCGCGAACATTCCACCCACGCCGTGACAGACCGAAATCTTCGCCCCTTCCACCTGCGCCGGAGCGATGCCGCGCATCTGCCGCACGCTCTCCTGCAACGCGTACATGCCGTACATGCCCGAGTGCATGTAAGACAAACCCCCGCCATTCGTGTTCAACGGCAGCTTGCCGCCCGGCGCCGTGTTGCGTTCGGCGATGAACGACGCCGCCTCGCCGCGCGGCACAAAGCCCAGATCCTCCAGCCCATAGATCGGCAGATGCGCGAACGCATCGTAGATCATGAGGTGATCGACATCTTTGTGCGCGATCCCAGCCTCGCGGAACGCCAGGGGCCCCGCCACGCGGAACGCGCGTGACGATGTAAAGTCCTCCATCTGGCTCACCATCGGCGTCTCGACGCTTTCCCCGGTGCCCAAAATATACACCGGCCGCGCGAAACTGCTGGCCCGCTCCGACGAGGTCAGGATCAGCGCACCGCCGCCATCCGTCACCAGGCAGCACATCAGCAGCCGGAACGGATACGCGATCATCCGCGAGCTCAACACATCCGCCGTAGTGATCGGATTGCGGAACGTCGCGCGCGGATTCTTCCCCGCCCATTCCCGCTGCACCACAGGGACCTGCGCAATCTGTTCTTCCGTGATCCCGAACATCTTCATGTACCGCAGCACCGGCACCGTGAACAAACTCGGCGGCCCCATTGGCCCAAACGGCTGCTCGAACTGACCCTGCAACGAAGACGGCGCCGCCGCCCGTGGCGGAGCACCGACGCGCGAGCGCCCGCTCTCGCCATGCGTGATCAAGATGGTCTTGGCCAGCCCCGCCTCGATCGCCGCCGCGGCATGCCGCACATGGATCATGAACGAGCACCCGCCGACCGACGTGCCATCCACCCAGGTCGGCGTGATCCCGAGGTAATGCGCGATCTGAACTGGCGAATCGCCCGCCGTGGCCACGCCGTCGATGTCCTTCGGCCGCAGTCCGGCATCCTCGATCGCGTTCAGCGCCGCGTCCGCGTGCAACTGGATCTGCGACATGTCGGGAATGACGCCGAGCTTCGTCGTCTCCGCCGCTCCGACAACGGCAACAGTCTTGCGTCGCATCGCGCTCACCCCTTCGCCGGACGGAAGAACGGCAGCGTGATCGCGTCGTTCTGTTTTTCGAACACCACCTCCACGGGCATGTCGAGCTGCAATGCCTCCGGCGTCTGCGGGCATTCAACGATATTGGTCATCATCCGCGGCCCTTCCACCAATTGCACCACGGCAATCGCGTAGGGCGGGGTGAAGCCCGCCACCGGCCGATGATGGATCACATAGCTCCACAGCACCGCCTTGCCCGATGCGCAGAACATGCTGACGTGGCGAGAGCCGCATTGCGGGCAGAAGGGCCGCGGCGGAAAGTAGTTCTTGCCGCAGCCGTCGCAGCGCTGCAGCCGCAATTCGCCTTCACGCGTGCCATCCCAGAAATGTTGAGTCTCCGGCGTTGGCTGCGGCAAGGCGCGTCCCGGTTCGGGCATGTTCGACGTTTCCTTGTGATGATCGTGAATTCAGGCGGCCGGTGCGCGGCGGCCGACGAGGTACGCGACGCCTTCCGAGCCAACATGCTCTGCATGAACGGTCCCAGCCGGAAAACCGCAGCTATCGCCGGCGCGAAATGTCTCCGCCTTGCCGTCGCGGGTGATGGTGATCTCGCCACCCAACACCATGACGCGCACGTCGAAGTCGTGCGCGTGGTCCGGATTGGTGACGTCAGGCTTCAGGCCGCTGTTGACGATCTGGTAGCCCTCGCGGCGCAGCTCGGCCTCGAATGCAAGGCGATCCATGGATGTGCTCCCGGGTTCAGGCGGTGGGCTTCAGCCGGCCCGCGATATAAGTCGCGCCAGCAGGGCCGGCGAGCTCGGCATGGCGGCGACCAAGCTGCATGGTGAAGGTATCGCCCTCGTTGAAAGCTTTGCGCTGGTCGCCGTAATCGACGGTCATTGCGCCGGCGACGACCATCAGCCGCGCCTCGAAATCATGCGCATGCTCTGGGTTCACCTGGTTGGGCTGCATCGTGACGGTAACGACCTGGCGGCCTTCGCGCTGCAGCTCGGCCTCGAACGCGGTGCGGTCCATTCGGTTGTGTCCTCCCCCGGGGGTTTGCGTGGCGCCGCAGGCTAGTGCGGATTGCGGCGGGCAGGCAACGCCGGGAGCGGCGCACGGGGGCTGCAACCGCGTCGAAACGACAAGACTGATTCCGGTTACGCGGCCTTTGCGCGGTACTTGCGTCGCTTACGCTGCCTCAAATCGGCCTCACCAAGCATCGCCGCTTGCAGATCAAGCTTCATCCGCGCCCGCGCGAGTTGATCGCCATCACCGAGCAGCGGCGCACAGGCAAAGTTCTGCCAAACCATGGCGACACGAGACTGATCGGGCATGAAGTCTGGATGAAGCGCGCGCTGCTGCTGAACTTCCATGTCCCCTGCCTCAAGGATGGCCTCAGGCGCTTCGTCAACACGCGCGACCCCTCAACCTCAGCTCACCAGGACCGCCTTCCCGATCACCTTGCGATCGATCACTGCCTGCAGCGCCTCGGCCGCTTGCTGTAACGGATACCGGTGGGAGATTCGCGGCCGCAACTTCCCCTCCCCGGCCAGCTTCGCGAGTTCGCGCGCATTCGCAATCGCCAGTTCCGGATTGGCCTCATTCAATCCGCCGATCCGCACGCCCACCGCGTCGATGCCCTTGATGAGCAGGTAATTGCTGCGGATGTTGGTCGGTCCGCCGCCGAGGAAGCCAAGAATCAACAGCCGCCCGCACCACGCCAGGCAGCGCAACGATTCCTCGGCCACCGTCCCGCCGATCGGATCGTACACGATGTCCACGCCCCGCCCGCCGGTCAGCTCCTTCACCTGATCGACGAACCCGCCGGCGTAGCCGATCGCGTGATCCGCCCCCTCCTCCACACACGCCGCGCGCTTTTCGTCGGTGCTGGCTGTTGCGATCACCTTCGCCCCGAACACCTTCGCCACCTGGATCGCGGCGATGCCGATGCCGCCGGCGGCGCCGTGCACCAGCACCCACTCGCCTGCCTGCATCCGCCCGCGCTGCAGCAGCGCGTGATACGCGGTGGAGTAGGCGCCGCGGAACACGCCGGCCGCCTCCAGGCTCATGCCGTCCGGCACCGCGTCGCACAGCTCCGCCTTCGCATTCCCCAGTTCGGCGCAGGCCCCCAGCGTGTGCCGGCTCATCACCCGATCGCCGACGGCGAAACGAGTTACCCCCGGCCCGACCGCCACGACTTCGCCGGCCGCCTCGCCGCCCGGAATGAACGGCGGCTCCGGCCGGAACTGGTACTTGCCCGCCAGCATCAGCACATCGACGTATTGCACGCCGCGCGCGCGAATGCGCACCGTGATCTCGCCCGCGCCGGGCGGCGGCGGATCGGGCACCTCACGCAGCGCCAGCACCTCCGGTCCGCCAAACGCCTCGCACACCATCGCCTTCATGCCGCATCGCTCCTTGTTTCCGCTCCGGAGTAAAGCGCAGTGCGCCCGGCGGCCCAACCCTCAAGAACGCGGCGGCCGGTTCACCACTTCTTCACTCTTCGCTGCGACACTACGTACCACGCCTCCAAGGACCGTCACTTGCAAACGCAACCGCATGCACGTCGCCTGCTCGTGGTGGACGACGAGCGTGTTCAGCGCACCATCATCGTCCGCTCGGTGGAACACCTCGGCTTCGCCATCGACAGCGCCGCCACGCTGGCGGAGGCGGCGCAGAACATCGCCACACACCGGTACGACGCGGTGGTTCTCGACCTGTCGCTCGGCGAGAGCGACGGTCTGTCCTTGCTGGAGGTCCTGCGCGACAGCGGCGCCGATCCGGTGCTGATCTTCATTTCGCGGCTGGACGATCGCATCCGCGCCGCCAGCATCCGCCTGGCCGCCGCCAATGGCCTGCGCGTCGCCGGCGCCCTGCCAAAGCCGGTGGTGCCGCTGGCGCTGGTCGGCCTGTTGCGAACCGTGCCGGTACGCACCGCGCCGGAGGATCGGCCCACCCCGATGCGCGTCACCGAGGCCGAGCTCGCCGCCGCCCTGCGCAACGGCGACATCCGCGCCGAGTTCCAGCCCAAGGTGCTGCTGTCCAACCGCTCGGTCGTCGGCGTGGAGGCGCTGGCGCGCTGGCACACGCCGGCTGGACTCGTGCCGCCAGAAGTATTCATCACCATCGCCGAGCACGATGGCCTGATCGTGCCGCTGACCTCCGCGATCCTGCGCCAGTCGCTGGCCGCCTGCCGCCGCTGGCGCGCGCAGCATCCAACGTGCACCGTCGCGGTTAATCTGTCGCCCGCGGTGCTGACCGACCCACGGTTGCCGCAGGAGATAGAACACCTGCTGGCCGAGAACGAGCTCGGGCCAGGCGCGCTGGTGGTGGAAATCACCGAAAGCCGCATGATCGCCGAGCCGCTGGTCGCCGCCGGCGTGCTGACCCGGCTACGCATCAAGGGCATCAGCCTGTCGATCGACGATTTCGGGACCGGCCATTCCTCGCTGATGACGCTGCACCGGCTGCCGTTCTCCGAACTCAAGATTGACCGCAGCTTCGTCACTGCCTGCGACACCGACAAGGAGGCATGGAAGATCGTGCGCGCCACGATTTCCATGGCCCGCGAACTCGGGCTGACGGTGGTGGCGGAGGGCATCGAAACCGAACCCGTCGCGCGCATGCTGCGCGACGCCGGCTGCCAGGTCGGCCAGGGCTGGTTGTTCGGCCACGCCATGCCGGAGGCAGCGCTGCACGCCTGGCTGGCAGAAAACGCGCTGATGATGGCATGAGCGACATCGGCGACACGCTGCTGGACGAGGCGTTCCTTGAGGCACTGGCGGTGGACATCGGCGCCGACGGCGTGGCGGAAGCGGCACGCATCTTCCTCGACGACGCACCGGCCCGCGTGCTGCGCTGGCGCCAGGGCGAGACCGCGCTGCGTCGGGAGGCGCACGCGCTGGCCGGATCGGCACGCGCGGTAGGGCTAAGCCGGCTGGGCGAGGCGGCCAGCACCGTCCAGCGGGCGGTAGAGGCTGGAGCCGCCGGTCCGGATGCGACACGGCGGCTGGAAACGCTGCTTGCCGAAAGCACGACGGCGCTGGAGGTGTGGCTGGCGGCACAGCGACTGTGAAAGGCGGGGTTCTGCTGCGGCGGCACCGCGGGACTCGCGCTGAAGGCGCGTGCCGTCCAGCCTATCGCCAAGCTCCTGCCCGGCCCGCTTGACGAAGCCAGCCGCTTCGCGCGGGATGCCGGCAACATCCACACATCGGGAGACCACGATGACGATCGATGCCCCCGGCCTCGACCTGCTGTTCCGTGAAGCGCGCACCCACAACAAGTTCACCGATGAGCCGATCTCCGACGAGACGCTGCACGAGCTCTACGACATCCTGAAATACGGCCCCACGTCGGCGAACAGCTCGCCGGCGCGATACTTATTCCTGCGCACCAAGGAAGCGAAGCAGCGGCTGGCACCGGCGCTGTCGTCCGGCAATCTGGAAAAGACGATGGCTGCACCGGTCACCGTCATCGTCGCCTACGATCCGAACTTCTTTCACAAGCTGCCAAAGCTATTTCCGCACAATGCCGACGCCATCAACTGGTTCACCAGCAATGATGCGCTGGCCGCGACCACCGCGTTCCGCAACGGCACGCTGCAGGGTGCGTACCTGATGATCGCCGCGCGCGCGCTCGGACTGGACACCGGCGCGATGTCGGGATTCGACAACGACAAGGTGGACCAGGAGTTCCTCGCCGGGTACGGCTGGCGGTCGAACTTTTTGGTCAATCTCGGCCGCGGCGACTGGGCCGGCGTGTTCCCACGCTCGCCGCGCCTCGATTTTGACGAGGCCTGCGTGTTGCTCTGACGGCCACGCGTCCCGACCCCTCTCCCGCCGACGCGTGTGAGGGTAAGAAGGCGCATGCTCGTCCTCGCGCTCGATTCCGCCCTCGCCAGATGCTCGGCCGGCCTGGTCCGTGACGGCGTCCTGCTGTCATCCCGCCAGCAGGACGCACCGCGCGGCCAGGCGTCGCTGCTGCCGGTCATGGTCCAGGCGATACTCGACGACGCCGGAATCCGCCCCATCGATCTCGACCTGATTGGCGTCACCATCGGCCCCGGCAGCTTCACCGGCATCCGCGCCGGGTTGGCGTTGGCGCACGGCATGGCGCTCGCCGCCGGCGTGCCCCTGGCCGGCGTAACCGTGGGCGAGGCACTGGCCGACGCGCTGCCGCATCTCGGCGGACGCCGCCTGTGGTCGGCGATCGACAGCCGCCGCGGCCGCGTGTTCCTGGAGCGCGACGGGGTCGTGGCCACCTTCGCGCTGGACGCGCTACCGGCGCCGGACGGCCCGGTCGCCATTGCCGGCGACACCGCCGGGCCGGTGTCCGCGCGCCTGGCTGCCCGCGGCTGCGACGTGATGCTGACCGACGCGCGCCTGCCCGTTCCGCGCCACATCGCCGAGGCCGCTGTCCGCCGCTTCGCCGGCACACTACCCCCGCGCGACGCCCAGCCGCTGTATGTCGATCCACCGGAGGCGCGGCTGCCCGCCGGCGGCCTGCGCCCGCCGCCCGTGCCGTGAGCGACCCGCCGCTGCCGGCCACGCTCGCACATACCCGCGTGCTCGCGGCCATCCACGCCGCCGCGTTCGAACGCCGCGAAGCCTGGGGGGCAGACGCCATCAGCCTGCAACTCGCCTTGCCCGGCGTCTTCGGTCTGCTCGATCAGCGCGGCGGCATGCTGCTGGCGCGCGTCACCGCGGATGAAGCCGAGATCCTGACACTGGCCGTGGAACCCTGGCAGCGCCGGCAGGGCATCGCCTCGGCGTTGCTTCGTGCTGCACTGACCGAAGCGCGGGTGCGCGGGGCTCGGGCGATGCTGCTGGAGGTCTCCGTCAACAACGCCGCGGCACGGGCGCTGTACGCGCGGGCCGGATTCGTTGAGACCGGTCGGCGGCCGCGCTACTACGCCGACGGCTCCGACGCGCTGATCCTGCGCACCGAACTGTAATGGATGCTTTACCGGTGATTGCGAGTTGGCCACTGGCCGGCGGCGGCCGACCGTTTCATCCAGGCCAGTGGTGAACTCGCAATGACGCGTTCGGAATGACGCACTCGCAATTGCGGCTTTGATTGCGTAGGCCCGGTAAACGTCCGGCGCGAAACTTGCCGCCAATTTCCTTCACACCACCAGCTTCCGTAACATCGGAACCAGCACCTGCGCGGCGGCAACGCTCGCGACATTGTTCGGATGCCACCGGTCCGTGCGATAGCCATCCTTCCAGGCGCCCGTGCCATCGCGCTTTCCCCAAATCGCATCCAGGTCCAGCACCATCGAACCACTCAATCCAAGCGCACGCGTCCGCATCAGGCTGCGCCGAACACCGGCCGATAGCGGATTGAATTGCACCGACGGCGGGCTGGCAACGAAGATCGGCACGCACTGCAACGACCGGCACAGGCCGGCCAGATGCATCGCGCCGTCGAAGGCCTGGTCGGACGCCGCCACGGTATCCGGATCGTTACCGGAATAGGTCTGGAGCAGCGCCACCTGTGGCCGCAGCGCGCGGATCGCCCGCGCGCCGCTCGCCAGGAACTCGGCCGACTTCCGACCGATGAAGCCGTCGTTGACGTAACTGACCGGATGTTGCGGCGTCGAGATAAGCGCGCAGGCCCGCATGCCATAGGGAATGCTCGCCGGCGGGGCCGTGATGCTGTCGCCGACGCCGATCACCGTCGCACCGGCATTCTCGGCGATGTATTGCAGGCCGTAGGACGCGGAAAGCTGGTCGGGCTCTGCGTGGAACACCCACGGCGCCGCGGTGCCGTCGCCGTTCGATCCGAACGTGGCGAAGCTGCGGTCGATCTGTTTGTCCGGCACCTCCTGCCAGATCGCGGCGAAATTGCGAAACCCCCAGATGGAAAACGTCCTTACCTGGACAAGCGATCCTGCTCCGCCGTCGGACCGAGGCAGCGGTTCGATCCGCAGCCAATCGGAGAATCCCATGGTCGGAACGCTCCGGCTCGGCACTGCGAGGGAATAGACGGGTGCACCCGTGAGAGCAGCGGGCGTGGAGGCATCGCCATTGTGGTTGAAGGTGACACGCCGCCAGGCCGCGTTGTCCGGTTGGCCCGTTGCGCCCACCGGCGTAAAGCCGTCGCCGATGGCGCCGGTCGGCGCGATGGCAGCCCCATCCACCGTGTAAGACCGGCTGACGGCAACATAGATCAGCCTGACCCAGCGTGGCGCGGATTCGAGATTATACAGCGTGCTCGAGGTGATGTTCGGCGCCGATTCGCGCATCGGCCCACTCTGCGGCCGCAGCGTCAGCAACGTTGACAACCGCACATCCGTAGCGGCGTGCGCGACCTGCGAGCCGAACACAGTGGCAGCGCCGGCCAGACGCAGCACCTCGCGCCGCAACAGGGCTGGGCGAGGCACCGGGTCAGGAATGGCTTTGTGCAACGATCTGAGCCTTGCCGCTGTGCCGGCTTTCGCACCGGTCCGGCCGCGTGGCAATGTCGTCACCAGTGTCCGGCAGCATACATGCTTTCGTCACACACCTCGGAACGCGCTATTGCCTCTCCGACGCAGCCCGACAACAATGCTTTGAGGGCGGCGGATTTGTCGATAGCGCGCATTTCATTCACGGTGGTTACGGACGATTCCGGCTTTCGTAATCTGGAAGCCGAGTGGCGCGCGTTGGCGGCCGAGCTTGCTCCGTCGCACTTTTTCCAAGGCTTCGATTGGTGCTGGCACGCGTGGCGCTGCGTCGCCGCGCCGCTCGGCCGTCGCCGCCCTACTTGGCTTCATCGATCGCGATTACTTTCTGCTCTTTATGTTTGCCTATGACCCGGAGTGGCGCCACTTCTCGCCCGGACAGGTCGTTATGGCAAAGGCGATCGAGTGGTGCATGCAGCATCGCCTGGTTACCTTCGATTTTCAGAAAGGCGAGGAGGAATACAAGGCGATCTGGTGCGACGCAGAGCACGCATTGTACGATCACTTCGTTCCGCTCACGCTGGAGGGACGGGCGATCGCGGCTTGGCATGCCGCCGGGCCGCACCGCTTCGTCTCGCGGCCGTGGTTTCGTCGGCTTGGTGCATGCCTTCCCACGCGACTCCGCGGGGCAGTTGCGGCCCGCTTCCAGGCGAATGCCGAACTGATGGCGGACATGCAGCCCGGCGACTGACGCAGGCTGGCGACGATCGCCCTGTCCTTGCCGGGCTCGGCGTCGCGGCGCAGGCGTTCTTCTTCTACGTCGTGATCGTCCTGCTGCTGCCGGTATTCGGCCTGGATCTGCTCGGCCTGGCCCGCGCCGTCGCCGCGCCCGACCTGCCCGGAACGCTGATCCATTGGGTGCTCGGCCCGCCGGCGCATTGAAGCGGCGGCTTCGCACTCTTTCCGGTTGCCCCTCGGCTACCTATGATCCTCCGCATGAACAGCATCACGCTCACCCCGGAACTCGAGCAATACGCGGCGGAGGCAGTGGCCGCCGGCCGCTACCGCGACATGTCCGAGGTGGTTCAGGCCGGCCTGACGCTGCCGCAGCAGTCCGAGGCGGAACTGGCCGAGTTCGTGGCCTCGCTGGAAGACGCCCGGGCCGAGGGCGAGCGCGACGGCTTCCTGAGCGCCGCGCAGGTGCAGACCCGTGTGCGTGCGGCGATCGCGAGGGTCGCGGCGCGCCGCGGGTGACGCTCGACCCGTTCTCACCGCGCGCGGCGCGCGAACTGGAAGCGGCCGCGGAGCGGATCGCCGAAGACAGACCTGCCGCGGCGGAGGCTTTCCTCCAGACCGCACTGAAGGCCGCGGCGCGGGTGGTTGCGCGACCGCACCTCGGCATTGTCCGCCCCTATCTTCCACCGCGATACCGCTTCTGGCCGTTGAAGCGGTACTCCTACCTGCTGGTTCACGACACGATGGCGGAGCCAGTGCTGATCCTGCGGGTGGTCCACATGCGACGCGACCTGCCGCGCGTGCTTGCTCATCTGCGGGACTAGCGCGTGCCCTCGGTACACCGTCCTGCAACGACGCCCCTCCCGCACGTCCTGATCGTCGCCGGCCCCACCGCCAGCGGCAAATCCGCACTGGCGCTGGACCTCGCCGAGCGCCTGAACGGCGTGACCGGGCTTGACCCGGTCATCATCAACACTGACTCCATGCAGGTGTATCGCGAGTTGCGCGTGCTCACCGCCCGCCCGACGCCGGACGAGGAAGCCCGAATCCCCCACCGCCTCTACGGCATTCGCCCCGCTGCCGAGCCGGGCAGCGCCGCGTGGTGGCGCGCCGAGGCCCTTACCGCGATCGAGGAAGCCCACGCGGCCGATCGCCTGCCGATCCTGACCGGCGGCACCGGCCTGTACTTCCTCGCGCTGACGGAAGGCCTGGCCGCCATCCCCGCCGCCACGCCGCAGGCCCGCTCCGAGGCCCGCGGCCTGCTCGCCGAGCTTGGTGCCCCTGCCCTGCACGCCCGGCTGACGCAACACGACCCAGCAACCGCCGCCGCGCTGAACCCCAACGACGGCCAGCGCATCGCCCGTGCGTGGGAGGTGTGGCGCAGCACCGGCGCTGGCCTCGCCGCCTGGCAGGCGCGGCGCGGTAAAGCCGCACCCTACCGCTTCACTGCCGTCTTGCTGGATCCGCCGCGCGAGCAGCTCCGCGCCGCCATCGCCGCGCGTTTCCAGGCCATGCTGGCGCAGGGCGCGCTGGAGGAAGTCCGCGCGCTGCTGGACCTGCATCTCGACCCCGCGCTGCCGGCCATGCGGGCGCACGGCGTGCCGGAGGTGTCCGCGTATCTGCGCGGCGAGATCAGCCTGGAACAAGCCGGCCGGCGCACGGAGCTGGTCACCGGCCAGTACACCAAACGACAGGCGACCTGGTTCCGCCACCACGCGCTCGCGCCGCCGGGCCGATCGCGAACAATTCCATCTCGTTACCGCGATTCTACGCAACTTTCAGAACACCAACTTGATGAAATCATCGCTTTTATTCACGCCCCGGGTTGACGCGCCGCAACATTCGCCCTAGTCCTGCGCCCCTTGCCGGAAAGGAAACCCCGTCATGCCCGCCGAACCCAGCCAATCCGGAGCCGAGGTATTACTCCGCGCCCTGAAGGATGAGGGCGTGGAAGTTATCTTCGGCTATCCGGGCGGCGCGGTCCTGCCGATCTACGACGCCTTGTTCAAGCAGAACGCCATCCGCCACGTCCTCGTCCGCCAGGAAGGCGGCGCGGTGCATGCGGCCGAGGGCTACGCCCGCTCCACCGGTAAGGTCGGCGTCGTGCTGGTGACCTCCGGCCCCGGCGCGACCAACGCCGTCACCGGGCTGTGCGACGCGCTGATGGACAGCATCCCGGTGGTCTGCCTGACCGGCCAGGTGCCGACGCACCTGATCGGCAACGACGCCTTCCAGGAGGCGGACACCACAGGCATCACCCGCCCCGCCACCAAGCACAACTACCTGGTGAAGCGCGCGGACGACTTGGCGCGCGTGGTGCACGAAGCGTTCTACGTTGCCCGCTCCGGCCGGCCTGGCCCTGTCGTGATCGACCTGCCGAAGGACATCGTCATCGGCAAGGCGCCGTATGTGGAGGCAGCCGTCGGCCACCCCAGCTACCGGCCGCAGACCGAGCCCGATCCGGCGCAGATCGCCCGTGCGGTCGCGCTGCTGAAGACGGCGCACCGGCCGATGATCTATGCCGGCGGTGGCGTGATCAACGCCGGCCCCGCGGCGTCGAAGGCTCTGACCCAGTTCGCGCGCATGACCGGCTTCCCCGTCACCAACACGCTGATGGGGCTGGGCAGCTTCCCGGCCTCCGATGCGCAGTTCCTCGGCATGCTCGGCATGCACGGGACCTACGAGTCCAACATGGCGATGCACGGCTGCGACGTGTTGTTCGCAATCGGCGCGCGGTTCGACGACCGCGTCACCGGGCGGCTGAACGCGTTCAGCCAGGGGTCGCGCAAGATCCACGCCGACATCGATCCGTCCTCGATCAACAAGAACGTGCCGGTGGATGTCGCGATCGTCGGCGACGCCGGCCGCGTGCTGGCCGCGCTGATCGCGGAATGGAATGCGACGCCGGGCAAGCCGGACACCCAGGCGATCGCCAAGTGGTGGCGGACGATCGACGAATGGCGCGGGCGCGAGAGCCTCAAATTCACCCAGGACATGACGCCTGGCTCGATCATCAAGCCGCAATACGCGATCCAGCGGCTGTATGAGATCACCCGCGCGGTAAAGCAGGACATCTTCATCACCACCGAAGTCGGCCAGCACCAGATGTGGGCCGCGCAGCATTTCCATTTCGACCAGCCGAACCACTGGATGACCAGCGGCGGACTGGGCACCATGGGCTACGGGCTGCCGGCGGCGATGGGCGTGCAGATCGCGCATCCGGACGCTCTGGTAATCGACATCGCCGGCGAGGCCAGCGTGCTGATGAACATCCAGGAAATGGGTACGCTGTCGCAGTACAAGCTGCCGGTGAAGGTGTTCATCCTCAACAACGAGTACATGGGGATGGTGCGGCAGTGGCAGGAACTGCTGCACGGCGGGCGCTATTCGGAAAGCTACAGCGCGGCGCTGCCGGATTTCATCAAGCTGGCGGACGCGTTCCATGCCAAGGGGCTGCGCGCGCAGAGCGTCGATCAACTGGACGACGTGATCCACGCGATGCTGGCCTGCCCGACGGCCGTCATCGCCGACATCGCGGTGGATCCGAAGGAGAACTGCTTCCCGATGATCCCCTCCGGCGCGGCGCACAACGAGATGATCCTGGGGCCAGAACATGAGGCGACGGCTGCGGGGATTACGGACGAGGGCCTCGTGCTGGTTTGATACTGGCTTAATAATGGTGGTCCACCGGCCACTGCCCCACCCGTCATGGCCGGGCTTGACCCGGCCCTCTACGCACGGAAGAGCGGGGGTAGATGGCCGGGTCAAGCCCGGCCATGACGTGAAAGTTGGAAATGCCCGATACAACTTTGCGAACAGCGACGATCTCGGTGCTGGTGAACAACGAAGCCGGCATCCTGGCCCGCGTCGTCGGCTTGTTCTCCGGTCGCGGCTATAACATCGACAGCCTCACCGTCGCGCCCGTCGAACGCGACGCGTCGCTCAGCCGCATCAACGTCGTTACGTCCGGCACCGACATGGTGATAGAACAAATCAAGGCGCAGCTCGACCGCCTGGTGCCGGTGCACCGTGTCGCCGACCTGAGCCGCGAAGGCCCGCATGTGTCGCGCGAGATGGCGCTGATCAAGGTGGTCGGCACCGGCGAGAAACGTGTCGAGGCGCTGCGCATCGCCGATACGTTCCGCGCCCGCGTGGTGGACACCACGACGGAAAGCTTCGTGTTCGAACTTACCGGCTCGTCCGACAAGTTAGACGCGTTCATCGACCTGATGCGCGATCTGGGACTGGCGGAAGTGTCGCGCACCGGCGTGGTCGCGCTGGCGCGCGGCAAGCGCACGATCTCGGCGCCGCCGGCATGAACGACTGGCTGTCCAATCTGGGAAGCTGGGTGGAGCACCATCCCGGCGCTGCGTCCTGGGCGCAGGCGGTTGGCGCAACGTTGGCGGTGATCGCGGCGGTGCTGGTGCCCGCGCTGCAAGCGCGCGCCGCGCGGCGGCAACGCGACGCCGACCGGCAATTGCGCGCGAAGAGCCTGGCGATCGCGCTCTATCCGGAGTTGCTGCACGTCCGTGCCGCGCATCGCCGCATCCAGCGGCATCTGCAGGACCTGCTGTCGCACCGTGGAAGCGTGGACCTACCCGACGAAGCCCGCCACCTGTCGCTCCCGATCAGCGACGCGCTGCGCGCCATGGTGCCCGAGTTCTATTTGCTCGGCGAACCGATCGGCCCCGACGTGCAGAAATGCATCGGCCGCTCGATGAAATACAACGACGTGCTGGGCCCGTTGCTGCGCGCCCGGGGCACGACGAAACTGCCGCGCCTGCTGTCGTTCGTCGAGGCCGGCCTCGCGCAAACTCAGACCTGCATCGCAGAGATCGCGCACACCTTCGGCCTGGCGACAGACGAATCGTACGAGGCCGATGACATGTTCCCGGAGCCGGCCACGAGCTCCACCGAAACCAGAACCAAGGAGACTGTGTAATGCGCGTGTATTACGACCGCGACGCCGACGTGAACCTGATCAAGGGCAAGAAGGTCGCCATCATCGGCTATGGCAGCCAGGGCCACGCCCACGCCAACAACCTGAAGGACAGCGGCGCAGGCCAGATAGCGGTTGGGCTGCGTTCGCACTCCGGCGGAGTGGCGAAGGCGGAGAACGCCGGCCTGAAGGTCATGGACCCGGCCGACTGCGCCAAGTGGGCCGACGTGGTCATGGTGCTGACGCCGGATGAAGGCCAGGGCGATTTGTATCGCGAGAAGCTTGGCCCCAACATGAAGAGCGGCGCCGCGCTCGCCTTCGCGCACGGCCTGAACGTGCACTTCAATCTGCTCGATCCGCGGCCCGACATCGATGTGTTCATGATCGCGCCGAAAGGCCCCGGCCACACCGTGCGCAGCGAATACCAGCGCGGTGGCGGCGTGCCCTGCCTGGTGGCGGTGGCGCAGAACCCGTCGGGCAATGCGCTGGAGATCGCCCTGTCGTATGCAAGCGCGATCGGCGGCGGCCGTGCCGGCATCATCGAGACCACGTTCAAGGAAGAATGCGAGACCGACTTGTTCGGCGAGCAAACCGTGCTGTGCGGCGGGCTCGTGGAGCTGATGAAGGCCGGGTACGAGACGCTGGTCGCCGCCGGATACGCGCCCGAAATGGCGTATTTCGAGTGCGTGCACGAAGTGAAGCTCATCGTCGATCTGGTGTACGAAGGCGGCATCGCCAACATGAACTACTCGGTCAGCAACACGGCGGAGTACGGCGAGTACGTGTCCGGCCCGCGCATCGTCAACGACGCGACGAAGGCGGAAATGAAGCGCGTGCTGGACGACATTCAGTCCGGCAAGTTCGCGCGCGACTGGATGCTGGAGAACAAGGTGAACCAGGCGAGCTTCAAGGCGATGCGCCGCCGCCTGTCCGAACACCCGATCGAGCAGGTCGGCGAGAAGCTGCGCGCGATGATGCCGTGGATCGCGAAGAACGCGCTGGTGGACAAGAGCCGGAATTAGCGTAGCCCCGTCATGTCCGGGCTTGCCCCATACGCATCAGGAAAGGCCGTCCGCGGAATCGGAATTTCCATGTGTCTGTCATGGCCGGCGAAACCCGGCCATGACCGGAGGCCGCCGTCACGCAGCCCAGCGCGAACCTCCGACGTACGATTTGTAGCGGTAGCTGCCGTTCGACGGCACCCACTCGCCGGACGTTGCCGGGTTCAGCTCCATGTCGTCCGGGCCGGCATCCTCGATATCGACGAAGCCCATATGCTCATACATGTCATGCGCGTTCTCGTTCCCGGCGCACAGGCGCACCTTGCCCCCCTTTCCCGCCTTGGAGGATAGCTGCACGGCCTTCTGAATCAGCGCACCACCGCCATCGGAAGATCCAGGGTGCGTAACAAGATATTCGATGTGAATGAAGCCCTCTTCCGACCTCAATGACATCGCGCCGATCGGTTGGCCTGCGACCATGTAGAACCAGACGTCCTCGTCGCCGAGCTCATCGATAAAGTCCTCGACGAGACCCTGGCTCGTTTGCGCCCGGTCGATCCACTTCTCGCGTTGGCGGGGCCAAACGGCCCACTGATCGGTCGCCCATTCACTGCCGCTGGTGCGCTCGGGGATCCCGGACGGCTTGTCCCAGCCTTTCATGTTCTTCTTCAACTGCTTCAGCAGGAGCACCGCCTCCTCCTTGCTGTCCGCCTTGCGGATGGGCGCCTCGGTGATCCAGCCAATGGTCATGACAGCCTCCCTCCCCGTGCGCGCCGGCCAGCAGGCCGGATGCAGCGCCGCTGCTATCACGCGCCGACGCCCAGCGATGTGACCTGCGTCACTACGGCCCTGTCTCACCCCGATGGCGCGAGACGGGACCAAGCGTTATTGAACACGCTAGGCAACGGAACCGATCGTTGAATGCCGCGCATCGAGATCATCCAGGCGGATATCACCACCCTGACGGTCGATGCCATCGTCAACGCCGCGAACCAGTCGCTGCTCGGCGGCGGCGGCGTGGACGGGGCGATCCACCGCGCCGCCGGCCCGGAGCTGCTGGCGGAATGCCGCACCCTGGGCGGCTGCCCAACCGGCCAGGCGAAGCTGACCAGCGGCTATCGCCTGCCGGCCCGCTACGTGATCCACGCCGTCGGCCCGGTCTGGCGCGGCGGCCGGCACGGCGAGCCGGAGCTGCTGGCAGGCTGCTACCAGGAAAGCCTGAAGCTGGCCGTGGCGCACCGCATCGGCTCGATCGCCTTCCCGGCGATAAGCTGCGGCATCTACGGCTATCCGATCCCCGAGGCCGCACGCGTCGCCGTCGGCACCACAGCGGCCTTCCTGGACACGGCGCCGGACATCGCGCGCGTGATCTTCGCCTGCTTCGGCACCGACGTGCTGCGCGCGTTCCAGGCGGCGCTGACCGAGACCTCGCCGCCTTGACAGGGCGCGGCGCCCCCCCTATCTCCCGCCGCTCCCTTGCCGCCCTGGAACCCGTGCCATGAGAGTTCGCAACAGCCTTCGCGCCGCCAAGACCCGCGACAAGAACTGCCGCGTGGTGCGCCGCCGTGGCCGGGTCTATGTGATCAACAAGAAAAACCCGCGGATGAAGTGCCGCCAGGGCTAACCCGCCGCCCGGCGCAGATCCGCATCCGCCGGACTCCCGACAGCATCGCAGCGTAACAGAGCCGATGGCGAGGCCGACGCTTCATCCAGCGCGGTCAGGATGCGCTGCGTGTATTGCCAGGCGATCGCACCGGATGAGTGGCCGAGGAAGATGCGCCACGCCTCCTCCGGCACGCACTCTCCCGACCAGCGCGCTTCGATCCGCCGCGCCCGCGCGGCCAGCGCCGGGCTGATGCCGGCCTGTTGCTGCTGCGGATAGTCGCAGAACATGCACATCAGCCGTGCTCCTGCACTGTCATTGCGCCCATACCGCTGTCATTGCGCCCGTACCGCTGGCATTGCGCCCGTACCGCTGTCATTGGGAGCGCAGCGAAGCAATCTCCCGCGAGCGATTGTGCATCCCTTGCGGGAGATTGCTTCGCTGCACTCGCAATGACAATCACGACACTCGCAATGACAATCACGACGGCAGGTCCTCGCATCAGCCGGTGTACTCCAGGATGTGCATGCCCTTGCCCCAACGGTCGATCAAATACAGCCGCCCGTCCGCGTCGCAGCCGAGATCGTTCGATTGCACCGGGCGCTCGCCGTCGTTCTGCGCCGGGACGAAACAGCCTTTCTCGGTCGGGCGCAGCGGATCGGATACATCGACCGCGCGCAGTCCGGCATTGAAGTAGGTGATGAACACCGTGTTGGCCCAGGGGCCTTCGTCGGTGACGTTCTCCAGGATGTTGTGCGCGCCGAAGCGGCCGCCGCGGTGGAAGTATTTCTCGCGCTCGGGAAACCACGTGGCCACCGGCGTGGGATTTGTCTCGTCGCGGATATCGACCACCCACATGAACTGGCTGTCCCAGTAGTTCTGCCGCCCACGTGCTTCGTCGGTGACCACCAGGTACGGACGATTGCCGATCGGCCACGCGGTGTGCGTGCAGCCGACGAACGGCGGCGACCAGCACACATGACCCACCAGCTTCATGTCGCTGACGTTCGAACAATCGATCACCGCAACGCCGCCGCCCCAGAACGCGGCGAACATGCGATTGCCGCGGATCACCGGTGGGCCGTGGAACGTGACGGTGTGCTCGCCCGGATGCGGATCGTTGGCGGGTTCCGCGTCGTCGTCCTTCTGCCACGGCAGGCCCCAGATGCTGACCACGCGCGGATCCAGCGGATTGCTGATGTCCATTGTCCAGATCACGCGTTTCTTCCAACCCGACGCGTCGGAGGGGAAGAACGCCAGGTGCCGCTCGTTGTCCACGCCGAAGCGATGCGGGCCGCTGCCGGGCATATCGACGAAGCCGACCTGGCGCGGCTCGTACGGAATGGAGATATCGAAGATGTAGAACCCGCCACGCGCGTTGGCGCCGGCGTCACCCGGCAGCCGTTCAGAATTCACATACAGCAGGTTCTCGTGCACGTAGCGCAGCTTGTGCATGTGAATCCCCGGCGGCGCGCGGAACTCCCAGACCTTGCGCGGTTTGCGCGGGTCGGAAACGTCGTGGACGGTGAAGCCCTCGATGCCGTCGTAGGACGAGCCACCGATCGCGCCGACATAGGCATGGCCATTGCGGATCTCCACCAGACTGCCGCCGCCCCATCCCGCGGACGGATCGTGACCAATCAGGCGGAAGTTACGCGCTTCTTCCGGGATCATGAGCGTGGACTTTCCTGTTCGGTTTCCCCGGCCCCGGACGCAGCGAGGTCGGTTGGTTGGCGTCGGTTTCCGTGCACCGCATTGCGCAGCGTGCCTTGCAGGCCGATCGGCGCGCAAGCCCTGCTGCCGTCGGCCCGCGTCATCGCAACGCAGCACGCATCAGCCTCACCGGTTGGCCACCGGATCGAAGCACTGGTAGGTTCGCTCGCGTATTCCAGCTTTGTGGGGACCCGGGTCCATGCGCTTTCGGATCGGCGGTTCGCGGCTTTCCAGTGCCGTTGCCTTTGCCGTGGCGCTGCTGCTGGTGGTGGTTGCGGCCGCGGTGGCGCAAATCAATCTGCAGCGACTGCGTAACAGCTTTGGCTGGGTAGAGCACACGCAGCAGGTTCTGTTACAGATCGCCGCGATCGACACCGACCTGGCATCCGCGCTCGCGGCGCAGCAGGCGTGTCTGCTCGCCGGCGGCAGCCCTACGCAGTTGGCGGCGTTCCGCGCCTACAGTGCCGATCTTCGTGCGCGCATGACGGCACTTCAGCAATTGACGTCCGACAACTCCACCCAACGCATGCGGCTCAACACGCTGCGGCCGATGATCGCCAGCGAACTCGACCGGCTGGCCTACGTGATCGAGCCTTCCGCCTCGCCGCGCAACACCCCAGCCGCCACCGGGCTGGATGGAACCGAGCTGCAGGCGCGCATCGCCATTCGCGCGGAATTGCGTCAGCTTCGAAACGCGGAGCTCAATCTACTGTCGCAACGCCAGCAGTGGGCAGAACGGGATTCGACGCTCTCGACGGCGCTCGCGACCGCGACGGTTGTTCTGGCGCTGGGTGCCGCTGCGCTCGGCATGTTCGTGTTGCAACGCGAGCGCGAGCGTTCCCGCCAGCGCGAATTGCAGGTCGAGCTGCTGCACGTGTCGCGGCTGAACACCGTCGGGCAAACAGCCTCGACGCTCGCGCATGAAGTGAACCAGCCGTTGACGGCCGCACGCAATTTCCTCGGCGCCGCGCAGCGGATGCTGGGTGCGGATACGGTGCAGCCCGCACGGGTTGCCGATGCGGTGCAACGATCATTGGCGCAGGTGGACCGCGCGAGCGAGATCATCCGGCACCTGCGCCGCTTCGTCAGCCGTGCCGAACCCGGACGCACCACCGAACCGGTGGCGGCGGTGATCGGCGAAGCGATCTTGATCTCCGCGCTGGAACGCGGACGAGCCGTCATCGAACAACGAATCGAGGGCGCGCTGCCGCTGGCGTCGATCGACAAGGTGCAGATACAGCAGGTGCTGGTGAATCTGATGCGCAATGGGCTGGAAGCAATGGCGGAGAGCAAGCAGCGGGTGCTGACGATCTCGGCGCACTCGGCAGAGCGCCGCTTCATCGAGATCAGCGTTGCCGATACCGGACCCGGATTGCCGAGGGCGGTCGCGGACAGGTTGTTCCAGCCGTTCGTGACGACGAAGGATGCCGGGATGGGCGTTGGCTTGTCGATCTGCCGCACCATCGTTGAATCGCATGGCGGGCGGATCTGGGCGAACCCGAACGAGGCAGGTGGCACGGTGTTTCATTTCACGATTCCGGTCGCAGATGCGGCGGAACGGGATCAGGCCGCGGACGACTAGGGTAAGGATTTAGTTATTAAAAGCGAACAAGTTCTGGGAAGCAATCTGCTGGCGCGCGCCGTCGGCTTACCCCGATGTATATGGTGTCAAACGCGGCCATGATGGGATGAGTGGCGCTTGGGCGATGACCTCCCAGGTCGGTATATCCGCCGCTTCGTATAATTCGAAACACTTGACCGCCATTCCGCGGCCCCGCGCAACGGGCGGACCAATTTAAGCGAATGTTAACGAGTCCGGCGTAGGCTACGCTGGTCATGCAGATCAACGCCACGGACACTGCACGCCGCATCGTGCATCGCCTGCGCATGGAGTTCGGGCAGCGGGTGAGACTGATCCGGGTCGGCGTCGGGTTGGTGCTTATCGCCGTTCTGGCAATCGGCCTCACAGTGTGGGACCTGCGGCGGATAACGCTGGCCGAAGCATTGGTCGCCACCGACAATCTGGCGATCGTGCTGGCAGCACAGACCGGACGCTCCGTGCAATCTGTGGACATCGTGCTGCGAGACGTTCAGGAGCGGATCGCGGCTCTCGGCGTGACCACACCAGAGCAATTCAACCGCGTTCTGCGGACGCAGGAGATGCACGGCTTCCTGCGCAGCCGGGTGGATCGCCTGCCGCAGGTCGACTCCATTTTCCTGATCGGCGCCGACGGTGCGCGAGTGAGCAGTTCGGTCGGCTGGCCGCCGCCGGACGGCAACCTCTCCGATCGCGACTATGTGCGCCATTTTGCCATGCAGGACGATCCAGACCTGTTCATCAGCGAGGCGGTCGTAAACCGCGTGAGCGGCGGCTGGGTCGTGTTTTTGGCGCGGCGGGTGAACGGCCCGCACGGCGCATTCCTCGGCGTAGTACTTGGGTCCGTTCCGCTGAAGGTATTCCATGATCTCTTCCAGTCGATCAATCTTCCGCCGAGCGAGTCTCTTATGCTGTTGCGGCGCGATGGCACCGTGCTGGCGCGCCATCCCGACCCCATCGATCGAGCCGGCGCGAAGATGCCAGCCGACTCACCCTGGTATGCGGAGGTGACGCGCGGCGGGGGTTATTACCACTCACTGGGTGTATTCGACTCGGAGAAGCGGCTGGTCGCCGTGCGGCTGCTGCCCGATTACCCTCTGGTGATGGATGCAGCCCTGTCGGAGCCCGCGGCTCTCGCAGGCTGGCGGCGAGAGACGATGTTGATCGGAATCGGCACGGTCTGCGCTGCCGCTTGCCTGCTGCTGCTGCTGCGCGCGCTCGGTCGGCAGTTCCAACAATTGCAGACGCAGCAGGGTTTGTTGGCCACGCGCAATACCGAACTGACGCGCAGCACCGCCGCACTGCAGCGTACCACCCACGAGCTGCGGGCGAGCGAGGCGCACCTGGTCGCGGTCTCGAGTGAGTTGAACATCACGCTTGCCTCGATGGATCAGGGGCTGGTGATGGTGGATGCGGCGGGCTCGGTGGCGGTCTGCAATCGGCGGGCGATCGAGTTGCTCGACCTGCCCGCTGAACTGATGGCATCCCGCCCGTCCTTCGACATCGTGGCGCCGTTGCAGTTACTGACCGATGGATTCGAGGGGGCAAACGGGCCAACCGCCGAGTGCACCGCCAATACGCCCACGCCAACCCAGGTTGCCAAACCTTCGCCTGCCTATGAGCGGGAATTGCCGAACGGGCGGATCGTCGAGGTGCACAGCGGGAAGCTGGCCGGCGGTGGCGGCTGGATGGCAACGTTCGAGGATATCACGGCACGCCGCCATGCCGAGGAGCAGGTGGTGTTCATGGCGCGCCACGACGCGCTGACGCTGCTGCCGAACCGGACGGTGTTTCGGGAACGGGTCGAAACCGCCGTTGCCCATGCCAACCGCGCGACCGCGGCTGCGGTGCTGTATCTCGATCTGGACCATTTCAAGGGCGTGAACGACACGCTCGGCCACCCGGTCGGCGACGCTTTGCTGCGTCAGGCGGCGGCGCGGCTGAGCGCCTGCGTTCGCCGGCTGGACACCGTGGCCCGGTTTGGCGGCGACGAATTCGGCGTGGTCCAGGTCGGTCCCGACCGGGTCGAGGATGTCGCAATGCTGGCGCAGCGCATCATCGACCAGTTGAGCCTGCCGTATGAGGTTGAGGGCCATCAGGTCATCATCGGCGTCAGTCTCGGTATCGCCATGGCGTGCGCTGACGGATCGGATCCCGACACGCTGCTGAAGAACGCCGACATCGCCCTGTATCGCGCCAAGGCGGAGGGCCGCGGCGTGTTTCGATTTTTCGCACCCGAAATGGACGCGCGGTTGCAGGAGCGGCGTAAGTTGGAACTGGAACTGCACGCGGCGCTGCTTAACAATGAATTCGAACTCTACTACCAGCCGCAACTGGATCTGGCGACCAATCGGATCTGCGGCTTCGAAGCGTTGATGCGCTGGAACCATCCCACCCGCGGCGTGGTGAACCCGTACGAGTTCATCTGGCTGACCGAGGAAATGGGGCTGATCGTGCCGCTCGGCGAGTGGGCTCTGCGGCAGGCGTGCCGGGAAGCCATGCAGTGGCCATTTGACGTGCGCGTGGCGGTCAATCTGTCGCCGGTGCAGTTCAACCGGCATGATCTGATCCGTAACGTGAGAGAGGCACTCGACGAATCAGGCCTGCCGCCACAACGGCTGGATCTTGAAATCACGGAAACCGTCCTGCTGCTGCACAATGCCGACAACCTTGGCATCTTGCGCGAGTTGCGTGAGCTGGGCGTGCGCATCTCGATGGACGATTTCGGCACCGGATATTCCTCATTGAGCTATTTGCGCAGCTTCCCATTCGACAAGATCAAGATTGACCAGTCGTTTATCCGCGACCTGCCGCATGACAAGGATGCAGCGGCGATCGTCCGGGCGATCACCGCGCTGGGCGCCTCACTTGGGATGGTGACGGTGGCCGAGGGTGTCGAACGACCGGACCAGCTCGCGCGGCTGCGCGAGGAAGGGTGTGCCGAGGTGCAGGGCTACTTGTTCAGCGTTCCCCAGCCGGCGAGCAATATCCCAGAGCTGCTCCGGCGCTTTCACGCCAGTGAGTCGCAGGCGGCGTGATCGCGGGGCACAGCGCACCACGCAGGGCGGCAAGACGCGCTTTGGTACAACTTGGGCGGAATGCCGAATTGCCGCGCCGTCCACGCAAACCCGGCCTGCGGTTCGCAGCGATGCTCTATCGCGGTTGACCGGAACGCCCGCTCGCCATCAGCCATTGCGAATGGTCGCGCCGGGCCGCAGACGACATCATGGCTGGCCTGCATGTTCGTTATCAGGGGGACATTCGGCTCAACTCGCCCGACGCAAACTCGCGAGATAGTTAACCAGGCGGCTCCATTGAGCAGGTGCACAATCCGATTGACGTCGTCGAGCACGCGCTTGCGAAGGGCGCGACAACCGTCCTCGTGCCGGTTTCTGACCGCCGATCGCCTATGGACCTCTCCGACGACACGGCAACCAACGTCCAACTGCCGTACTATGCGGATGCGGCAGATGCACTTCGCAACGCCCTTCACGATGGCTGGCACGCGCCAATAACGGATGCCAAGGCGCGGCAGCGAAACGCGGCGGTGGATGCCGTTGCGGCGCATGGGCGTGCCAGTTTGGTGATCACGCCGATGCCATGCGCCCGGGCAGGCGATGACGTGGGTGGTACGAATTATGCTAAGGCACCGTTGATGAATAATCGAATCGGTTGAGTGAGGCACCGGCCTTTGCCCCGTCATGCCGACGAAGGTCGGCATCCACGTCTTGCAGTGCCGCAGCGGAGGAAGACGTGGATGCCGACCTTCGTCGGCATGACGACATTATGCGA
>DASXFW010000275.1:0-10350 GCA_036489395.1 Acetobacteraceae bacterium | reverse complement strand
CGGATCGGCGATGCCGGCCGCATCCGCGAACCCCGCCACGGCCTCGGCATGCGGCGCCAGCGGATCAAGCCGCGGCCAGTCCCGCACGTCGCCGGGATCGCCGCCAAACGCCGCGTTCACCCACCCCAGCGCCTCGACCAGCCGCTGCCGTGCCGTCCCCGCCTGCTCCAGCCCGCGCCGCGTCACGTCCTGCACCAGCCGGTGCACGGTGAACGCGCTGCCATCCTCCGCCGCCTTCACCAGCGAATACGCCGCCAGCCCGCGCAGCCCGCGCAGCCCGCGCCGCGCTTCGCCAGCCGCCACCCCCGGCGCTGCCACATCGAGCAGGAACGCCGGCACCGGATCGGGCGCCAGGAACGCCAGGCGCTCCAGCAGCGCGCGCGCCGCGTCGTCCAGCCGCGCCACCGAGGTTTGCCACGTCGCCGCCACCGCCCGCGGGTAGTGCGTCACGCGCGGGTCCGACCAGTCCATCACCTCGGCGAAGCTGTCGCGCAGCCGGGCGCGGTAGTCCGCCAGCGCGATCGGCAGCGGCTCGGCCGCGATGTAGGCCCCCGCCTGCTCCAGAGCCAGCGCGAGCCAGCCCAGGTCGGCGGCCAGCGCGGCAGCCTCCGCCGCATCGTCCGGCGTGGCGCGGCGGCGGCCTTCGGTGCGCTCCAGCAGGAAGCGCGCGGCGTCGTCCGGCGCGAGCAAGCCCAGCGCCAGCGGCACGAACTCCGGCGGGAAGCGCGACAGGCGGCTGGTCAGCAGCACGTGGCCGTGGGTCAGACGGCCCATCAGGGCGGTGACGGCTTCCGCGGCCTCGGGGCTGTCCACGTTGTCCAGGATCAGCAGCCAGTGCGGGTTGCGGCCCAGCCAGTCCAGCACGGCGGCGAGGCGGGTCTCGTCGTCCGCGGTGTTGAGCGCCTGCATCCCGAGCACGCCGGTCAGCGCGGCGAGGTTGCGGTGCAGCGCGTCGGCCGTCTCGGCGATGACGAACAGCAGCGCGGCGTGGTCGTGCTGGTGCGCCCAGGCGTATTCGACGGCGAGGCGCGTCTTGCCGATGCCGCCGAGGCCGTGCACCGCGGCGCTGGTGATGGCGGCGCCGCCGCGGCGTTGCAGGCTGGCGCGCAGTTGCTCGAGCGCGTCGCCGCGGCCGATGAACAAGTCGCCGAGGGTGGCGTAGGGGAGGAGGATCGGCTTGGCGGGCTTCTCGCGCGGCCAGTCTTCCTTCAGCACCTCGGCACGCAGTTCGTGCCGCGAGGAGAAGGGAACCCAATGCAGCCCCGCATCGTCGATGTGGCGCAGGAACGCGTCCTGCAGGTCGGGAAGCTCGCCGTCGCCGGGAGTGTCGCGCTCCGGCGCGTAGTCGGCGCGGGCGCGGTAGAGCGACAGACGGCGCTTGTGGTGGCGGGCGAAGAAGAATTCCCATTGCGTGTAGGAGGCTTCGGTGATGCCGCGCGGCCGCATTCCCGCGAACTCCGCGGCAGCCGCCGGGGGCGGGCACGCGCCGCTGCGGGTGCCGAGGACGCAGACCACGGCGGCGCAATCGCGCACGTAATCGTGGAGCAAGCGCAGCAGCGTGTCGGCGGCGGCTTCGGCACGGAAGCTGTCCTGCACGCGCACCTTGGTGTCGCGCGCGGCGAGGTCCTTGGCCAGCGCATTGCGCGCCTGGCCGAACTCGCTGGTCACGGCGGAAAGGAAGACGCGGAATTCGTCCACCGGCACGTGTCCTGGATTGGCGGGCGATGATGGCACGTGGCGGTCGCGGAATGGAATGGCCGTGTGGCAGGATGTACCAAGTGTCGGAAAGTATGACTTGAGGTGGGCACCGGCCTTCCTGGTCATGGACAAGCCTGACCTGGACCTCCACGCACGATCGAGTGGGGGTAGATGGCCGGGTCAGGCCCGGCCATGACGTAATGCAGGCCCCGGCCATGACGTAATGCAGGCCCGGCCGTGACGTATTGCAGGCCTGGCCATGACGTATTGCAGGCCCGGCCATGACGTGTTGAGCGCCGGGCGCCGGCCCTGCCGCCCTCACGCCTCGTCGCGCGGCGCCGCCACCTCCAACGCCGCGCGCACGCCGAACTCCCCCGGCAGGCCGCCGCGGGGGAACAGACGGGTGAAGTGGCCCATCTTGCGGCCGGGGCGGGCCTCGGCCTTGCCGTAGAGGTGCGGGATCAGGCCGGGCGTCGCCAGGATTGCCGGCCACAGCGCCAAATCCTCCGGCCCCACCAGGTTCTTCATAACGGCGTCGGAGTGCCTTACCGCCGGCAGCAGCGGCAGGCCGGCGATGGCGCGGATATGCAGCTCGAACTGGCTGGCGGGGCAGGCGTCGATCGTCCAGTGGCCGGAGTTGTGCGGGCGCGGCGCGATCTCGTTCACCAGGACGCAGCCGTCGCGATCGACGAACATCTCGACCGCGAGCAGGCCGACCAGGTCCAGCGCCTCCACAACGCGGCGGGCGATGGCCTGGGCCTGCGCGGCGAGTTCCGGCGCGATGCGGGCCGGGGCCAGGGTCACATCAAGGATGTGGTTGCGGTGGCGGTTCTCCACTGTGTCGAATGACGACACCGCGCCATCCGCGCCGCGCGCCGCCACCACACTGACCTCGCAGGCGAAATCGACGAAGCCTTCCAGGATCAGCGGCTTCGGCTCCAGCGCGGCGAAGGCAGACTCCAGGTCCGCCGGGTTGCGCAGCATGCGCTGGCCCTTGCCGTCGTAGCCGAGCCGCGTCGTCTTCAGCACGGCCGGCAGCCCCAGTTTCGCGACCGCCGCGTGCAGATCGTCCAGGTTGGCCACCGCGGCCCAGGGTGCGGTGGCCACGCCGGCATTGTTGAGGAACGACTTCTCCACCACCCGGTCCTGGCTGATGCGCAGCACCGAGGGCGCCGGGCGCACCGGCTTCAGGGAGTCGAGCAAGGCCAGGCCCTCGACACTGACGTTCTCGAATTCGAAGCTGATGACATCGACGGCGGCGGCGAACGCGCGCAGCGGGCCCGGCTCGGCGTAGTCGCTGATCGTCACGGCGTGCGCGACCTGGGCGGCCGGACTGTCCAGCTCGCGGGTCAGGATGTGGCAGCGGTAGCCGAGCCGCGCGGCGGCAAGCGCCGACATGCGGCCAAGCTGGCCGCCGCCGACCAAGCCGATGGTGGCATTGGGCGGGAGGGGGAAAGTCATGGTGCCGTGCTGGAAATACTCCCCCTCCCCTTGTGGGAGGGGGCCAGAGGGAGGGGTCGAACCGCAATGGTGAAGCGCACCCCTCCCCCCGCCCCCCTCCCACAAGGGGAGGGGGAGATCAGTGCGTCCGCGCCCACGATCACGCGAGCGGATCGGACGGCTCGTGCGCCACGCCGGCCGTTTGCTCGGCCCGCAGAGCGTCCAGCCGCGCCGCCAGGTCCGCATCCGCCGTCGCCAGGATCGCCGCCGCCAGCAGCGCCGCGTTCACCGCCCCGGCGCGGCCGATCGCCAGCGTACCGACCGGAACGCCCGCCGGCATCTGGACGATCGACAGCAGGCTGTCCATGCCCTTCAGCGCCTGGCTTTCCACCGGCACGCCCAGCACCGGCAGCGAGGTCCACGCCGCGCACATCCCCGGCAGGTGCGCCGCCCCGCCGGCACCGGCGATCACCACCTTCAGCCCACGTTCCCGCGCTGTTCGCGCGTAATCCCGCAGGCGGTCCGGCGTGCGATGGGCGGACACGATCCGCGCCTCGTGCGGCACACCCAGCCGGTCCAGCATTTCGGCGGCGTGGCGCAGGGTCGCCCAGTCCGACTGGCTGCCCATGATGATGCCGACCAGAGGCGCCCCTGCCACGGCCATCCCCTAGGCGATGCTGTCGGGGATCAGCCGGCTTTCCAGCCAGGCGATCTCGTCTTTCAGCATGAGCTTACGCTTTTTCAACCTTTGCAGGTGCAATTGGTCGGCCGCGCCGTGATCGGCCAGCCGGGCGATCACGGTGTCCAGGTCGCGATGCTCGCTTCGCAACTCGTGCAGCTTGCGGAGCAGCGAGTCCCGGTCAGTCAACATGGCGGGAGAGTAGCACGGACGTGGGGGGCAAACCCAGGGGGATCGAGCGAGTTACAACTGGCGGCGATGTGGCAATGGAGTTACCATGCCCTTGCCGCTTCCGCTGCGGCGGAAGCGGGCCTCGCCATGGGACGAAGCGGAGGAATTGAGCCATGAGCCAGCAGGCCCATCTGGAAGCCCTACAGGAGCGGCATGCCGCTCTGGAGACGCGCATTCTGGACGAGGACCAGCGACCGCGACCCGATAGCGACACCCTGACGCGGCTGAAGGTCGAAAAGCTGCGGGTGAAGGAAGAGATGGAGCGTCTCCGCACGCACCTGCAATAACCTGCTGACATCGTTGGGCTGGGGCCGCGCTAGGCGGCCTCGTCCGTCTCCGGCGGAGGCGGCGGCGGGACGGCGCGGCCCTCCCGTTGCAGCCGCTCGTTCGCCTGGGCGATGGCGGCGTTCAGGTCCGTCTGGCTGCACAGCCCCAAAATCACCGGATCGCGCGGCTTGATGTTCGGGCTGTTCCAGTGCGAGCGTTCCTTCACCTTCTGGATCGTCTCCTTGGTGGTGCCCAGCAGCTTGGCGACCTGCACCTCGGCGATCTGCGGGTAGCTGCGCAGGATGAAGGCGATCGCGTCCGGCCGGTCGTTGCGCTTGGCCACCGGCGTGTAGCGCGCGCCGCGCAGCCGCTTCGGCATCGGCAACGCGGTGGCGGCCAGCTTCAGGCGGCCGTTCGGGTCCGCCTCGCAGCGGCGGATGTCTTCCAGCGTGACCTGGCCGTTGGCGACCGGGTCGTAGCCAACGATGCCCTGCGCCACCTCGCCGTCCGCGATGGCCTGCACCTCGAGCGGGTGCATGCCGCAGAAATCGGCGATCTGGGTGAACGTGAGGGCGGTCTTTTCGATCAGCCACACGGCGGTGGCCTTCGGCATCAAGGGCAGGGTCATGGGTTCTGTCGCTTTCAGGGCCGCTTCGGCGTGCGTCTCGACCGGGTGAGGGGAGCGCCGCGGGGGGCGGCCATGCTGGGGATATGACAAGCGGGGTGGGGTGGGTCAAGGGATTGGATGGGGCTTTTGGGGATGGCACTGGATGATCGGAGGGCGGGAACAGCGGGAGGTCCGTGCGCGCCGCCAGGCCGCGGGCGATGACGTTCCCCTTACTCCAACGCGCGCCTCATTGGCGCGAGAATATTGGCGCGGCAACTCTCGGGCGGCCAACCCACGAGTTCGAACATCCGAAAGATGGCAATATCCGCAGCGTCGAGCGGATGACCCTCGATCTCCTGCGACCGTACGGCAGCGACCCGCCTATTTTGCGCTCCTGCAACTCCATGCGGACCGCGCGGCTTCTTAATGGTTTGTTCAACGGATCTGTTCATAGGAACAACGGTAGGGGATGCGCGGCCTGCATTCCAGCGCCGATGGGTCGTTGCGGCAGCAAGTAAGTGCTCCGCCTCGCTCTCGACCTGCACGCTTGGCTCGGCGGTCCGGAGAGCCGGGAAAGGTCTGGCAGCCGAGGGAGGGACGTAGGAGCACATGAGCGATAGCGAGACTGGGTCGCACTGCCAGCAGGACCTCTACTTGACCGAGGGATTCCAACTGATGGTCGCCCGCGAATATATGCGGCGCTACCGCGCTGTCCTTGCCAGGCGCGTGACATGGTTCGGTGCGCTGCGTGCTGTCGTATCGAGTACCGCCATCGGAGCGTGGGCTGTTTGGCGGTCCTACCCGATGGTCTGGGCGGCCATCATTGCGGCCTCCCAGGTCGCCGCTGCACTGCAAAACGTGTTTCCCTTCACCTCCCGCCACAAAGCGGCCAATGATCTTGTCGTGAGTCTGGAAGCCCTTCTCATAGAAGCGCTCTATGAGGCGGAGACGGTTTACACGGGACAGTTCACCGAGGCAGAAATCACGGAGCGACGGCGTAAACTAATGAGGTTGCGGCACGACGGGAACCCCACGTTGGTCCGCTAGCGCGCCGGAGCGACACCATGCCTCAGGGCACGGTAATGCCGGTCATGAAGCGTTCATTTATACTTATTTGAATTTGTTCGGCGAATTTGGCGGAGGCTATCGGCAGCGACCGGCCTCGGAGTTGCCCCAGCGCCAGCGTTGCGGCCGGTGCATCCCGAACGTGAATCTCACGAAAGGCCAGCCCCAACCCCTTCCGTTCCATCAGGGGAGGCAGCCCGCTCATGACCTGGAACCCAAGCAGCGGCTCTCGCAGCAAATAGTTGCGGACGAATTCGAACGAATTGGACACCGCGACAACATTCGCGTCGCTCACGACGCGCCGCATCGCCAGATCGAACAGATGGCGGCCGGTGGTGGATTGGTCCGGCAGGATCAGTGAGAAGCGCAGGCAATCACGCAGGCGCACTGGGCCGGTCCCGGCAAGCGGATGATCGATCGCCATCATGACGCAGAGTGGTTGCGCGCAAGCCAGCAATACCTTGAACGAGGGTTCGACTGGTGGCTGCAGCACCAGGGCCAGATCTACATCGTGAGCGTTGAGGGCCGCGACCGCTTCCCGATGATCGCTGATCCGCACTTCAAACGAGACCTGCGGGAACCGAGCGCGATAGCGGGCAACCTCTTCCGGCATGAAGTGGTTCGCGAAGGTTTGACTGCAGGCGATCGCGACGTGGCCGCGGCGGATGCCCGACAGGTCGGCAATCTGCGATCTCACCCGCTCAAAATCGGTCGCCTGGTCACGAATATGCCGCAGCAGCAACTCGCCTGCCGCGTTGGGACGGACACCGCCCGGCAGCCGCTCGAAGATTTCGGTTCCCAGCTCCCGTTCGAAGTCCTGGATTTTCCGGTTCAGCGCAGAGGCCGTCAGGCTGACCCGCTCCGCCGTCTTGCGGATCGATCCGGTCCTTGCCACCGCCAGAATGTAATCAAGCGTGCGCTGGTGCTTCATTCGGCCGCCTCGATCTGTTGGGGCGGATGATGCAAAAATCGCACCGCCATGTCCGGAAAATAGCACTATCCGGCATCGCTGCCACTCCCCTAAGCATTGAGACACGTGTTTTAGCCCTGCAGGGAGCGGGTCGATTGATCCAAAGCGTGGCGATGCCCCAATCCGCAGCAGCAGAGTCGCTTCGGCGTTGTCGGGTGTTCCGGGTGCCGACCAGGAACCCCGCCGATATCGGCGGACTGCTCGACTTGATTGATTCCGGCGCCGTCCCAGCGCGGGAGATCCGGGCAATCCTGGGCAAGACCGAAGGCAATGGCGGCGTCAACGACTTTACCCGCGCCTTCGCGTTGACGGCCGTGCAGAATGCGCTTTCCGAACGGCTCGGCCGCGTGCCAGCCGAGGTTTCCGCTCAAGTGACCATCGCCATGTCCGGAGGCACGGAAGGCGGCCTGTCGCCCCATCTTCTGGTCTTCGCAGTCGGCCCTGCGGGACCCGGCCGTATGGTGACCGGCAAGAGCCTCGCCCTCGGCACGGCTGTGACGCGAAAGTTCCATCCCGAGGAACTGGGCCGGATCGCCCAGATCGCGGCAACGGAAGCGGCGGTCCACGAGGCGATGGCGCAAGCCGGCATCACCAGTGCCGACGACGTTCATTACGTCCAGGTCAAATGCCCGTTGCTGACCGCCGAGGCGGTGGCCTGCGCGGCAGCGCGCAGACAGCCCTTGGCTACCGACGGCACGTACAAATCAATGGCCTATTCGCGCGGAGCGTCGGCACTGGGCGTGGCACTGGCGCTCGGTGAGGTGCCTGCCGACGCGCTGGACGACGACGCGGTCTGCCGGCGTCTCGATTTGTGGTCAGGGCGCGCCAGCGCCTCGGCCGGTATAGAGCTGCAGCACAATGAAATCATCGTGCTCGGAAACAGCGAAAGCTGGGCGAGTGCCGATGTTATCGCGCATCGCGTGATGCGCGATGCGATCGACCTGCCGGCAGTGCAGCAGGTCTTGGCGGATGCTGGTCTTGCCAGCGCGGGCCAACTCGACGACGCGGCACGGCATCGCGTCATCGCCGTGCTCGCCAAGGCCGAGGCCTCCAGCACCGGCCGTATCCGGGGTGCCCGCCATATCATGCTGGAAGACAGTGACATCAATGCGACGCGTCATGCGCGCGCCCTGGTTGGCGGCGTACTGGCCGGCCTCATTGGCCGGACCGATCTATTCGTTTCCGGTGGCGCCGAACATCAGGGGCCGGATGGCGGCGGGATAGTCGCCATCATCGCCCGCCGGCCGAGGCTGCAGGCCGATGCGTGAACCAGCGAATCCGACCGGCAATCCGTTCGTGTCGTCCGGCAGCGGCCGCCGCCGGTCAACCTCTGCTGACCTTGTATCGAAAGGAGATACGACATGGGCACTTTGAGTCGGCGTCGCTGTACGACACTGCTGAGCAGTGTAGCACTGTGCAGCACGGCACTGTCGGCGCCCGGCGTCATTCGCGCCGCTCGCGCGGATGCACCGGTCAAAATCGGCTTTGTCTATTTCGGCCCGGTCGGCGATTTCGGCTGGACCTATCAACACGATGTCGGACGCAAACAGGCGCAAGCGGCCTTTGGCTCGAAAATCGTCACCAGCTTTGTGGATAATGTGCCGGAGGCTGCCGAATGTGAGGCAGTGTTTCAGGATTTGGCCGCTACTGGGCATAAATTGATCTTTGGGACGTCGTTCGGCTACATGAACTATATGCTCCGCGTCGCCGCCAGGTATCCAGACATCAAGTTCGAGAATTGCACCGGCTACAAGCGCGTACCCAATCTCGCCACGTACGACATACGATTCTACCAAGGGCGCTACGTACAGGGTGTGATCGCCGGTGCGGTTTCCAAGACTGGTATTGCCGGCTATGTCGGCTCAATGCTGGTACCGCAAGTGGTACGCGGCATGGACGCGTTTACGCTCGGTATGCGCAGTGTCAATCCCAAGGCGAGAGTCAAACTCGTATTGGTCGACAGTTGGTACGATCCCGGGAAGGAAGGCGAAGCCGCGACGACCCTGATCGATCAAGGCTGTGACATCATCACCCAACACACCAACAGCCCGGCGCCGTTGCGGGTCGCGGCCAGCCGCGGCGTCAAATCATTCGGCGAGGCAACCGACATGATCAGTTTCGCACCGACGGCGGAGCTTACCGCCGAGCTCAACGAATGGGGACCCTATTACGTCAGGCGCGTTGGCGCGTTGCTCGGCGGTTCGTGGACCAGCACCGATACCTGGGGCGGCTTCAAGGACGGAATGCTAGCCATGGCACCATACCGCAACATGCCCGCCAGCACGGCGTCACTCGCTGCCAAAACTGCTGCCGACATTACCTCGGGCAAGAACAAGATCTTTGTTGGCCCGCTGACCGACCAGCGCGGCAAGGTGTTCCTGCCTGCCGGCAAGGAGATGGACGATCCGACGCTCTCCGGCCTGGTAACCCTCGTTGCCGGCATCGAGGGGCGGACGAGCTGAGCGCCCCGAAAGCACTCGATTTGGGGAAAGTTCAGGGTGAAAATGCCCAGCACTCCGCCCGAGGCGGAGGTGAAGCATTTCCCACGGGTAATCTGCCGGAGCGCAACGACCTTCTGGAACTGGCGGATGAGGCGGCGGCAGACTACGTTGATTCCATCTTCGGACCGAGGACCAACCAATGACCAAGACCAAAGATGGCGTGCTGCCGCGTTCCGATTCCCGCGTCCGGATGCTGCCGGGCGCGCCCACGCCACGGTCCGGTATCTATGAACTGGTCGGGCCACGCGGTGGCCGGACCGCCTAACAAGCGGAGTCCGCGCGGAGCAAGCCTCTTCCGCCTCGACATCGGGAGACTGAGGGGTGGATTTTGGTAAAGCCGGCCCGGCGCAAAGGATAGGCCCGTCATTAGCCTATCTGGTAGAGACATTTGCCTGGATGAGCCCAACATATGGTTGACATTCCTTCCGCGCGTGGCTCGCCAAAGGCGTTACATCGCCGGCCGTCCCGGCAATCAGGTCGGGAACATCGGCGCCCTTGACGTGACCGGCCTATTGTCGGCTCGGTAACACAGGCAGCCGAAGATCCCCGGCCCGGGCGGTTTCCCGGACAGACGGGCTGTGCGGCCTGCGCCAGCTCAGTAACCCCGCTCCCAGTCGATCACGTTGCGCCGCGCCCCGCCGTCCAGCAGCGCCAGCAAATTCTCGCACAACAATTCAGTTCCGCCATGCCGGTTCACGTCGCTCGCGCCGGAGATATGCGGCGTGATCAGCACGCGCGGCTTAGGCACTGTTGATGAATAATCGCTGCAGTTGACGCACGGTCGCATAATGTCGTCATGCCGACGAAGGTCGGCATCCACGTCTTCCTCCGCTGCGGCACTGCAAGACGTGGATGCCGACCTTCGTCGGCATGACGGGGCAAAGGCCGGTGC
>DASXFW010000261.1:0-5745 GCA_036489395.1 Acetobacteraceae bacterium | reverse complement strand
ACGCTGGCCGCGGCAAAGGCGTGGATGCCGGCCTTCGTCGGCATGACGAGGAGGCGACGAGCGTGCCCCCCATCCGCGGCATGGAAGGCCCCAGTTTCTTGTTAGGCCGCCTGGCCGAAGCAATCTTCCGGGGGGATTGCTTCGGCCAGGCGGCCTAACAAGAAACAACGTTCCCCCCCCTTGAGGAAGGGGTTGGGGGAGGGGTGTACATCCGCGGTCGGTGGATGTACGCACCCCTCCCCCAACCCCTCCCTCAAGGGGAGGGGGGAACCTACGTCAGACCGCCGACGCCGTTTCATCCAGTCGCGGGTCCGCCGCCGGCCAGTGGGCAACTCGCAATGACAGGAGCAGGGCACTCCAGCCCGCTTCTCCTCAGCCCCCAATCCGTTCGTCGGAATTGACCCCAAGCTGTTTCAGCTTGCGATGAAGCGCACTGCGCTCCATCCCGACAAATTGCGCGGTGCGCGAGATGTTGCCGCCGAACCGCAGCAGTTGCGCCTGTAAATACTGCGTTTCGAATAAATCGCGCGCCTCGCGCAATGCCAGGCCCATGATGTCGGCGGACGGATCGATGGTCAGCAGCGCCTGCGCGCCGGCGCCGATCTCCGGCGGCAGCATGTCGGCGCGGACCGCATCGCCGGGTCCGCCGGGCGCCATGATCAGCAGCCAGTCCATCAGGTTGCGCAACTGCCGCACATTGCCGGGCCATTCGTAGGCCTGCAGCGCGGCGATCGCGTCCGCCGACAATTCGCGCACCGGCATGCCGGAGGTCTCCGCCGAGCGCACCATGAAGAATTCGGCCAACGGCGGAATGTCCTCCCGCCGGTCCTTCAGCGCGGGCACTTTCAGCGGCACGACGGCGAGACGGTAATACAAATCCTCGCGGAACCGGCCGGAGGCTATTTCGGCGTGCAGATCCTTGTTGGTGGCCGATAGCACGCGCACATCGACCTTGACGCGCGACGAGCCACCCAGACGCTCGAACGTCTGGTCCTGCAAGGCGCGCACGATCTTGCCCTGCGTCTCCAGCGGCATGTCGGAGACCTCGTCCAGCAGCAGCGTGCCGCCATGCGCGCGTTCCAGCACGCCGGCGCGGCGAGGATTGGCCGCGGGGTCGGGTCCCGCCTCGAGGCCGAACAATTCCTCCTCGAAGCGCGTTGGGGCCAGCGTGGCGCAGTTCAGCACGATGAACGGCCCGTCGGCGCGGCGGGAGCGTGCGTGCACCATGCGCGCCACCACTTCCTTGCCGGAACCTGCCGGACCGTGGATCAGCACGCGCGATCCGGTCGGCGCCACTTTCTCCACGCCGGCGCGCAGCGCGCCCACGGATACGCTGTCACCGGTCAGGCGATCCTCCTGACCGACGCGCAGGCGCAGTTCGGCGTTCTCGCGCGCCAGCGCGGCGGCTTCCAGCGCGCGACGCACCGACAGCAGCAGACGGTCGGACTGGAACGGCTTCTCGATGAAGTCGTAGGCGCCCTGCTGGATCGCCGTGACCGCCATTTCGATCGTGCCGTGGCCGGAGATCATCACCACCGGCACCTGCGGTTCCTCGCTCTGGAACAAGTCGAGCAAGCCGAGCCCGTCCAGCCGCGAACCCTGCAGCCACACGTCCAGGATCACCAGCGACGGACGCCGCATGTGGAACGCAGCGATCGCCGCGTCGGATTCGCCGGCACCGCGCGTCTCATAGCCCTCGTCGCGCAGGACGCCGTCGATCAGCAGCCTGATGTCCGGTTCGTCATCGACAATGAGAATGTCATGCGCCATGCGGCGTATTTCTCAACCTTAAGTTGGCAGAGGCATGGCGAGCGTCGCCATCGCGCCGTGCGCCGTACCGTTTGTGCACGGACGGTCATCGAGCATAAGCCGGCCGCCATGGTCCTCCATGATCTTTTTCACGATGGCCAGGCCCAGACCGGTGCCTTTCGGTTTGTGCGTGACATAGGGCTCGGTAAGCCGCGCGCGATCGTCCGGCAAGCCGATACCATCGTCGGTCACGCAGACGCGAACTTCGTTGCCGCTGGTGCAGACCGCGAGGTCGATGTGCCCGGCACCGTCGCGCATCGCCACCGCGTCGGCCGCATTCTGCAACAGATTGGTCAGCGCCTGGCGGATCAGCCGCCGGTCGCATGGCACCACCGGCCCATGGTCCGGGATATCCGTGTGCCACTCGATCTGCGGCCGTGCGGTTTTTTGCAGCACAAGCGCCTCGCGCGCGATGCGGCCGACATCCTCCGGCTTGATCACCGGCTGCGGCATGCGCGCGAAGGCGGAGAACTCATCGACCATGCGGCCGATATCGCCGACGTGGCGCACGATGGTGTCGGCGCATTGCGCGAAGGTTTCGGGATCGGACTGGATTTCCTTGGCGAAGCGGCGCTTCAGCCGTTCGGCGGAAAGCTGGATCGGCGTCAGCGGGTTCTTGATCTCGTGCGCGATGCGGCGCGCCACGTCGGCCCAGGCGGCCTTGCGCTGCGCGGATTGCAGCTCGGTGATGTCGTCGAACGTCACGACGAAGCCGTCGGTGCGGCCGCCGGACAGGTCGGCGCCGATGCGTGCCAGCAGCGTACGGCGGTGTGCCGGCGGACCGATCTGCACTTCGGCGGTGTGGGCGCGTTCCGGCGCCGTGATCGCCTGGTGCACCAGCGCGGCGAATTCCGGCACCACGTCCGCCAGCGGGCGGCCGATCGAGGTCAGCAGGTCGCTGCCCAGCAACTCGTCGGCGGCGCGGTTGGGCAGCTCGATGCGGCCTTGCGCATCGAGGCCGATCACGCCGGCGGACACGCCCGACAGCACCGTCTCGGTGAAGCGGCGGCGTTCGTCGATCTGGCTGTAGGCGTCCATCAGCTCGGCACGCTGCGCGGCAAGCTGCCCGGTCATGCGGTTGAACGCGCGCGACAGGCCGGCGAGTTCGTCGCCGGACGGAACCTCCACCACACGGGTGCCCAGATCGCCGCTGCGCACACGCTCCGCCGCATTGATCAGGCTGCCGATCGGGCGGGCGATCTGGTTGGCGATCACCAGGCCGATCAGCGCCGCCGCCATCAGCACCAGCAGCGCGACAATGGCGAAGATCCAGACGAAGGCGATCTGCAGCCATGACCGGTTGTCGTTCAGCCGGTTATATTCGGCGACCGCGGCCTCGGTGCGCGTCATGTAGTCGAGGATCTTCGGATCGACCGGACGGCCGATCATCAGCATCAGCGGCGGGGTCGAATCGAGTCGCACGACCGCGCGCACGCGCGTGCCGTCGCCGGCGTTGAGCACCACCACGTCGCCCTTGAGCGCCTGCTGCGTGTCCGCCTCCGCCGGCGGTGTGACGCCGATGCCGCCGAACAAGCCGGAGGCGCCGAGCACCTGGTTGGTCAGCGGATCGTAGATCACCGCCTCGGTCAGGCCGCGCAGCGCCGTCTGGGTCGCCAGCACGTCGGCGAAGGCGCGCGGATCGCCGGCCAGCAGCATGCCGGCGCGGTCGATGTCGTTGGCCATCTCCAGCGCGACGGCACGGATGTTGTCGCGATGCTCCTCCAGGTAGCCGCGCGAGACCTGCAGCGATTCGGTCACCGCCTCGCGCACCGGATCGTTGAACCAGGTCTTGATGCCGAGCTGGAAGACGGCGACGGCAAAGCAGGCGACGAGGATGGTGGGCGCGACGGCAACGCCCGAGAACAACATGACCAGGCGAACGTGCAGACGGGATGCGGCGGAACCGCGGCGGCGTTCGACCCAGACGCGCGTCAGCCGGCCAGCCAGCACGGCGCCCAGCAGCAGCAGCACGCAGAGATTTGTGAGCACGAGGGCGACGCCGGCATTTGGCTCCAGGCTGAACGGCGAGTTACCGCGCGCGAGCAGGATGAAGGTCGCCAACCCGACCGCGAGGGCGATGGCGGTCAGAACCAGCGTCGCCGCCTTGCCGAGCAGGATATCGGCGAGCATCCCGAGCCAACGGCGAGCGGGTGGGGCGGGTTCCGCCTGGAGCGGCGTGCGCAGCGATTCGGGGTTGGGGGAGACATTCATAGGCGAGGCACGCCCGGTACTGCTCTATCATGCACGGCACATCGGCAGTCGCTCTCGGCCGCACCCGCTGCCCCGATCCGCATGGGGATCACACGAGCCCGCGAACGACGGGGATCTCCAGATCGCGGATTTTCTTCCGCAGCGTGTTGCGGTTCAGGCCCAGCATCGACGCCGCCTTGATCTGGTTGCCGCGCGTCGCCGCCAGTGTGAGGCGGATCAGCGGCCGCTCGACCTCGGCGATTACTCGGTCGTAGATGTCGGACGGCGTCACGCCGTCGTCGTGGGCGCTGAGGAACTCCCGGATGTGCCGCTCCACCGCGCGGGCGAGAGTCTCGGGCACGATCTGGCCCGGGGTTGCCTCGGCCTGCGGTGGCGTGGCCTCGGTCAGCTCCGTGGCGATCTGGTCCGCGCCGATCGTTTCGGTGGGGCAGAGCGCTGCGAGGCGGCGCATCACGTTCTCCAGCTCGCGCACGTTGCCGGGCCAGCCGTACTGGCGCAGCCGGTCGAGTGCGCCGGCATCGAGCGATTTCAGCGGCAGCCCGTCGTCGCGTGCCCGCTCCAGGAAGTGGCGGGCCAGCAGGGGGATGTCTTCGGAACGTTCGCGCAGTGGTGGAAGACGGATCGGCACGACGTTGAGTCGATAGAATAAATCCTCGCGGAACACGCCCTGGCGGATGGCGTTTCGCAGGTCGCGGTGGGTGGCTGCGATGATGCGCACGTTGGCCTTGATCGGCTGGCGGCCGCCGACCGAGGTGAACTCGCCCTCCTGCAACACGCGCAGCAGCCGGGTCTGGGCTTCCGGCGGCATGTCGCCGATCTCGTCGAGGAACAAGGTGCCGCCGTTGGCTTGCTCGAAGCGGCCCTGGCTGCGCTGCGTTGCGCCGGTGAAGGCGCCGCGTTCGTGGCCGAACAACTCGCTTTCGATCAGCTCGCGCGGGATCGCCGCCATGTTGATCGCGACGAAAGCGCCGGTGCGGCGCTTGCCGTAGTCGTGCAGGGCGCGCGCGACCAGTTCCTTGCCGGTGCCGGACTCGCCGTTGATCATCACCGTCAGGTCGGCGGTGCTGAGCCGGGCGATGGTGCGATAGACCTCCTGCATGGCCGGGCTGCGGCCGATCAGCGGCAGGCGTTCATCGGCGTCGCGCGGTTCGGCGCGGTCGAGCGCGGGGGCGGAGGGGGCTGCCAAAGCGCGGCCCACCACCGACAGAAGTTCCTGCAAATCGAATGGCTTGGGCAAATATTCGAATGCACCGCGCTGGGCCGCCTTCACCGCCGTCATCAGCGTCGATTGCGCGCTCATGACGACCACGCGCAGATCAGGACGCACGCGCTTGATGCGCGGGATCAGGTCCAGGCCGTTCTCGTCCGGCATCACCACGTCGGTGATGACCAGGTCGCCCTCGCCTTCCTCGACCCAGCGCCACAACGTCGCGGCATTGCCCGTGGTGCGCACCTGGTAGCCCGAGCGCCCCAGCGCCTGGGTCAACACGGTGCGGATGGATCGGTCGTCGTCGGCGACCAGAACAGTGGGGAGGGTCATGATTCGCCCCGCGGCAGTCGTGTGAATGAGGGAACGGCCAGGGGCTTCGCCCCTGGACCCCACCAAGGGGCGCTGCCCCTTGGATCCCCGCCAAGGGCGGGGCCCTTGGAACCCTTTACTTGGCTGGATGGGCGGGAGGGGGCACGGCGATGGCGGATTGGCGTCGCCCGGAAAGGCGACGCCAA
>DASXFW010000251.1:0-6002 GCA_036489395.1 Acetobacteraceae bacterium | reverse complement strand
AGAACCTATGCCGGTGGCAGTGGCGGCCGGGCGCTGGATCGGGTTCGGTATGCTTCCCACATCACACGGGAGCAACCGATGCGTATCGAGAGCCAACCACAAGACCGTCCGACCGCCACCGCGGCGGAGATTGCCAGACTTCTGGTTTCGTTTGAACTGAGCCAGAGCAAGTGGGTGCTGACCATCCGCGCGCCGGATGTATCGAAACTGTCGCAGGTCACGGTTCCGGCGCGTGACACGGCGAAGGTGCTGAGCCTGCTGACGGCACAGAGCGATCAAGTGGAGCGGCGCACCGGCCGAACGGTGCGGATCGTAAGTATCTACGAGGCCGGACTGGACGGGTTCTGGCTGCACCGCTGGCTGGAGGATCAAGGGATTGAAAGCCACGTTGTGGACGCGGCCTCGATCCTTGGCCCGCAGCGCAGACGCAAGGCCAAGACCGACCGGATAGACGGTGTGAAGCTGTTGCGCAGCCTGGCCGGCTGGCTGAACGGCGAAGGCGGTGTGTGCTCGATGGTGGTGCCGCCGAGTGTTGCACAGGAAGACCTTCGCCGCCTGTCGCGCGAACGCGGCGAGTTGGTGAGCGAGCGGACGAAGCTGACCAACCGGATCGGCGGCCTGCTGGCCAACCAGGGGATTGCCGGGTTCAAGCCGTTGCGGAAGGAAGCACGGCAGGTGCTGGAGACGTTGCATACCGGTGACGGACGCATGCTGCCGCCGCACCTGCGGACGGCGATCGAGCGTATCCTGCGGCGGCTCGAATTGTTGTCCGAACAGATCAAGGCAGCGGAGGCTGAGCGTGACGCGCTGCTGCGTTCCGCTCAGGCTGCGGCCGCGTCCGACACTGCGCCCGACGCGGTGCCGGCGGCCGTGCCTGAACTGGCGGCCGCGCCGTTGCTGTTGCGGCTGCGCGGGATCGGGCCGGCGTTTGCCACGGTGCTGCCATTGGAGTGTCTGAACAAAGAGTTCGACAACCAGCGACAGTTGGGGGCATTCGCCGGGCTTGCGCCGACACCCTGGGCCAGCGGCAGCGTGGAGCGCGAACAGGGCATCTCCAAAGCCGGCAACTGGCGGCTGCGCACCATACTGATCGAGTTGGCCTGGTCGTGGCAGCGCCATCAGCCCGCCTCGGCGCTGACGCAGTGGTTTCACAACAAGATCAAAGGTCAGGGTGCGCGGGCGAAGCGCATCGCCATTGTTGCGCTGGCGCGCAAACTTCTCGTGGCGCTGTGGCGCTACGTGAGGCAAGGCGTGGTGCCGCAAGGCGCCGTGCTGAAAGCGGCGTGAGCCAGGTGGCCGGCGCGATCGAACCGGTGGAGGACCATCGCGCCATGCCATGACAGAGACAACGAGGTTCGGTCGGGCCTGATCAGCTCGCCGAAGTCCAGGGCACGGGATCGCATCCACGTCGGGCTGAAACATGCCGTGTTTAAAGAATGATCCCGATTGCCCAGCCCGCTGCCCCGAGCATGGGGGTTTATGGTGCAGCCGCTGCGAGCGGCGACCGGATATGAGTTGATGTGGCGCGACGCCACATGGTCGACAGGGCTGGGACATGGATCTGGACGACAGGCGATGCCGAACTGCCATGCAGGACCGATCGCTGCTGAACGACACGAATGATGGTGCTTGGGCGTTGGCGCCGGCCTCAAGTCCTGCGCTGCGCGCACCCGCGAGCGGGCTGCGGGACTTGACCCCGGCGCCAACGCCCAAGCCAGACGCTGACGTGCCGTTTAAGCACTTGCCCGCAGCAACCAACCATTGGAGGGACGACGAGATAAGCAAATTCGCACTTGACGGGGGACACCTCATATGAGGCGTGGATGCCGACCTCCGTCGGCATGACGGACGGGGTCAACCGAAGAGTCTGCGTCAACGCCGGTCGGTATCGGTGGCCTGCTGGTCCCAGAGGACGATCGCCAGTCCAAGCGACAGCCATGACCGAAGACCCGCCCGGATCGTGGAGCTCGCCGGGAACGCCGCGACGATCACCAGTCCGGCATCGGTCACCGGTCGTGCAACCGCGCTCCACCTCGTTCGCTAGAGAAGCACTTGCCTCTGGGGGCTCGCGATGAAGAAGCTTAGACAAACCCTATCCGAGACGGTCTCGGGCTTTCTCAACGACTGGTCGCTGCCCCGGCAGATGGCAGGGCTCGACCCGCTGTCGAAAGCCGCGGAAAGCACGACCTCGCGCACGCTGCGTCCAAGGCTGGAACAGGCGGACACCGTCGGCACCAGCATCTGCCCGTTCTGCGCCGTCGGATGCGGCCAACTCGTCTATGCAAAGAATGGCCGGCCGATCCATATCGAGGGCGACCCGCGCAGCCCGGTGAACCAGGGCACGCTCTGTCCCAAAGGCGCCAGCACCTTGGGCGTCCTGCTGTCCCCCCAACGCATCAACACAGTGCTCTACCGCGCCCTGCACGCAAGCGACTGGGAGGAAAAACCACTGGATTGGGCGATGGAGCGCATCGCCCATCTCACCAAGCAGGTCCGCGATGACAGTTTCGTCGAGACACTGCCGGACGGCCGGGTTGTGAACCACACCATCGGCATTGGCTCGCTCGGCGGCGCCACCCTGGACAATGAGGAAAACTACCTCATCAAGAAGTTGTTCGGCGGCGGCCTCGGCATGGTCAACATCGAAAATCAGGCGAGGATCTGACACTCCTCCTCGGTGCCCAGTCTGGGAACGAGTTTCGGCCGCGGCGCTGCCACCATGGCCCTTTGGGACCTGGAGAACGCTGACTGCATCGTCGTCATGGGCTCCAACATGGCGGAGAATCACCCTGTCGGCTTCCGCTTTGTGGTGGAGGCCCAGCGCCGGGGTGCAACGGTCATCCATGTTGACCCGCGGTTCACCCGCACCTCCGCGCTTGCCAACATTCACGCCCCGATCCGTTCGGGCACCGACATCGCATTCCTGGGCGGGATCATCCACCACATCCTGGAGAACGACCTGTGGTTCCGGGATTTCGTCCTGGCCTACACCAACATCGCCAACATCATCGAGAACGGCTATCAGGATCCGGAAGAGACCGGGGGCGTCTTCTCCGGCTTCAACGCCGACACCGGCTCCTACAAGCAGGACACCTGGCAATACAAAGGCAAGATCGTCCCCTCCTCGATCTCGGAGCACCGCGTCCCGACGCGGGACAAGGCGAAGGGCGGCGACTTCGAGGCGATGACCGAAGGCCCGCCGCCGACCGACCCGACGTTGCAAAACCCGAACTGCGTCTACCAGATCATGCGCCGCCATTACGCGCGCTATACGCCGGAAATGGTGGAACGGGTTACAGGCTGTTCGCGTGACACATTCCTCGCCGTCGCCAACGCCCTGACGCGCAACGCCGGCCGAGAGAGAACCGGGGCATTTTGTTACGCGGTCGGCTGGACGCACCACACCGTCGGCGTCCAGATCATTCGCGCCGCCGCGATCATCCAGGGCTTGCTGGGAAACATCGGCCGCCCCGGCGGCGGCATCCTTGCGCTGCGCGGCCACGCCAGCATTCAGGGCAGCACCGACATCCCGACGCTCTACAACATGCTGCCCACCTACCTGCCGCAGCCCAACGTGTTCAACGAGCACGGCACGTTGCAGAGCTACCTGGACTCCGAGACGCCAACGACCGGCTGGTGGGCCAATATGCCGAAATACGTCGTCAGCCTGTTGAAGGCCTGGTACGGCGAAAGCGCGAGGCGTGACAACGAGTGGGGCTACCAGTTCATCCCCAAGCTGACCGGCGACGCCTCGCAGTTGCCGATGACCCTGTCGATGCTGGACGGCGTGATGAAGGGCCAGTTCATCCTCGGCCAGAATCCGGTGGTCGGCGCGGTGAATTCGGATCTCGTCGAACGTGGGATGGCAAAGCTTGACTGGCTGGTGGTCCGCGACTTCGCAATGACCGAGACAGCGAATTTCTGGCAGAAAGGCCGCCTCGTGCAGCGTGGGGAATTGCGGCCGGACGACATCGGCACGGAGGTGTTCTTCCTGCCGTCCTCGCTCGCGGGTGAGAAGGAAGGCACGGTCACCAACACCAGCCGTCTGGTTCAGTGGCATGATGCAGTGCTGGAACCACCGGGCGACAGCCGGTCCGACCTGTGGTTCATCTATCACCTGGGCAAGCGGCTGAAGCAGCTTTACGCCGACAGCAGCGAGCCGCGTGACGCCGGCATCCAGGCGTTGACCTGGACCTATCCGGAACGCGGCAAGCGCGCCGAACCGGACGCCGAGGCAGTGCTGCGGGAGATCAACGGCTACACCGTCGCGGACCGCAAGCAGATCCCCAGCTATCTGCAGTTGAAGGACGACGGCAGCACCGCCTGTGGCGGATGGATGTATTGCGGGGTGTATCCGGCTGACGGCCGCAACCTGGCCCGATCACGCATTCCCGATGCGCCGGGCGGTCCCGGCAGCCACGCCGGCTGGGCGTTTTCCTGGCCGTCCAACCGCCGCACGCTCTACAACCGCGCCTCCGCCGACCTGGACGGAAAGCCGTGGTCGGAACGGAAGAAGATGGTGTGGTGGGACGAGGCGGCAGGCAGTTGGACCGGCAACGATGTGCCCGATTTCGTCGCCTCCAAACGTCCGGACTATCGCCCTGATTGGCCGACCCATCCCCACGGTATGGACGCGCTCGGCGGTGACGATCCGTTCATCATGGAAGCCGACGGCAAGTGCCAGTTGTTCGTTCCATCCGGCCTGAAGGATGGTCCGCTGCCGACGCACTACGAGCCGGTGGAAAGCCCGGTCCGCAATGCGATGTACGACCAGCAGTTCAACCCGGCCGCCAAGCTGTGGACCCGCCCGGGCAATGAACTGCACGCACCCGAAGACCCCCGGTTTCCGTATGTGTTCACGACGTATCGCCTCACCGAATTGCACTGCGGCGGCGTCATCAGCCGGGTAACGCCGCACACCGCCGAATTGCAGCCGGAGGCGTTCGTCGAGATCTCTCCCGAACTCGCCCGGGAACTCGGTATTCGCCACCTCGGCTGGACGGTGCTGTCCACTTTGCGGGGCGACATCGAGGCGCGCGCCATGGTGACCGAACGCATGCGCCCGTTCAGGATCGGGGACCGCACGGTTCATCAGGTCGGCATGCCGTGGGTGTTCGGTTGGGAGGGTTACACAAGCGGCGACATCGCAAACGTGCTGCTGGCGATCACGGGTGACGCGAACACCAGCATCCACAGCACCAAGGCGGTCACTTGTGCGCTGCGGCCCGGTCGGTTGGCCGGTCCCGGAGGTGCGACCCATGCTGCTTGATACCCAGGCAAATGACGCCTTGGCGGCTGTGGACAGGGCGCTCGCGGAAAAGCCGCACAAGGAAGGGCACACATTTTCCGCCGCCGCACAAAGCCTGTGCGTCGTGCGCGACAGTCTGAGCGCACGGGAAAAGGACGACCCGTTGCGACGGCACTGGCTGGGACACATCAATGCCGTCATCAGCGTGATCCTGGCCGGGCATTTCCCGCTCGGCAGCGTGCCGTGGGATGAAATCGCCAAGGCGCGCGACTGGCTGGCCGACTTCGCCGCCGCCGTCAGCGCCACACCAAGCCGGAAAGGATGACGCGATGCCAAAGGCGATGTGCGGTGTGGTGACGATCGTCCAGGAAGGCCGCTTCCAGATGACCGACGATGCGGGCGTGTCGCACCTGTTCATCCTGGCATATTCGGCCGCGGCGGAGCCCCAACAATTGACGGCGCTGCAAGCGCGGCAGGCGCGCGTCCGGGTCCACTACAGGCCCGCCGCGAACCTGATCGGTAACACGGTCACCGCCATTGAACTGGCCGGCTGAGGAGCCGCGACATGGACATGCACCCGCGCATCCGCGACGAACCCCGGTCGGAGTTTGATCTCGTCACTCCCAATGAATCGGAACTGACCGCCGGCGTCAGGATCGAGCCCGGAAAATCCTATGGTTTCTTCACCGACACAACCGTGTGCATCGGCTGCAAGGCCTGCGAAGTGGCCTGCAAGGAATGGAACAACCTGCCG
>DASXFW010000244.1:0-2711 GCA_036489395.1 Acetobacteraceae bacterium | reverse complement strand
ATGTACGCACCCCTCCCCCAACCCCTCCCTCAAGGGGAGGGGGGAACCTCGTTTCTTGTTAGGCCGCCTGGCCGAAGCGATCCCGTTCGTGACGAGCCGCCGGCAGCTCTTCACGAACGGGATTGCTTCGGCCAGGCGGCCTCGCAATGACAGGAGGCTCCAGTTCCTTGTTAGGAGCGAACCGGGGCCTCCCATGCCGCGGATGGGACGCACGGTCGCCCCCACACGTCATGCCGACGCAGGTCGGCAACCACGACTGTGCCCCGGGCAGCACAGCGGGTCGTGGATGCCGACCTGCGTCGGCATGACGGGGGGCGCCGGCCGTTTCATCCAGGGCGAGTCGGCCGCCGGCCGGTGGGCAACTCGCAATGACAGGCGAGGCGGTCGCCGTCAGGTGTCGGTCGGACCCATCGACTTGATCAGGTCGAACACGCGCTTGCGCACCGCCGGATCAGTGATGCGGTAGTACGCGCGCACCAGTTCCAGCGTCTCCCGCCGGTTCAGCGTGTCATCGCCGAACCCGTCCGAGGGCTCGGAGAACGCACCGGTTCTGCGGCTGGGGTGTCCGCCGAACGTACTCGTCAGACTGTCCGGCATGTCGTCGAAGAAGAAACTGATCGGCACGTCCAGCACGCGGGACAGATCAAAAAGCCGTGAAGCACCTACTCGGTTCACCCCGCGCTCGTACTTCTGCACCTGCTGGAACGTGAGGCCCAGTGCCTCACCCAGACGCTCCTGCGACATGCCCAGCAGCGTTCGGCGCAGCCGAATTCGCGACCCGACATGCACGTCAATCGGACTGGGACGGCCTTCGCGTTCACCTGCGTTCACGATTTCGCCGCGTGGCATTCCCACGTCCCCCTTTGTTTCTTCCAGCATGTGTAATTCCCCGGGCCCCAGCGGGTCAGCGCGCGGGCTTCCCGCCCAGTTGTTATCACACCCTTAACCCCACAACCTTCAATTGTCAACACCAGGATTAAAACATGACCCACGGTTTCGAAAATTATCACTCGTATCAGAATTCGTGCATACTGGCGTGCTCATCTCAACCCCTCGCTGAAATGCGCCTCGTCAGCAACCCAGTACACAACAGCACCGTGGCAGCGCCCCCCGGGATCAGCAGCCCGAATCGAGCGAACAACGTTCGTGGCACAGGCGCCGGGAGCGATACAACCAGAAATCCCATCCGGCCAATGCCAAGATGCGTCAATTCGCGTCCTTTGGCATCGAACGCGGCGCTGATACCGGTATTTGCCGCCCGCATCAGAGGCAGACCTTCTTCCACCGCACGCATCCGCGCCGCCGCCAGATGCTGCCGCGGCCCTGTCGAATCGCCGAACCAAGCGTCGTTGGTGATGTTGACCAGCCAGTCCGGCCGGTCTGCCTCGTCGGTGATCTCGCCCGAGAAGATCGCCTCGTAGCAGATCAGCGGTCCCAGCGGCGGCAGGCCGGGCACATGCAGCGTGCGCGGACCCGGGCCGCGGGCAAAGCCGCCGCCCGGCACAACCTGGATGCCGATCGGCAGCCAGTCCGGCTGATACTCGCCAAACGGCACCAGGTGCCATTTGTCATAGACCGCCGCGATCGTACCGCTGTCCACCAGAGCGAACATACTGTTCCGCGGCCGGCGGTCGCGGTCGTACCGCACCGAGCCGATCAGCGCCGGCGCGCCCTCCGTCGCCTGGCTGATCAATTGCCGCGCGCCAGGTTCCTGGGCGAGCGTGAACGGAAAGGCGGTCTCCGGCCAGACCACGACGGCGGGACCGGAGCCAGCCTGCGCCACGCCCTCGCGGGTGAGGCGCAGATAACGCTGGAAGATCGACAGCAGCAGCGAGCTGTCCCATTTCTGCCCCTCGGCTACGTCGCCCTGCACCAGCACGACATGCAGCGGCGGAGCGATCGGCACCGGCTGCTGTAGCCGCGCCACCCCCGCGACAATCCATGCGGCGAACACCGCCACGCTGGCCGACCGCCAGCGCCACCCGCGCGCCGGCGCAGACGCCAGCAGCACCGTCAGCAGGGTGATGCCGTCGATGCCAATCCATGCGCCGGGCTGGATGAACACGTCGCCGACCCGTCCCGGGAACTCCCAGACGCTGCCGAGCGGATTCCACGGAAAGCCGGTGCCGACGAACTCCCGCGCGATGTCGGCCAGCACCCACCCTCCGGCCAGCGCCAGCGCCCGCGGCCAGCCCGGCCGCGCCAGCCGAGCCACGCTCGTCGCGGCCGCGATGAACAACGCCATGATCGCCGAGACGGCGGGCACCGCCAGCGGCACCAGCCACCAGTACTGCGCCGCGTCCACCAGGATCGCCTCGGTGATCCAATACAGCCCGACCAGATTCAGGCCGAATCCGAACCACCAGCCACGCCATGCGGCGACGCTTGGCCTGGGCGCCCCATCCAGCAACGCCAGCAGCCCGGGAAACGCCAGCAACAACACCGGCACGCCATACAACGGCGGCAGCGCCAACGCCGCCACCACGCCCAGCCCGAACGCCACCGCATTCGCGCGCCAGCCATACAGGGCAGCCAGTCGCCCGAGCATGCGCGCTACGGGCATGTCGGTGGGTGCCCAAGTGTCAGGGGCTCCGCCCCTGAACCCCGCCAGGAGGCTTTGCCCCCTGGACCCCCAGCAAAGGCGTGGCCTTTGCAATCCATCTGTCTGGCTGGATGGCGGGGAGGGGGCACAGCGCCGCTGGATTGGCGGC
>DASXFW010000161.1:0-26684 GCA_036489395.1 Acetobacteraceae bacterium | reverse complement strand
TTCAGCCGTCCGCCGTCGCGCAGTTCCGCCGCTGCCATTTCCATGACGCACCCTCATCCACGAAGTTCCCCGATCTGGTAGGGAATCGGTGCGAATCGGCGCAAGATCTGGGTAAGATGAAAATGAGGGGAGTCGTGAGGTGCACCAGACTCAATTGAAGGGATGGATAGACTCCCATTCAGTTACGGTCACGGTGATCCAAACGAGCAGGATGCGATGATCCTTCATGAGTCAACACAGGCTGACATGAAGGCGCGTAATCGCAAGGGCGGCCATAATGAGCGTGCGATGAGCAGAGTGCTGTTGACTACAATCTACCAGTTCTGGGAGGATCGGTACCGCGGTCTGTTCGCGTCAGAAATCGGCTCGAAGAAGGATGAAGTCACCTCTGATTTCTTTGGAGATATTCGCTATATTCGGAATGCTATCGTTCACCATCGGAACGTAGCCACCGTTGAAGTGAACAAATGCAAGGTGTTGAAGCTGTTCACTCCTGGTGATGCAATTCATCTCACAGCAGATCAGGTCCGGTTTGTGGTCCGGGGAGTCCGATTGGCTCTCGATGAGATTTGCCAGCGTTACCTGGGCGTCGATGGAGGCTTCGCATCTCGTCATGGTCTCGCAGGTCACCAGCGAGCGTGATTTGCTTGCACCTGTACCGCGTTGTCGTTGAGCGTCTCTTTGATCCCAATAAGGTTATCGGAAATTACAACGTGCGCGCCGACGGTGTCGAAGGCGCACACCAGAGCGCGCTGGCTGTTAGAGGGGTCAGAATTCCAGGGTTAATCCATCAAGTGAGATGTCCTAACGCCGCCACCATTCCCAGTCCCATTCGCGTTCATTTGCGTTCAACGCTTGCTTTGTCGCGAACCGCGAGAGCCCCGCGGATGGTACCCACCGCCCCATCCGCCGCGCCGGCCTACACAAAGAAAGAGAAACCGCAAAAATGCAAATGTGGACTGCACCCCAAGAGTGAGACACGGAAACTACGCACACTCGTTCTCCTGGCTAAAAGGGGCGCATCTTTCCTTGCCGTAATTAGCGGAGCAGCCCGCGTGCCGATCCGATCGCGGAGGACGTCCACTCACCTTGATCCCGCCCGCTCTTCCGCCCCACTCCATCCCGCCATTGCGCCGCCGACCCCGCCATGCACGAATCCCGCATGGACGCGCTGAACCTGCTGCGGCTGCAGATCGACTGGGGGGCAGACGAGGCGCTGGAAGACGCCCCCGTCGATCGCCTGCGCGCGCCGCCGCCCCCCGCCGTCGCAAAGCCAGCGCCCGCCCCGCGCCCCGCCGCGACGACACCCGCCCCCCGCGCCACCCAGGCGGAACGCGCGATCGCCGCCGCCGCCCAGGCCGCCACGCTGGACCAACTCCGCGCTGCCCTGACCGCCTTCGACGGCTGCGCCCTGCGCGACACCGCCGCCAGCCTTGTCTTCCTGGAAGGCGACCCCGCCACCGGCCTGCTGCTGATCGGCGACCCGCCCGGCGAGGCCGAGGACCGCGCCGGCACCCCGTTCGCCGGCCCCGACGGCGTATTGCTCGATCGCATGCTTGCCAGCATCGCCCTTACCCGCAAAGACCTGATGCTGACCCCGCTGATCCCGTGGCGCCCGCCCGGCGGCCGCCTGCCCAACCCCGGCGAACTCGCCGTCTGCGCCCCGTTCCTGCACCGCCTGATCGCCCTGACCGAGCCGCGCCGCGTCATCCTCGCCGGCGCCCTCGCGGCCCGCGCCCTGCTTCCCGCCGCCCGCCGCCGCCCCGCCGCGACCTGGGTGCCGATGAGCGTCCCCGGCCTGGCCGCGCCCATCCCCGCCATGCCCATGCCCAGCCCGGCGACGCTCCCCCGCACCCCTGCCGCCCGGCGGGAGGCGTGGGCCGCGCTGCGGGCGCTCCGCCGGACGATCGACGCCGACTTCGCCGAAAAGTGACAATTTCCTTTCGGCTAACCCGCTGATTTGCCGTCCGTCTGTCTAAAAATAGGGAATCGTCCCACCGAAAGGGGTTGCGCTCCTCTCCCCCACCCTGTAGCGCCTCCGGTCATGCGAGGGATCGGTCACACGCTCTCCCGCCTTCCCGCTGCCCGGGCATGGCTCGCCGGGGCGGCTATCCTGGCCGGAGCGCTCGCTTCGGCCGCGCACGCAGGGGCGCCGGGGTCAGGGAAAGGCACAGGGAACGACGAAACCGCGATGGCGATTCCGCGCATATCGTTGCGTGGTGCTAACGCTGGCATTTCGTTGCCGCAACCACTTTCGCCCAGCGACGCCGCGCTGATGCGCCGCGCCTTCGATCTGCAGGATCACGGCAACGTTCCGGCCGCGTCACGGCTGGCCGATGAAGTGCAGGACCCGCTGTTGCGCGGGCATTTTCTCGCCGAGCGTTACCTCGGCCGTTACCATCACAGTAGCGTTACCGAACTGACCGCCTGGCTTGATCGTTACGATGACCAACCAGATGCGCCGGCCATCCGCGCGCTGTTGCTGAACCGCCTGCCCAAGGGCGCGAGCGTCCCGCAGGTGCCCGCCGCCGAGGCGCTGGCCCCCACGCCGCCGCAGACCGATATCGCGCAGGACGCCGACCTGCAAACCCAGGCCGTCGCCCGCAATCCGGCGCTGGACAACGCCGTTGCCGCCCGACTGCACCGTGGCGCCACACGTGCCGCCCTGGCGCTGATCGCCGCGGAGCGCGGCCTGCATGCCGGCTATGCCGCTCTGCTGCGCGGCGAAGTGGCGCGCTGGTTGTTCACCCGGAACGACGACGACGCAGCGCTGAACACCGCCTACATCGCGCTGCATGATACGGCGCCAGAACAACAGGTCGGGCTGCCGGCGTATGTCGGCGGGCTCGCCGCCTGGCGGCTCGGCCGCGTCGAGGAAGCCCGCGGCTTGTTCGAACTTGCGGCCGATGCCCCGCTGGCGTCGGACCGCGTGGCCGCCGCCGCGGCCTTCTGGGCGGCCCGCGCGGCGCGGCATCTGCACGATCCCGCCGGCGCGCGGCACTGGCTGCGGCAGGCTGCCACACAGCGCGCGACGCTGTACGGCTTGCTCGCGCGTCAGCTTCTGGGCCTGCCGACCGGCATCATCCCCAGCGGCGAATTGCTGTCGCAGGCCGACATCGACGTCGTCGCCGACACCAAGCCCGGCTGGCGCGCCTTCGCGCTGATGCAGATCGGCCAGCCCGATCGCGCGGAGGCCGAGCTTCGTCTCTTATGGCCGCGCTGGCAGAACGCGCCGGCGCAACAGCGTTCGCTGCTGCTGGTCGCGTCGGCATTGGATCTGACGGATCTCGCCGCGCAGATCGCCGACATCACCGCGGCCGAGAACGGCCAGCCACTGGATGAACTGCGCTTTCCAGTGCCGCGCCTGCATCCCGACGGCGGCTTTCGCATCGATCCCGCGCTGGTTTACGCACTCACGCGTGTTGAATCGAATTTCGATGCGCGCGCGATATCGTCATCCGGCGCGCGCGGGCTGATGCAGATCATGCCGGTCACCGCGCAATATATTTCCGGCAACGCATCGTTGTCCGCGGAGCGGTTGCACAACCCATCGCTGAATCTGTCGTTAGGGCAACGTTACGTCAGCTATCTTGCACGGCAGGATTGCGTCGGCAACGATTTGCTGCATGTGCTCGCCAGTTACAACGATGGCCCGAATGGCCTCGCACGCTGGAGCGCATCCGTGCGCGACAACGGCGATCCTCTCCTGTTCATTGAAGCAATTCCCAACGACCAGACTCGCGCCTTCGTCGATCACGCGCTGACCTACACCTGGCTCTACGCGGCACGATTGCATCTTCCGGCGCCCAGCCTGGATCAACTGGCGGCCGGCGAATGGCCGCGCTTCACGCCGGCCAACGATCGGAGCAAGATCGCCTTCGCCGAACCCCGCGTGCACTAGAACCTGCGCGCGTCCGGCAGGAGGCACCATGGCACGCATCGACGAATCCCGGGCGTTCATTCCGGTCAACATCGCCGTGCTGACGGTGTCGGATACGCGCACGCCGGCGAACGATACGTCGGGCGATGCACTCGTCGAACGCATCGCCAAGGCAGGTCATCGCGTCGCCGCGCGCGCGATCGAGAAGGACGATGCGGGTGCGATTGAAGTGCATCTGCGCCGCTGGGTCGCCGATGCCGAGATCGACGTCGTGATCACCACCGGCGGCACCGGCCTCACCGGGCGCGACGTCACGCCGGAAGCGTTTGAGCGCGTCATGGAGAAGCGTATCGAGGGCTTCGGCGAATTGTTCCGTATGCTGAGCTATCAAAAGATCGGCACGTCCACGATGCAGTCGCGCGCGCTCGCGGGCGTGGCGCACGGTACCTACATGTTCGCGCTGCCCGGCAGCACCGGCGCGGTGAAGGATGCGTGGGAGGACATACTGGTGTTTCAGCTCGACAATCGTCTGCGTCCCTGCAATCTCGTGGAACTGATGCCGCGATTGCTGGAACACCTGAAGCCCGCGGCAGAGTAGCGCGGCCCGCCTCCTGTCATTGCGAGTTGCCACCGGCCGGTAGCCGACCCGCACTGGATGAAACTGTGACCGTCGCAGCGTAAGTTCTCCCCTCCCCTTGAGGGAGGGGTTGGGGGAGGGGTCGATTTGTACGCCTCGACCCCTCCCCTAACCCCTCCCTCAAGGGGAGGGGGGAACCTTGTTTCTTGTTAGGCCGCTTGGCCGAAGCAATCTCGTTCGTGACAAGGTGCCGGCAGCTCGTCACGAACGGGATTGCTTCGGCCAAGCGGCCTCGCAATGACAGGAGGGGGGCAACGACTTTGGCGCTCGGGACGAAAGCGCGCTAACCGCGCGACGCGATGCGCGCCACCAACGCCTCGCGCGCCTGCCGAGTCGCCGCGCCTTTCGCGCGCACGGCCGCCACCACGTCGGCTGGCGCGGTCTCCGGCGTGCCCGCATCGAACGGCGGGGCCGGTGCGTATTCGATCTGCAATTGGATCTCCTGCGCGGCCGCCGGGCTGACAATCTCCGCCACCAGCGTCAGCGCGAAGTCGATGCCCGCGGTGACGCCGCCGCCGGAAAATACGTTGCCATCGCGCACGACCCGGCCCGGCGTCGGGATCGCGCCGAACGCGGCCAGTAAATCACGCGATGCCCAGTGCGACGTGGCACGCTTGCCGCGCAGCAATCCCGCGGCACCAAGCACCAGCGCGCCGGTGCAAACCGACGTGACGTAGCGCGCCGCACGCCCCTGCGCGCGCAGCCAGTCCAGCACCTCCGCATCCTCCATCAGCGCCGACACGCCCGGACCGCCTGGCACGCACAGCACGTCCAGCGGCGGACAATCGCGCAGCGTGGCGTGCGGCAACATGCGAAGTCCGCTCTCGGCCTCCACCGGCTGCAGCGTCTTCCACAGCAGCAGCACCTCGGCGCCCGGCACCTTGGCAAAGACTTCGTATGGTCCCGTCAGGTCGAGCTGGGTCATGCGCGGAAACAGCAGCAGGCCGATGCGAAGGGTGGTCATGGCGGACCTCGATGTCGAAAGTGGGCGCATAGCATGGGTGAGGGCGGCGCCAGCGAACCGCGCCTGGCCAATCCGGCCAGACCATTTCAGCGCAGTGGTGGCGCCCTGCAATGACAGGACGCCCGGGCGGCGATAGCTTGCCCGCCTCCATCGAGGTCCGTAGCCTTGTCGCGTCTGGTTGTCGTCTCGAATCGCGTCGCCCCGATCCAGGAAGGCGAACCCACCGCGGGCGGGCTCGCCGCGGGCGTGCTCGATGCGCTGAAACAGCAAGGTGGCATCTGGTTCGGTTGGAGCGGCGAGATCGCCGCCGCGTCCACCCCCAACCCGGAGCACAGCGTTGGACCGATCACGCTCTACACGGTCGATCTGTCGCGTCGCGACTATGATGAGTTCTACCGCGGATTCGCCAATGGCACGCTGTGGCCGGCGCTGCATTACCAGATCGGTCTTGGCCGCTTCGACTGGACCGAGTTCGCCGGCTATCGCCGCGTCAACGAATTGTTCGCGCACGCGGTGGCAAAGCTTGTGCGGCCTGACGACCTGATCTGGGCACACGACTACCACTTGCTGTGTTTCGCGAAATCGTTGCGCGCCGCGGGCGTTACCAACCGCATTGGCTTGTTCCTGCACACGCCGTTTCCCGCGCCGGCGGTGTTCATGACCGTCCCGGCGCATGCCGAGCTGATCCGCGCGATGTGTACCTACGATATTCTCGGTTTCCAGACCGAAACGGATCGCACCGCGTTCTGCGACTACGTCGTGCGCCAGGCCGGCGGCACGGCACGCCGCGACGGCACGCTGCACGTCTTCGAGCGCACGCTGAAGACCGGCGTGTTCCCGATCGGCGTGCATGTCGATGAAGTGCGCGCGCAGGCCGAGGACCCGGCCAACCGCCGCTTCGCCACGCGTCTGCGCGCCAATCTGCTGGAGCGGCTGATCCTGAGCGTCGATCGCCTGGATTATTCCAAAGGCCTGCGCCAGCGCTTCACCGCGTTCGAACGCTTCCTCGAGGAATATCCGAACCGCCGCGGCAACGTCACGTTCATGCAGATCGCGCCGCCGTCGCGTTCCGACGTGCAGACCTATCGCGAGATCCGCCGCGAACTGGAAGGCGAGGCCGGCCGCATCAACGGCCGCTTCGCCGAAGTCGATTGGGTGCCGCTGCGTTATCTGAACCGCGGCTTCCCGCGCAATGTCTTGATGCCGCTGTACGCCGAAGCGCAGGTCGGCCTGGTGACGCCGCTGCGCGACGGCATGAACCTGGTGGCGAAGGAATACGTCGCGGCGCAGGACCCGGACGATCCGGGCGTGTTGGTGCTGTCGCAATTCGCCGGCGCGGCGGTGGAGCTGGGCGCGGCACTGCTGGTCAATCCGTACGACGAAGCCGGCATCGCCGCCGCGCTGGACCGTGCGCTGGCGATGCCGGTGGAGGAACGCCGCGAACGTCACGCCGCCATGTTGAAGGTGATGCGCGCGCATAGCCTGGAGCGCTGGCGCGACCGCTTCGAAGCGGAGCTGCGCGGCGCAGCGTGAGGCCAGGCAGCCGCTACGTCATTCTCCCGGTCGCCTGGTATGAGCCCTTCTGGCATGGCCAGGGGCCACTTCCCGCGCGGGCCTGTTTTTGTCGGAACAGCGGCTGGGGCCCAAATGGAAAAGGGGGCCGCGAGGCCCCCTTTGCCGTTCGTTCCGTTGCGTACCGGATCAGGCGACCAGGCGCCTCGGCGCGGCGGTCTCAAGGCGATACTGCATCGTCTGGCGGACATGCACTTCCACTGTCAGCGGCTCGGTGCTGGCGGCGATGGGCAGGCGGGCGCTGCCGTCGGTCCAGCGCCACTGCGCCGCACCTTCATGCTCGATCGCGTGCCAGCCCTGGGTCAGAGCCGGATGGTCCGCCGGAATCTCAATCTGCTCTTGGCTTGAGCGCACGACGATGCGGTTGACCGCAACGCCGAGCAGGCGCCAATCCTCGAGATACGGCACCACGTCGGATGGAGAGCCGGCGCGGGAGACCAGCCGCACGGCGGACGCGCCCGGCGGCAGCACGAAGACATGGCAGCCGCCATTCGCCGCGACCGGCCGGATGGTCCGGCCATTGGCCACTACGCGCAGGTCGGCATCGTCGGTCGTGGCAACTTCCGGCAGCGTGTAGCCCAGCATTTCGGCGCGTGCCGCCAGATCGCGCCACACCGGCTCGACCGCCTCGGCGCTGACCGCGAGCGGCGCGCAGGCGTCCGTCTCCCAGCAGCGCAGGCCGGCGTTCACATGGAACTCGGGATGCAGCACCAGGGCGAGGCCGGCGTTGGAGAAGAACGCGCGGTTGCCGGTATCCAGGTAGCTTTCCGCCGGCAGCCCTTCCGCCAGCAGCACGGCATGGCGGTCCAGCTCGACGTGGTAGTACTCGGCCACCCGGGTGTCGCGCTCCTGCACGACGGTCATGTCGTTGATCAGCAGCTTGGCGGGGATCAGCTTGCCATCGACAAACAAGCAGTGGTCGGGGGAGACGATCAGGTCGCGGCCCGGCAGGTTTTCGGCGAACGCGCCGCGACGGATGCGCACCGGGGCGGCCAGGCTCGGCCGGCTGTGCCGCGTCAGGTCCATGCGGCGGTAGCCGATCCACTTGATGGGCCGCTGCTCGCCCGTGTGCGTGACGACCAGATCGCCCTCGGCCAGCGCCTCGACAGCGACCTCGCCGTGCGCGGTGAGGATCTGCGTGCCCGGTCCGAAGCACACGGCGTTGCTGAGAAAGATGTCGGTGGTGGTGGTGGCGCCGGTCCAGTTGGCATACTCCGCGCCGTCGGTGGTGCCGATCAGCCCGGTCAGCGAAATCGTGGTGATGACGCCGGTGCTGTCGGAAATCTGTAGCGAGCCGGAGGTGCCGGACCCCGTGAAGACCGCCTTGACGCCGCTTTCGGTCGGGCCGGTCAGGATGATTTCGTTCGTCGCGGTCTGCGACGTGTTGACGTTCATGCCCGCCACGGTCGAGCTGGCAAAGTTCAGCGAGTCCGGTGTGCCGATGCTGAAATCGCTGAGTTCCAGTGCGCCCGCGGCCCCCGCGAAGCTGACAGTGATGCCGGACTGGGCAGCGCTCAGGTTGAGGATGTTGCTGGCACTGTTGGCAACGGTCAGTGCCGACGAGTCGGTGTCGTTGATGGTCAGTGTGCCGCCGCTCGCGGTGACGCTGCCGGCGCCGGACAGCGCGCCGCCGCTGAGCGCGCCGAAGCCGGTAATGAGACCCGAGTCGGTGATCCCCGCCGACCCCGCCACCAGCGTGCCGCCGTTCATGGCCAGCGTGCCGTTGCTGTTGATTGTGGTCGCGGAGGTCCCGGCGATGGTGTCGGTGCCGCTGTCCAGCGTCAGTTTCCCAGCGCTGGCACCGCCAACCGTTAGCGTGCCGATGCTGATCGGCGCCGAGTTGGTGCCACCGAACGAATCGGTACCGCCAGTGAAGCTGGCAATGCCGCTGATCGTGCTGCCCTTGGTGTTGTCGCTGAACGTGCCGCCGCTGACCGAAAGGTTGCCGGTGTCGTTGAAGACGCCGGTCGCCGGCGAGAAGAGACCGGAGCTTTCCGAGAATCCGCCGCTGCCGGCCAGGAGCGTTCCGGTCGCCTGGGTGATCGCGATGGTGCCGCCGTTCACCACCACGCTGCCCAGGCTGGCTTCCCCGCCCGCGGCGCCGAGGATCAACTTGCCGCCGCTCAAGATCGTGCCGGCGTTGGTGATGGTCAGCTTGTCGCTGGCGCTGACGCTGATCTCCGCAACGCCAGAGGCGGCGGACAGACTCAGCGAGCCGGCGCCGCTTGTCGTATCAGCAACGGTAATTGTGGTCTTGACGGTAATTTCGGCCAGATCGCCCGCCGCAACCGTGGGCGCAGTACCGGTCGTAGTCGTGTTGACGTTGGTCCAATCGGCAGTGGACGTGGCCCACGTTCCGGTCGAGCTCGTGTTCCATGAATAGGTACTAGCCATTGCCGCCCCCGATTTTCGGCCATCGCGATTCGACGCAGGAACCCAGGCAATACCCGGACGTGCGCAGAGCGCTCGGCTCGCCGATCACTGCCTCACATTCGGAGAAAGTCGGTCAGGCGTCAATCGAAAAAATCAGACGACCGTGACAATCGGCTACGTTCTACCCGCGGTTGTAACAATCCGACGACTCCGCTCGGTGCCGGCACGCCTTCGAGCAACGTCAAACCACGCGAAGGTTCGACGGCAACTGCCGCAGATCGCGCCAGAATGCATCCTGCTCGAAGCGAGAGAACAGATCGGGCGGAAGAAGCGTCTTGCGCTCGGTGGCACGCACCGCCGGGCTGACCGAGTGGAGGCCGGGGGTCCCCAGCCTGGCGTCGAATTCCGCCGCCTCGTCGAACGATACATTGTCGGGATCGTGGGTGAACTGCGGCTCGCCGATGAAATCATAGATCTCCCGCAGCGCGCGCAGGGGATTTGCCGTGAGCGTATCGTAGGTGACCAGGATCAGGCGATCGGCATGCTCACCATACACCGCCTCGCGCAGCGCATTCCAGGCGAAGCCGACCATGCCGGCGGCGCCGCTGAGCCCGTCGACTCGCGAGTACACCGTGCCGCCAGCTTCAAAATTGAAGATTTTCGACAATTCGAAGCGGTTGCGGCGAATCAGCCGCTCGATGCTGTCCATGATCCAGGACACGTGGCGCACGCAGCAGATCATCTTGCTGTCGGGAAACAGCGTGGTGAGGCTGGGCAGCTTGGTCGTCCATAGCCGGTTGGTATCGAACACCACTTTGGTCGGGTGGATGTCGGCGTAGTAGGCATCGAACACCGACCACAGCAATGCCGTGCGCTGGGTATCGTCGATAAAGACCGCGGTTTCGTTTCCCTGGCTCACTTCGCGCAGCATGGCGTTGAACAAGCTGCCGACCGGGCTGGTCATGCCGGCATGAAACCGCGGATTTTGCCGGAGCAGCGCCGACAGCAGCGTCGATCCGGAGCGCGGCAGGCCGGAAATGAAGTGCAGACCGTTGTTCATGCTTGCGGTGTACCGGTCTCCGCCGTCGCGTGCAACGGTCATCGGGGGCCGGGAGGGGTGATCGTGGGGGCGCGCCGCGCGTGGAGTCGCCGAGGGCGACGAGAGTCGGAGAATTTTACACATCGCCCGCGAGGCGGCGTTGGCTGCCGCAGTTTCCCTTGCCAAAACAAGGCTGTACCAGCTTGGCACGAGCTTTGCTACCAAACGGGAAGGCGGGAATTCTGCGCCGTACCGGGATTGGCTGGGGATTGCGGATCGATGAAGCGGCTGTGGGCTTTGGGAACATCAGTCTTCGCGCTGGCCTCGCCTGGCATCGCCAGCGCGGCGTATGTCGGTCCGGGTCAGTGGAAGTACGCTTATGCCGGCGCTTCGATGCAAACCTGGACGGTTCCGGGGACGTCGGCCCAGTCATATACAGTCATGTTCACTGCGGGCGGCGCTAAGGGTGGCTCTGGCGCCGGTGGCGTCGGCGGCTACGGCGGCGTTGCAAAAAGCAGCTTCGTGTTCCTCGGCGGCACGGTCATCAACCTCACCATCGGCCATTACGGCCAGGGCACCTACCAAAATGCGACCACCGGCGGTGGTGGCGGCGGCGGTGGCGGCACGTTCGTCGCGACCAGCAACTCCAACAGCGGCCCCGCGCCGGGCACCGTTTTGCTCGCGGCGGGCGGTGGCGGCGGTATCGGCTTTGGCGCCGGAGGCGGCGGCGACAGCGCCACGGGCTCCGGTTACGGTGGCTACGCGGGCGCGGGTGCCGGCATCAAGAGCGGCGGCTGGGGCTACGGCGGTTATGCCGGCTCAGCCGGAATGGGCGGCGGCGGCGGCGGCTGGAATGGCGCCGGCGCCGGCGACGGCTACGGATATGGTGGCGCTGCCTATACCAGCGGTCACATGGTTGGCGGCAGCCAATACGTAGCCTGCGGAGGCAGTGGGATCTTCGCCTCCGGCGGATTCGGCGGCGGCGGCGCGGGGTCCTGCCTTGGCGGCGGCGGCGGCGGCGGCTGGTCCGGCGGCGACGCCGGCCTGTACGGCGGCGGCGGCGGCTCATTCGCCTATTCCGGCGGCTCATATTCGCCGATGGGCGGCTATCTCGGCGGCTTCAACTACTCGCCGACCGGCAATGGCTACGTCTATATCTCGGCGCAGCTTCGGCCTACGCCGGAGCCAGCTTCACTGGCACTGCTCGGCGGTGGGTTGGCCGCGATCGGGCTGCTGCGGCGTCGGCGGGGCATGCTCCGGAATAAGTGAAGCGGCCCGGCTACCAGCCGACGCAATCTGTAAAGAATCCTGACACGGCGGGTGAGGCGCGCCGCTGACGCATGGCCGCGTGCCTTGATCAGGGCCGTGGCGGCAGTGGCGTCTTGCGTCAATGCCGTGGGTGAATTGTTTCAATCTGCGCATGTTGTAAAAAAATCCGACACGCCCCCGGCGGGCGCGCGACAATGCGGTCGCGCGTGAGCTTCAACCCGCAGTTTCAAGAATGCCCAGCGCACGGAACACGGGCAGGCGGTCCACCAGCGTGGTGCGCACCCTTTCCTGCGCCAGCGAGCGCGTCTCGGCCGCGTCCGCCACCGGCTGGCCGTCCCGCTGCAGCGACCGTCCGCAACGATCCAGCGTCGCCAGCACGTAGGCCGCGAGGCCGTCTGCGTCCGCCGGCTGGCCGGACTGCAGCGCGCCCAGCACCAGTGTGTCGAGCAAATCCACCTGCAACGACGAGCCGATCGCCGGCGCCGCCAGCCGCGGCACGTCGCCGCCCGCCGCGTTCAGCGCCGCAATCGCGCGATTGAGGGCCTGCGCACCCTGCCGCGCTGCGGCCGAGTCGCCACCTGGTGCGACCGGGTGCGCGTGGTTCCCCGCCGTCAGCAGGATGAAAGCCTGCAACAGCTCGACCAGCGGGGCGTCGGCGAACGGCGCCAGCGCGTAAGCCGCCCGCACTGACAACGGCCCCTGGCGCAGCCCGTCCAGCAGCGGCTGATAGACCTCCGGCTTGCCGGTGACGGAGCCCAGCGGCGTGGAGAACGTGATCGGATCCGGCATCGGCTGTCCCACCCAGGCCAGTTGGACCGCGTCCACCAGGTCCCGTTGCTCCGCCAGGGGCAGCGGCGCCAGGCCTCGGCGGTACAGGTCCCGGCGGAACGACTGCGCCGCGCCGACATCGCGCAGCGTCTCGCGCAGCCGCAGGTCGCGCGTCTCGCCCAGCAGCGGCACCATGGCGGACGGCACCGAGAGCGCATCGATGTTGTCGGTCAGCGTGGCGCTGCCGACATAGGCGCATTTCGCCTCCGCCATGGCGTCGGCCACATCCGCGAACATGATCGGATGCCAGTCGCGGTTGAGGTATTCGTGCGCGATGTAGCGCGGGTCGTGCCGGCGCATGTCGGCCAGCCGGGTCTCCAACCAGGGGTTGTTGGGGAACAACAGAGCGCCCGCATCCTTCACCCGGGCGACGAAATCCAGCGTCTCGCCCGAGGAGAGATCGGTGCGCAATGGGCTGGCCTCGGTCAGCAGGCGCATCAGCGTCCGCACCGGCAGCATCGCGCCCCAGCCGGTGGTGACGTTGTAGCTGACATAGGCCAGGCCGCCGGGCTTCAGGCGTTGCCGGATCACCTCATGCAGCAACCGCTGGTTCTCCGGCGAGATCCAGCTCAGCACGCCGTGCGACACAATGAAGTCGAATGCCGGCAGGTCGGCGGGCGGCCGCGCGGCCAGGTCGGCGAACGACGTCTCGACGAAGTGGACGTTCGACAGGCCGGCCATGCCGGCGAGCCGGGTCGCCCATTCGATGTGGGCAGGATTGAAGTCGAAGCCCCAGATTTCTGCCTCGGGGCAGGTGGCGGCGACCACCAGGGTGGTGAAGCCGTGGCCACAGCCCAGATCGGCGTAGCGGAACGGGCGGGTGAGGTCCGGCGGCCGCTGTCCCAGCAGCAGCGCGGTGGTGGCCAGCCAGATTGGCGTGATCTCGCGATAGAAATTGGTCGTGTAGGTCACGTCGGTGACGTAGCCGTGGTCCCACTGCGCCATGTCGGACGTTCCCTTATGATGATGAATCCCCCCTCCCCTTGAGGGAGGGGTTGGGGGAGGGGTGCCTACATCCGCCGACCGTGGATGTACGCACCCCTCCCCCAACCCCTCCCTCAAGGGGAGGGGGGCCATCTCAGCCATCTCCGCCAATCTCAGCCATCTCCGCCAATATCAGCCATCTCCGCCAATATCGGCCAATATCAGCCATCTCCGCCATCGCCGCCAATATCAGGCGCTCTGGGCGCTCGCCAACCGCTCGGCCAGCATCTCCAGCCGCGCATTCAGCTCGGCGCCCAGCAGCACGACATAGGCGGAGATGTAGAACCACAGCATCACGCCCACGACCGCGCCGAGCGGACCATACGTCGCGCCGAAGCTGGCCATGTGCGAGACGTAGAACGACAGCAGTCCCGACGCCGCCAGCCACAGCAGGGTGGCCAGGACCGCGCCGGGCATCAGCGGCTGGCGCGGCGGCGGCGCGCGGGACGGGCCGAACCGGTAGAGAATCAGCAGCGACAGCAGGAAGAAGCCGACCAGGGTGAGCAGGGCGGCGGTATGGAGCAAGCTGCCGCTGTAGTTGGACAGGCCGACGAAGGCGATCGCCGCCGGCATCACCACCAGCACCGCGATGGCGACCACGGCCACCACCACGGCGCCCAGCGTCATGGCGAAGCCGGTAAGCTGGAAGCGCAGGAAGCTGCGGATTTCTGTCACGCCCAGCGCCAGGTTCAGTGCCGAGATCATGGATTTGGTGCCGGACCCGGCGCTCCAGAGCGTGATCAGCGAGCTGATCACCAGGCCGGCGCTGAGGTTACGCTGCGGCTGGCCGATCAGCTCGTGCACCCGGTTGCTGATCAGCGCGAAGGTCGGCGGCGGCAGCAATGCCTCAAGCGCCTGAAGCTGGGAGGCCACCGCGTCGCGGTTGAACGCCAGGCCATAGACCGAGATCAGCATGGACATGGCGGGGAACAGCGCGAGGGTGGCGTAGAACGCGCAGCCGGCGGCGGACAGCGTCATGCGGTCGGCGACGCTGGCGCGGAAGGCGCCGCGCATCACCTCGCGGCTGTGCCGCCAGAAGCCGTGCCGGGGCGGCGGGGTCTCGTGCGGCTGGACGGGCGTCGTATCCAATCCTGTCCTCCCAGGGGTCGGGTGCGGGCGGCTGGCCTGGCGTGACCGGCTGCGGGGTAGCCGGCTCAGGCCTCAATCTGGTCTCTCGGGGCAGAATTTTGACTTCACAGGCAAATTCCCTATTGCACAGGGGGGAGGGGGGTCCTATTTGGCCCCCACGCAGCAACGCACGTGCCTCTGGCCCTCAGTGGTTACGCAACGACGTCAAGCGTTCTGGCAATCGCTCTGGTCGCTGGTTCGTTCGACCGTTTCGTCAACTCCGCTCATCGCCTTGCTCAGGTGAGCGCTCAGGTAGGGGAGGCACGGTGCGATGACACCCAAGATCGCCCGTTTCCTTGTAGAGCACCAGCCGGCAACGCCGTGCCTGGTCCTCGACGTGGATCGCGTGGAAGAGAATTTCCGCGCGCTGCAACATGCGCTGCCGCTGGCGCGCATCTATTACGCCGTGAAGGCCAATCCGGCGCTGCCCATCCTGCAGCGACTGGCGAAACTCGCCTCCTGCTTCGATGCCGCGAGCTGGGAGGAGGTGTCCGCCTGCCTCGATGCCGGCGCGCGCCCGGAAGCGATCAGCTTCGGCAACACCATCAAGAAGGCCTCCGCCATCCGCCGCGCCTTCCAGCGTGGCGTGACGCTGTTCGCCTTCGATTCGGCAGAGGAACTGGAGAAGCTGGCCGAGAACGCGCCCGGCGCGCGGGTCTATTGCCGCATCCTGGTGGAGAACAAGGGCGCCGACTGGCCGCTGTCGCGCAAGTTCGGCACCACGGTGGAGAACGCCCGAACGCTGATGCTGCGCGCCGGCGATCTGGGGCTGGACCCGTACGGCCTGTCGTTCCACGTCGGCAGCCAGCAGACCACCACGCGCGCCTATGAAGCCGCGATCGGCAGGGTCGCCATGCTGTTCACCGACCTGACAGAGGCGGGCGTCAACCTGCGCATGATGAACCTGGGCGGCGGCTTCCCCACCCGCTACCGCGACGACGTGCCGGAGATCGACCAGTTCGGCGACGCCATCATGCAGGCGATGATCGCGCATTTCGGCAACGCTCTGCCGGAGATGGTGATCGAGCCGGGCCGCTTCGTGGTGGGCAGCGCCGGCCTGGTCAGCGCCGAGGTGGTGCTGGTGAGCCGGCGCGATCCGAGCGATCCGGTGCGCTGGGTGTACCTGGACGTCGGCCGCTTCGGCGGCCTGGCCGAGACCGAGGGCGAGTCGATCCGCTACCGCATCACCACCACGCATGACGGCTCGGCGATGGGTCCGGTGGCGATCGCCGGCCCGACCTGCGACGGCGCCGACATCATGTACGAGAAGTCGAACTACCGCCTGCCGCTGGCACTGCGCAGCGGCGACCGGGTGGAGCTGCTGTCCACCGGCGCCTACGTCACGACCTACGCCAGCCAGGGCTTCAATGGGTTCGCGCCAATGGCGGAGCACTATCTGTAGGGGGGCGGCGCAGCTCCAGGAAGGCTGGCAGGGCCAGGGCGGCAGTCGCGCAATCGATGCTCAACTCGTCATGGCCGGGCCTCACCCGGCCATCTTCGCACGATTGATCGTGCGTGGATGGCCGGGACAACGCCATGACGGGTGTGGCCATGACGGGCGGCTTCGCAAGCGCAAGCACGCTGTCATACCAGGTGTCGTAAACGGTGACCGTATGGTGCTGAATGCAGTGTCATTGCGAGGCCGCTTGGCCGAAGCAATCCCCTGCCTGACGAGCCGAGGAACGCTCGTCAGGCAGGGGATTGCTGCGTCGCTTCGCGCCTCGCAATGACACTGTTGGGATGGCGCACGAGTCAATCATTCCGACCTTGGTATCATACCGCCGGAGCACGAGGCCCCATGTCGCCGATCCTGTCCATTTCCGGCGTGACGAAGACTTACAAATCCGGTCAGGTCGCACTGCATGAAATCGACCTTGCGGTCGAGAAGGGCGAAATCTTCGCGCTGCTCGGCCCCAACGGAGCGGGAAAAACCACACTCATCAGCATCATCTGCGGCCTGGTCTCGATGACGTCGGGGCGGATTCTCGTCGATGGACACGACATCATCACGGGATACCGCGCCGCGCGCGCGATGATCGGACTGGTGCCGCAGGAGATCGCGCTCGATATCTTCGCCACAGTGGAGGAGACGGCGCGTTTCAGCCGCGGCTTGTTCGGCAAGCGTGCGGATCCCGGCCATATCGAGCAAGTGCTCCGCGATCTGTCGCTGTGGGACAAGCGCAACGCGCGCGTCGTGGAACTGTCGGGCGGCATGAAGCGCCGCGTAATGATCGCCAAGGCGCTCAGCCATGAGCCGGACATCCTGTTCCTCGACGAGCCGACCGCCGGCGTCGATGTCACCCTGCGCCGCGACATGTGGGAACTCGTGCGCCGGTTGCGGGATCGCGGCGTCACCATCATCCTCACCACGCATTATATCGAAGAGGCCGAGGAGATGGCGGATCGCGTCGGCGTGATCGACCGCGGCCGGCTCGTGCTGGTCGAGGAAACGGCCGCACTGATGCGCAAGCTTGGAAAACGGCGGCTGAGCATCATGATGCGGCAGCGGATCGACGCGATTCCGGCCGCGCTCGCCAACTGGCCGTTGCGGCTGGAGGCTGACGGCGAGCGCCTGGTTTACGATTTCGACGCGAATCTGCCGGACACCGGTATCCCTCGCCTGCTGCGAGACCTTGGCGCCGCCGGGATCGACTACAAGGATCTCGAGACCAGCCGGACTTCGCTTGAGGATATTTTCGTCGGTCTGGTGGAGGGCCGGGCGTGAGCGGCATCAACCTTCCGGGAATCTGGGCGATCTACCGTACCGAGATGGCGCGCACGCGACGGACGGTATGGCAGAGTGTGGCCACCCCCGTGATCACCACCGTGCTGTACTTCATCGTGTTCGGCGGCGCGATCGGCTCCCCCATGAAGCAGGTGGGCGGCGTCGGCTACGGTGCGTTCATCGTGCCGGGGCTCATCATGCTGACGCTGCTGACGCAGGGCATATCCAACGCGTCGGTCGCGATCTACTTTCCGAAATTCACCCGCACGATCTTCGAGCTGTTATCCGCGCCGATCTCGAGCACGGAAGCCGTGGTCGCGTATATCGGTGCGGCCGCGACGAAATCGGTGCTGATCGGCCTGATCATCCTGGCCACGGCAACGCTTTTCGTGCCGGTGCGGATCATGCATCCCGGTTGGATGGCGGGCTTTCTCGTGCTGACCGCGGTAAGCTTCGGCTTGTTCGGATTCCTCATCGGCATCTGGGCCGAGAGTTTCGAGCAACTCGCCATCATTCCGTCGCTTGTGGTCACCCCGCTCACTTTCCTGGGCGGCGCGTTCTATTCGATCGACATGCTGCCGCAGCCCTGGCGGACAGTGAGTTTGTTCAACCCGGTGGTGTATCTCGTGAGCGGATTCCGCTGGAGCTTCTACGGCGTGGGGGATGTCGGCGTCGCGACGAGCCTCGCTGTCGTTGTGGCTTTCATGGTGCTGTGCCTGGCGTTGCTGTGGTGGATCTTCCGCACGGGCTACCGATTGAAGCCATGAGGCATGCGATGCTGCGCCGGCATTGCGGGCCGTCGATCGGGCATCGGGACGACGATCTGCCGCCGGCTCGCGCGCGGTAGAATCAGAGTGCCCGTCTGAAGGTGAGATTGAAGCGACAGGCGCCGGTCAGCGCGTGCTCGCCGTCGGCCAGGGCGTGGACGCCATGAAACGTCAGGCGATCCGCCCCGCCCCAGACCACCACGTCGCCGTGGATCAGCGGAACGCGCCGGGGCTTCTCTGCGCGCGTCTTGCCGCCCCACAGGAGGATGGCCGGCAAGCCCAGCGAGACCGAGACGATCGGCTGATCGAAGTCGCGTTCGTCGCGGTCCTGATGGAGCGACATCCGAGCGCCCGGCGCATAACGGTTGACCAGGCACGCATCGGGATGAAAATCGCCAAAGCCCTCCGCCGCGGCCGCCTCGGTGGCGAGGTCCGCAAATGCCTGGGGCATCTCCGGCCACGGCCGGCCGGTCGCCGGATCAATGGCAGCATAGCGATAGCCAGTGCGATCGGTGACCCAGCCAACCTGTCCGCAGTTGGTCATCGCCACCGACATCGGCCAGCCACCCGGCGTGACCATCTGGCGGAACGGGGAGATCGCGGCGATGGAGTCGATGGCGGCGACGAGCTTCGGCGCTCGGTCGCGCGCGAGACCGCGCAGCAGGATGGCGCGTGTGCCCAAAGGAATCCGACGGACGCCGTCCTGGGCTTGATCGAGCGCGAGCGAGTGCAGGTCAGGCCGCATCGTGGAACATAATGCCAGGAGTGTGCCGCTTGTCCGAATAGAGTCTGGCGATGCCGCGATTCAACGTCACCTGGCCGTCGCTACGCAACCCTCACGCGAACAGCGCAGCTTTGCAATGACGCGGATCTTGTGGACGGCGGCGCAACGATTGATTCTGCGGCCGCGCCCCCTCGTCATGGATGGCGAGCGAAGCGCCGCCATCCATGACTTTGCAGTGCGCATCAAGGCAAGTCGTGGATGCTTGCCGGAGCCTGCCACCCGGCCTTGACCCGGTGGCCGGCATGACGGTACGGGCGTCGGGCCGTACGTCATTCGTTCGGCCGCCTGGTATCAGGCGGCGCGAAGCAATCCCAGTTGGGTCAACGCGGAGACCCCGTCATCCAGACCGATCTCCTCGAGGATCTTGCCGTCCTTGAGCTTGAGGACAGTGACGCCGGTGAAGTGCATCCTCCGGCCCGTATTTTCGGGCAGGCCGCCGGCAAGAAAGTCGGCAAAGGCCGGCCCGGTATGGGTGCCGCCGCCTTTCCACCGGCCGACGACATACTCCCCCTCGGCAATGAGGCCGGCGGTGCCCCAGAAGTGCAGATCGGGAAACGCGGCGCGGAAATCAGTCATGAAGTCCTTGATGTCGCCACGACCTTTCCGCGGCTCGTGGAGCGAGTATTGCAGCAGCATGTCCGGCGCCGCAATTTCGTCCACCACATCCAGATTGCAGGTTTTGCCCCAAAAGTCGGTGAACCAGCGGCCCACGATCGCCTTGTTGTCATCTTGCAAGCTCATGGCAGTGCCTCTCGATTGTTGCGGGTCACCGATTGCGCTCGATAACCCTGGCAGTGTGCATAGCTTGCCCGGGGCTTATGCGACCTCCGGTTCTTGCTCCGGTATGAAACGTCCGGGCCATCGTGCCTTGTCGCTCGTTGGCGAAATTCGGGCGGTGGATTTCGGGGTGCAGACACGATGAGCGTGTGGGCCTGGATCGATCAGTACTGCGCGACCCACTCCGACACCGAGCTTGCAACGGCCGCCTCGGCATATGTGAACGGGCACTAAAGCCAGTCAGTGTGGCCAGAAGCCTGAATTTGAACCCATGTACAGGACGTGGGCTGGAAGCCCGAGCCGCGGACTGGTGGACCGTTCCCACCAAGCCTGCCCCGCTTCGCTGCCGCCTGCCAGCGGCCGACATTTCCTCAGGCCGGATTCCCCTCTATCCCTCCGCCATGAACGGTTTCCGCGTGCATGATTTCTGTGCCCACCCGATCATTCGCGTCGAACACGCCATGCCGCCGCTCGACCCGGCGCTCGACGCCGAGATCGAATCGCTCTGGAGTACCGCATCCGACCGTGTGGCGGCCGGGGGTGCGGGCGCCTTGTTCAACGGCCGCGTCTTCAGTGCCGACACCATCACGCCGGATGCCATCGTCGGCCACTTGACCGAATATCGCCGCATCGTCGCGCAGATGGAGCGCCCGGCGTTGTTCCACGCGTTGCGGCTCCGCCCGCTGGCAGCCTGCGGCGTTCTGCGCTGCGCCGACGGCATCGTGTTCGGCCGTCGCCACGCCAGTGCGGTGTATCAGGCTGGACTCTGGCAGTTGCCGCCTGCCGGCAGCGTGGACGCGAACGCCGTTCGCCCGGACGGCGTCGTCGATGTCGCCGGGCAATTGCGTGCCGAGCTGCGCGAGGAGGTGGGTCTCTCGCCGGATGACGTGGACGCCCCGGTGCCGCTGTGCGTGGTGGAGCACCCCGGCAGCCACGTCTGCGATTTCGGCATGGCGCTGACCACGAGCCTGAACGGCGAGGCGGTGCTTGCGGCGCACCGTGTCCGCGGCAACGGCGAATACCCCACGCTGCGCATCGTGCCGCTGGCCGAACTGCCGGACTTCGTCGCCGCTTTCCGCGACGAGATGGTGCCGCCCGCGCCGATCTTCCTGCGTCGCGCCGTCAGCGCCGGGTGGACGTGACGCCGCTGCCCCCCTCGGCGGCGGGCCCCCGAAGGAACGCTCTGCGACCGCGCGAACCCGCGTGCGCCAGCGCGTGCCGGGTCCGCGCTGCCTCGTGGGGTGCGCCTATGCGCCGGGTGCCCGTGTTGCGCTGCCGGTATTGATTGCCGGTGGCGTGTTGCCGCCCTGATCCGTGGGTCCGTTTGCCATTCCGTTGGGCGTTGGGGTCATCGTCCGCCGCCGCATGGTCGTGCGATGCACCGCCGGCCGCGGGCGCAGTGTGTTGTCCGCGGTGCCCGGAGGGTGGTGTCGCGCCTGCCGCTGCATCTTATGCCAGGCGGCGATGTCGTCCTGCGTCACGTAGCCCTTGTTTCCCGTATCGATCTGGGTGAAGTGCCGCGCGATGGTGAGGTCGCCCGCCTTCGCTTGCTCCTGGGTCAGGTGGCCATCGTGCGTGGTGTTTGCCGCAGCGAAGCGCTGCTGCCACGACACCCGATGGTGCGTGGTCTTGGCCGGCGACTTGGCGGGCGTGTGGGCTTGCGGCGGCATCGCGGCCGGCGCGACCGGCTGCGCCTGGACCTGGAACCCCAGCAACAACATCGACACCAGCAGGACGGGCAGCAGGCGCATCGGCGTGACTCCTGTTTGGATGGCAATGCTCGCCAGCATCCGCCGCTTGTCCTAACGGGTGGTGAACGCGGCGCGATTTTTTTTGGAGGTCGCGCATGGCCGCCGTGAATGGCTCGCGCTCGCGAGCCGTCATTGCCTGTCGCGCGAGCGGCAGCAGTTGGCGAGCGAGCGGACCGCGCCGAGCAACCGCATCAAGGGGCTGCCGATCAGCCAGGGCGCGCGCGGGCCGGGGAAGCATGCCGAAACTGGTCGGGAGTTCGAATTCCAGAGTCGATCCGCCGGTGACGGCTGGCTCAGCGTCCTGCCGTTGCCACGGCTGCCACGGCGGCCCGGCGTCCGCGGGCGTGGTCATCGGCTGGCGGCTGCACGGGAGCGACTGCGGTGCGGATGCGACGTGCGGGCTCCGGGCGGCTGCAGGCGGCCCACATGTCCTGGCCGACCGCATGCATGTCGTGGAGCGCTGCTGCGCGATCGCGATGCTGAGGAGCGGGGAGATCGTCGTCCTCCGCGGGGAACAGGGCAATTGCCGAGACGGCGCCGAGCAGATAATCGTGGAGATGCGGCCGGTGCTGCATGCAGGTGGCGAACCAGGCGCGGAAGCGTTTGCGAACCATCTGGTTTGGCCCTTGCCTCGGGCGATATGGTGTTCGACATGTGCATTGTCTTCCTTTGCCGGGGATAATGGCAACGGGACGTTGAGAAAATGTTGATGGGGACTGGGAGTTTGGCACGCCGTTGCGTGCAGCGGGTTGCACACACCTAGCGGAAAGACGCCGCCATGCTGCCATCGCAACGTCACCTGTTCGATATGCCGCGCGAGGTCTGTTATCTCAACGCCGCGGGCTGGGGACCGCTGCCGCGCGCCACGGTGGAAGCGGGCCGTGCCGCCGTGGCGTTGAAGGGCCAGCCGTGGACGATCCCGTCCACTCACCAGGCGGAGCAACACGAGCGCGCGCGCCGCGCTGCCGCGCGGCTGATCAATGCCGAGCCGGAGGATGTCGCGCTGATCCCCTCGGTCAGTTACGGCGTCGCCACCGCGGGCAAGCTGCTGCACCCCGCGGCGGGATCGCGGGTGCTGCTGCTGGCGGACGATCATTCCTCGCCGGTGCTGGAGTGGCATACCCGCGCGCCGCGGCAGGGCTTCACCGTCGAGGCGGTCCGCGCGGGCGACGACCACGACTGGACGGCGGCGCTGCTGGACGCGATCGAGCGGCCTGGCGCGCCGCCGGTCGGGCTGGCTTCGATCGCCTCGGTGCACTGGTCGGATGGCTGCGCGGTCGATCTGGATCGCGTGGCGGCGGCGTTGCGCCGGCAGGGCGCGGCGCTGCTGGTCGATGCGACGCACGGCGCGGGGGTGATGCCGATCGACGTGCGGACGCTCGATCCGGATTTCCTGGTGTTCCCGACTTACAAATGGGTGCTGGGGCCGTACGGCCGCGCGTTCCTGTATGTCGCGAAGCGGCACCAGGCCGGCGAGCCGCTGGAACAAACGGCGGCGGCGCGGCGGGCGGTGAGCGCGGAGCACACGACGTATATGCGCGATACCGCGTATGTGACCGGCGCACGGCGGTTCGACATGGGGGAGCGGGACCATTTCATCTCGTTGCAAATGGCATCGATCGGCATGGAACTGGTGGCGCAATGGGGCAGCGCGGCGATCGTCGAGCGGCTGCGCATGCTGACCGACCGGCTGGCGGACGGGCTGCGCAACACCTCGGTGCAAGTGCCGGATGCGCCGGTACGGGCGCCGCACATCCTCAGCCTGGGGTTCCCCGGCGGCATGCCGGATGGGCTGGTTGAGTGTCTCGCCGCGGCGCAGGTGCACGTGGCACCCAGGCTGGGGCGGCTGCGCATCAGTCCGCATGTCTATAACGACGAAGCGGACGTGGACTGGTTCCTGGACCGCCTGGCCCGCGCCCTGCGCGGGTAAGATCGCATGACGCAAACAAGGAGTTCACAAGCATGAGCGACGGCGGAACGGTGAAGATCCTCGGCATTGCCGGCAGCCTGCGGCGCGGCTCGTTCAACGCGGCGACGTTGCGCGCCGCGCAGGAACTGGCGCCCGCGGGCATGACCATCGAGACATTCGATATCGCGCCGATCCCCGCGTACAACGACGACGTGCGCGCGCAGGGCTACCCGCCGCCGGTCGCGGACCTCCGCACGCGCATCAAGGCCGCCGACGGGGTGCTGATCGTGACGCCGGAATACAATTACTCGATCCCGGGCGTGCTGAAGAACGCGATCGACTGGGCCTCCCGGCCGCCGGAGCAACCGTTCGACGGCAAGCCGATCGGCCTGATGGGAGCCTCTGGCGGCGTCATGGGGTCGGTCCGCGCGCAATACCATCTGCGGCAGTGCTTCGTGTTCCTGAACGGCTTCGTGATGAACCGGCCGGAGGTGATGATCCCGCAGGCGCAGAACAAGTTCGATACCGACGGCAAGCTGACCGACCAGCAGACCAAGGACTTCATCGGCGCGCACCTGACCGCGTTCAAGGCCTGGGTGCTGCGCATGCGATAGGCCGACCGGCCGGATGATCCCCGGATGATCCATATCAACGCGGGCCACCGGCGGCCGGTGCAGAGTGACGACCGTTCGTTCGCAACAGGAGCGCCCGATGGCCCTGAAGGATCTGCTGGTCCACCTGGACAGCAACCCACGCTGCGCCGCGCGGCTCGGCTTGGCGGCGTGGCTGGCGCGGCGGTTCGAGGCGTCGCTGACGGCAGTGCAGGTGATCGACCTGCCGTCGGCGGAGTTCTTTTATGGTGCGGCGATGCCGCTGGTATCGGGCGGGTCCGAGCGGGTGGTGGACGACATGCGCGCTCAGGCCGTCGCGGCGGGTGCTCCGGTGGAGGCCGCGTTCCGCGAACGCGTGCGGGTTGACGGGCTGGAGGGCGGCTATCGCCTGGTGGAGGGCAACGTGCCGGCGACGATGGCGCTGCACGCGCGCTACGCCGACCTGACGGTGCTGGGGCAGGTCAATCCATACGAGCCGCACGACGGGATCGGACGCGACGCGACCGTGGTGAGCACTGTCATGTCGTCCGGCCGGCCGGTGTTGGTGGTGCCGTTCGCCGGCGATTTCCAGGCGGTGGGCGACCGGGTGCTGGTGGCATGGAATGCCAGCCGGGAGGCGGCGCGCGCGGTCAATGACGCTCTGCCGCTGCTGGAGAAGGCGACCATGGTGACGGTGCTGGCGGTGAACCCGCGGCACGGCATCGGCGGGCATGGCGACGTGCCGGCGGCAGACATCGCGCTGCATTTGGCGCGGCACGGCGTGCGGGCGGAGGCTTCCCAAACAGTGGCGAACGACATTCCGGACGGCGAGGCGCTGCTGTCCTACGCGGCGGACATCGGCGCAGACCTGATCGTCGCGGGCGCATACGGCCACTCGCGGGCGCGCGAGATGGTGTTCGGCGGGGTGACGCGGACGCTGCTGGAGGAGATGACCGTGCCGGTGTTCCTGTCGCACTGAGCGGCGGCGGCAATCAAAGCGCGCGAACGCTAACGCCGGCCGCATACATCAGTATGCCGCTGTTATACCAGGTGCTGTAAGTTTTGACGTACGGCTGCACGGCACGTCCCCTTGTGTCATGACCGGGCCATGCCCACGGGCTTGACCCGAGGGTTGGCCCGGTCACTCACGTCTGTGCCGCATGCCGCGAGACAAGCCGTGGGTGGCCGGGCCAAGCCTCGGGTCAAGCCCGTGGGCATGGCCCGGCCATGACACAAGAGTCAAAACTTACAGCGCCTGGTATACCCGCGCGCCCGGGGAATCCGGGAGTTCGGTTTGGAGACGAAATCGTGTCGTCCGTCCACCCGCGTGCCGCCGGCTGCATGCGACTGCACGGCAGGCCATTTCGCACCGAGCGTCGTGCCGCATTCCCTCAACGGCTGCGACATCGCGCAGTCGATACGCTCAGGGCGCCTGCGGGTTTAATTTGCCCATGAAGTGGAATTTATCGGTGATCAGGCTGAGTATGTCGTCCCGGTAGTCGTCGAGCCTGGCAAAAAACCCGTCAACCGCCGCCTTGAATTCGGCAAAGGTGGGGAAGTACTCATTGTAGATCGTCGAGTTCTTGAACAACCACCAGAAGCGCTCGATCAGGTTCAAGTTCGGCGCGTAAGCCGGCAAGTAGATCAGTTCAATGCGGCAACCGTCGCGCGCCAGCCACGCCTTCAGCTCTTTCGAGTGGTTATAGCGGGCGTTGTCCAGCACCACCCGGATCGCGCTCGCCGTCGGATGCCGCGCCTCCAGGTCCTCGAACAACAGAATCATCTCGGCACTGGTGATCCGCCCCGCCTGCCGATGCACGAACTCACGGCCCGGCCAACTCAACGCACCGTTGATGCTGATGTTGGTCCGGCCGTGGTTGCTCTTCAGTTCCCTTGTCTCGCCCTTGCGGATCCAGCCGCACGCGGCGTGCGCCGTGTACGAAGGGTGTGTCCCATCGGCGAAATACAGCGGCGTGTCGTCGTTGGCCGCCTGCATCAACGGGCCGAGAACCTCCGCTGCACGTCTTCGTTGGCTTTCGCCGGCACCTTCTTCGGCAGCTTGTAGACGAAGCCCAGCCGCTTCAGCAGCTTGGCCATCGCGTGCGGCGTATAGTCCACGTCGAAGGCCTGCCGCACGAAGGCACACACCGCTCCCCGCCTTCGCAGGGACAAGCTTCGCCGACATATAAAGGTGGGTGTCGAGTTCGGCGCCCAGCGCCGCAAGCTGTTCCTCGTTGAGCGCGGATGCGGCGCCCTCGTACTGCAAACGCTCGATCCCTGTGACGCCGGACGCCTGGTACAGGCGGAGGTGTTCGCGGACCGTCTCGGTGTCGATGAACAGCGCGTCCGCCACGCGCTCCGCCGCCCAGCCGTCGTCCAGCAGCAGCAACCCATTCATGCGCCGGTGCACCGGGCTCGGCGTGTGGTGGCGCATCATCAGAAGCAGGTGCGCCCGGTCCTCGGGGGAGAGAATCCGTCCGGTCATGCACGACAGAGAATCTGGGTTTCGGACCGATTCCTAGTGTAGGGCCTGTCGTCAATTAAGCCAAACCACGCTGGCGATGAGCAGCGGTTCTCAATGCGATTGAGTCGCGTTCTGAGCCTGCGTGGGCGCCGTAGGCGAGCGACGCCATCCATGGGCGGGCGGTGCCTGGATTGAGTCTTATCTGCCACATGCCGCCGGCAAAACAGACTCCCACCCCAGCGT
>DASXFW010000156.1:0-4232 GCA_036489395.1 Acetobacteraceae bacterium | reverse complement strand
CGATGTCTGACCGGTAAAGGAATGGATTACGATGCGGGTCTGCGTGCCGCTCAGTCCGACCCATTGGCCGCGCGCGGGATCATCGTATGGGCGTTGCGTCGAACGACGGATTGCATGCTGTAGGTGCTGGCGACCATGCCTCGTGGGTTGAAGGCCGTGGGGGTGTCGGAGGCGGCGAGTATTGCTGCGAACCACGGCCTGTTTCCATAAAAGCATTGTCATTGCAACGAAAGAAGTATCGATGATAAATGACTGAGTGTGGAGAGGGGGATTCGTCGACATGGGACGGAAACCGGGTTTGAGGCATATCGTTTGGGCGCTCCCTACGCTCCTCATTGGTTGTGCGCCGATGATGCAGACAAGTCTTCCTCTGTCGGATATCGGTCGCTCCGACAAAGCGATTGTCATAACGAGTATAAAGAATGATTTCGTGCTGGTGCCGAGCGGCCCCGGAGTTGATCCGGCGGAAGGGGAATATATCGATGAAGACATTCGCGCACGGGGAGTGAGCCGTGCGGCTGACCGATTCGAAGTTTCTGGTGCCGTATCAACCTATCTCATCGAACCGGGCACATATGTCCTAAGCTTCGTTGGTGATTGGGCGGCGAAGGAAACAATAAATGCCGATGAGCTTCACTCGCCCGTGCGGTTTCATGTCTCTGCCGGAGACGTTGTCTACTTGGGTGACCTTCATTTTACGACGGACTATAGCGGTTGCGGGGGATCGATTGTCTTTACAGTCAGAGACTCCCTTGGCGCGGATGGAGCCGCAATCGACAAGATCCTTGATGACAGATACCCGGGAGCCAGGGATCGTCTTAAGACATCGCTGCTGCGAGTGCCTGCCGGGACTTTATTGATGAAACGCACAGGAGTGATTTGCTTCGAAAAACACTGAGCGCACTCACCCAGCTACGACAGCGTTGCACCGTTCCGGTACCGATGCCGGGCTTTCTCGCCGTCCAGCGCAACCCGATGAGAATTGCATAATGAACCACAAAGCCATTGCCGCTACTCCCCTGCTGTGGGCTCTTCTGCTGACCTCCTGCGGCGGCAATTCCGCAGGCGATCAGGTTCGGACCCAGGCCAGGGGATTGACTTGCGCAAATATCCAGGATGTGACGGCGCTGGATGGCTCAATATCCATCGCAGATATTAAGAAGCTAGTCGGCCTGTCCCCGGTATTGCCCTCCCCATTGGCAGACCCATTCGGCTGCGACAAGAGTGCTTCCGAACTCGCAGCCGGGAACCAATTCTCCATAAAGAGCGGCGGCATCGAACTCCGGGGCCACGTGTCGATGAGCGCCGGGTCATGCCGGCTGACGCGGACATCGGTGTCGGGATGCCCTTCGATTCACCCGCCGCCAGTTGAGACGCCAGTAGGAAGGTGAGGACAACCACCCTCGACCTTTCCGACTGGCAACGACACACTCGCGCCGCTTATTTGGCCCTTACCGAAGCCAACCTGGCCGGCGCCAGCTTATTCTACCGGTCGCGCCAGCGCTCGCCGCATCGATGTTGGCCCCGTGATCGATCCCAGCCGTTCTGCCAGCTCTTCATGGCTCTCGACAGGGCCTGCCCATCCTTCCGCAGTCGCGCTAAGGTCATCTCATGCCAGCGTTCATCTGCACCACCTGCGGCACGCAATATCCCCCCAGTGAGGCGCCACCCGCGTCCTGCCCGATCTGCCAGGACGAGCGGCAATACGTGAACCTGCTCGGCCAATCCTGGACCACACTGCCGGCGATGCGCCGCACCCATTTCAACGCGTTCCGCCAGCACGAGCCGAGCCTGATCGGCATCGGCACCACGCCCGCCTTCGCCATTGCCCAGCGCGCGCTGCTGGTCCGCACGCCGCACGGCAACATCCTGTGGGACTGCATCAGCTTTCTCGACGACGCAACGATCGAGATCGTGCGTCTGCTGGGCGGGATCGCCGGCATCGCGATCTCGCATCCGCACTATTATTCATCGATGATCGAGTGGAGCCACGTGTTCAACGCACCAATCCACCAACACGTGCGCGACAAGCAATGGGTGATGCGCCCCGATCCGGCCGTGCAGTTCTGGGACGGCGCGCAGAAGCAACTGCTGCCGGGCGTGACGCTGCTGCACTGCCCGGGCCATTTCGCCGGCGCGCAGGTGCTGCATTGGGCGGACGGCGCCGGCGGCAAGGGCGCGCTGCTGTCGGGTGACATCGTCCAGGTGGGCTGGGACCGGAAGGTCAGCTTCATGCGCAGCTATCCGGACCTGATCCCGCTGGATCGTTCGTCATTGGAACATATCGCGACGGTACTGGAACCCTGGCCGTTCGAGCCGATCTATGGCGCCTGGTGGGATCGGATCCTACCGGCCGACGGCAAGGCGGTGATGGCGCAGTCGGTGCGGCGGTATATCGAAGCCATCACCGCCCCACCGCGGGACTGACGTCCCACGTGTCCAGCCGATAGATGGGTAACAGTTTGGACTGGATAGATGGGTAACAGGTTTCACGATTTGATCTGTCCCTCCGGTTTGGCTGCGGCGTCTTTGGCGCGGTGCACCGCGCCACAGACGCCGCAGCCAAAGCGGCACAATCGTTCGCGCTGACGATCGATCAAACCCAACGGCAGGTCATAGAAGCGCACCCGGAAGGCACCGCTCTCGGTCTCCTCGACCGCAACCGGCTCACCGACCAGCACCGCACTGATGAAGATCCTGCCACCCTGCCATTTGATCTCGCCGTTCGAGCGCACCTGCCGCACCGCCGCCTCCGCCGGATACGCCGGTTCAGCCAGCCGATCGGGCATCTCACGCGGCGAACGTTGATACAGGCTGCATGGCGGTCGTTGGCCGAGCGCCTCGTGCGGACGCTCCTCGTTGTAGTCCCGCACAAAGGCCGCAAACCGCTGCTCCTGGGCCACCAGGTTCGGCGATACCGGCATCATCGCCTCCAGCAGCGTCCGGTGAAACCGCTCGTGCCAGCCGTTCTGCTGCGGATGACCAGGGTCGATCCGTTCATGCCAAATGCCCAGCTTCGCCCACCACACCGTCAGGGCCGTCAATCCGCAGATCCCTGCCGTCGCAAACGGCACCCCGTTGTCCGAGCGGATCACCTCCGGCAAGCCGTGCTCGCGAAACGCCCGCTCAAACAGCGGGCGCGCCTCCGCCTGTCGCGTACTGCCCGTCGCCGTCAGGCTCACAAGGTAGCGGCTGAACCCGTCCGTCACCGTCAATGGTTCCACACGCGTGCCGTCTTTCAGCCGCACCCAACCCTTGTGGTCCGTCGCCCACACATGGTTCGCATGGCTCGGAACCGTCAGCTCGCCCAGACGCGGCGGGACGCGCCGGCCCAGCCGACGGCCGCTGACCAGCCCAGCGCGCTTCAACCACTCCCCAGCCGTCGACGAGGACGGCCACGCCAGACCAGGGGATCGCTCCGACAGTTTCGCCAGCAGCTTCCGCGGACCCCAGTTCGGCCGTGACCGACGCAACTCAATGATCGCAGCCACCAGCTCAGCCGGCGTCGAACGGCCATGCACCAGCGGCGCTCGCGGACGCTCAACAAGGCCAGAGGCACCAAATCGCCCATACCGGCCAATCCACTTGTGCCCCGTCTTGCGGCTGATCCCATAGCGAGCGCACAGCTCCGTCACAGACCATTCCCCACTCAAATAATCCGTGATCAACCGCATCCGTTGATCCATCGCACAGCTCTCCTCAAATGGCATCGGCCGGTCCTCCCCAGCCAATAGAGAACTGTCACCCTTCTATCCGGGCTAGTCCGTTACCTTTCTATCCGGTCCGAACAGCACGTTCACCTCTCCCGCTTGCGGGAGAGGTGTACTTGCACGCGCGGTCGCTGGTCCTCACTCCGCCAGGAAGCTGCGCACCTCGGTCACCGCCTGGGCCAGGCCGACGCGTTGCACGACGACGCCGGAAGGGAAGGCGGACAGCAGGCGGCTGGGGGTCTGGCGGTCCAGCAACACGAACACGCCGCGATCGGTGGCGCGGCGGATCAATCGCCCGAACGCCTGGCGCAGCCGCAGCCTTGCAATCCGGTCGTCGTAGCTTTTCAGGTCGCCACCCGACAGGTGTACGCGTCGTTCCCGGTGCAATATGTCCGGACGCGGCCAGGGGGTCTTCTCGAATACCACCAGCCGCAGCGCGCGGCCGGGCACGTCGACGCCGTCGCGCATCGCGTCGGTGCCCAGCAGGCAGCTTTCTTCCTCGGCGCGGATGATGTCGACCAG
>DASXFW010000148.1:0-4362 GCA_036489395.1 Acetobacteraceae bacterium | reverse complement strand
CCCTCCCCTTGAGGGAGGGGTTGGGGGAGGGGTGCGTACATCCGCGGTCGGTGGATGTACGCACCCCTCCCCCAACCCCTCCCTCAAGGGGAGGGGAGACGTTGCTTCTTGTTAGGCCGCTTGGCCGAAGCTTTGGTTCGCGTCGCGGCCCAAACCCGCGGGAGATTGCTTCGGCCAAGCGGCCTCGCAATGACAGAAAGCGAATGAGGCGGTCTATAAGCCACACAACGGGAGGAACCACATGAACCGGGGAATCATCCGCCTGCTGACTGCTGCTTTCGCCGCATGCCTGTTCGGCGGCGCATCGGCGTCGGCGCAGAACTTCGACTGGCAGCGCCATAAGGGCGAGACCATCGACTTCCTTACCGAGAACCACCCCTGGTCCAACGCCGTCGTCGCGCAGCTTCCGCAGTTCGAGAAGCTGACCGGCATCACAGTGCAGGTCGATACGTTCCAGGAGCAGCAGATGCGGCAGCGCCTGGTGACGGTGCTGCAATCGAAGAGCGCGACGGTCGATGCGTTCATGTCGCTGAAGTCGCTGGAGGGCAAGCTGTACGCCCACGCCGGCTGGTATGCGAACCTCGGCCCGCTGGTGCACGCACCCGGCGAGACCGCGCCGGGTTACGACTTCGCCGATCTCAGCCACGCGCTGGTGGCGGGCGAGACGTTCGGCGGCAAGCTCGACGGCATTCCGCTGAACATCGAAGGCCCGATCGTCTATTATCGCACCGACATCTTCACGAAGTGCGGCATCGCGCCGCCGGCGTCGCTCGATGCTTTGCAACAGGCGGCGGCGACGTTGCACAAGTGCATGCCGACGATGATCCCCTGGGCAACGCGCGGCCTGAAGCCGGCGCTGCCCTATACCTTCAGCAACGTGCTGCATAATTTCGGCGCGGATTACATGAACGCGCAGGGCAGGCCCGACCTGTGCAGCCCGAACGGCATCAAGGCGATCGCCTGGTATGCCGACATGCTGAAGCAGTACGGGCCGCCCGGTGCAGTCAACAACAGCTTCCTGCAAACGCGCGAACTGTACGGCCAGGGCCGCGTCGCGATGGCCTTCGAATCCAGCAACGAATTCGGCGAGATGATGAAGTTCCCGCATCGCCAGGACGACACCGGCGTGATGCTGCTGCCTCCCGGTCCGGGCGGGTCGAAGCCGACCGTAATCGGCTGGGGCCTGTCGCTCTCGGCGTTTTCGAAGAAGCAGGCAGCGGCGTGGTATTTCGTGCAATGGGCCACGTCGAAGGAGATGGACGCGAGGCTGGCGCTGCAAGGCATCGCTCCGCCGCGTGACTCGGTCGCCGGCAGTGCGGCTTACAAGGCATGGCTGGAACAGGTGCCGGTGCGCGCGAAATGGGCTGCGCTGCTGAAGCAGATGGGCGCCACCGGCACCAGCGAAGTCGGCCCGCCGCTGGAGCGGCAGCCGCAGGCGCGCGAGATCGTCGGCGACGCGGTGGACAGCGTGTTGCTCGGCCAGGCCTCGGCGCACGACGCGGCATGCAACGCGGACAAGCAGATCGCCGCGATGATGGCGGAGAAGTAGCGGCTAAAGCCCGGCCCAATGCCGAGCCTCCCGTCCTTGCGAGTTGACCACCGGCCGGAAGCGACCGACCCGCACTGGATGAAACGGCAGCCCCCCTGTCATTGCGAGGCCGCTTGGCCGAAGCAATCCCGTTCGTGCCGAGCCGCCGGCAGCTCGTCACGAACGGGATTGCTTCGGCCAAGCGGCCTCGCAATGACAGGGGGCTCCAGTTTCTTGTTAGGTGGCCACCGGCCCGCGGCGGCCGACCCGCACTGGATGAACCGCTTTGTCGGCATGACGAGGAGGCGACGAGCGTGCCTCGTCGTCATGCCGACGATCTACGCGGCCAGGCCCGTCATCATCATGAGCCCGCGCAGGTCGGCCAGCGTATCCAGTCTGGCCACCTGCCCGATCAGCTCCCGCGTCCGCGCCGCCCCGATCACCGGCTCCGCCAACGCAACGAACTTCTCGGCCAGCCGCGCGCCTTGAGCGTCCACATCGTCGGCCGGAATCCCGGAATCATGGCCTGCTGTCAGCGTCCGCCCGTCGGTCAGCCGCAGCTCCAGCTCGGCCAGCGTGTGCGGCGTGCCGTGGCGGAACTCGAACCCGACCTTGTCGCGCAGCGCGATCAAGGTCGGATCGGCCGTCGTTGCCTCGGAGTAAGTTGTCAGCCGCCCGGTATCCACGCCGGCCAGGCCCATTGCCGTTGTCAGCCGCAGCGAGAACTTCGCCTCCAACCCCGTGCGCGGCTGCGGAATGTTGCAGACGCGATCACACGCGTCATCCACCCGCAGCGTAATCCGCTCCACCTGCGCCGGTGCCACCGCGTATTGTTCGCGCAGCTTTCGCGCGGCCTCGATCGGGGCGTGCGTCAGGTAGCACGCCGCATGGTACTTGAAGAGATTGCGCCGGATGTACCAGCCGCCCGGCGGATCGTCCAAAGCGCGCTCGGGATGGAAGTCCGGGCTGTGCGTGCGCGCGAAGCCCTGCGGACATTCCAGCACATCCGCCCGGCTGGTAAAGCCGCGCGAGGCCAGCTTCGCCGCGAGCAACCCGTGATACGCCGCCTTCCCCGCATGCAGCGGCTTGCACATGGTGCCGAACATCGACTTCAACCCGGCCGCCTGCGTGCCGGCAATGCCCAGCGCGGTGACAAAGTGCGCCGCATCCAACCCCAGCAGATGTCCGCACGCCGCCGCGGCACCGAAGCTGCCGACCGTCGCGGTGGCATGAAAGCCGAGCACATCATAATGCCCCGGTGCGATCGTGCGGCCGATGCGGCACTGCAATTCATAACCGGCGACGAACGCGGTCAGCACGTCGGCACCGCTGCTGCCGCGTTCCTCCGCCAGCGCCAGCAGCGCCGGAAGGATCGCGACGGAGGGATGGCCGGGCATCGCCATGTTGACGTCGTCGAAATCCAGTGCATGCGACGCCGCGCCGTTCGCCAGCGCCGCGGATGCCACCGGCAGGCGCACCGTGCCGCCCATGATCGTCGCGACAGGGGCACCACCTTGTTCAGCGAGCTCGGCCAACAGGATGGCGCTAAGCTCGTCCTGCGATCCGGCTAACGCGCAGGCGATGTAGTCCAGCACGCATTGCCGCGCCCAGGCCCGCACGTCGTCAGGAATGTCCGCATAGGTCAGTGTCCGCGCATGCTCTGCCAGCACGCGGGTAAGACCTTGCGATGCGATATCGGTCATGACGTTCATCGGAATTGTCCTTCTTTTGCATCCGTCATGGCCGGGCTTGGCCCAGCCATCTGCCCCCGCTCTTCCGTGCGCAGATGGCCGCGTCAGGCCCGGCCATGACGGCAAGATATTACCTGCCCTGATACACCGGCTTGCGCTTTTCGTTGAACGCACGAATGCCCTCGCGGCGATCTTCCGTCGGCACCATGCGGTTATACGCCTCGATCTCGAACATCATGGCGCTCGCCAGGTCCATGTTCTGTCCGTAATTCACCGACTGCTTGATCTGCCGCGTGGAAATCGGCGCATTCGCGGCGATCGTCGCAGCGGTTTCCAGCGCCTCCGCGAGCAGCATCTCCGACTTGCAGATGCGGTTCACCATGCCCCACGCGAAAGCCTCGTGCACGCTGAACGGCTTGCCCGTCAGCAGGAGCTCTTTCGCGCGCCGAGCACCCACCGCGCGCGGCAGGTTCTGCGTGCCGCCGGCGCCAGGCATGATCCCCAGCGTCACTTCCGTCAGCGCAAACCGCGCATGCTCTGCCGCGTAAACGAAATCGGCGCACAGTGCGATCTCCATCCCGCCGGCGAAGGCGGCACCGTTCACCGCGGCGATGACCGGCACCGGACAGTCGCGAATGCCGCGGATCGCGCGCTCGAAGATCAGATGCTGGTCCTGCCATTGCTGATCCGTCATGCCCTGACGCTCTTTCAGATCGCCGCCGGCACAAAAGATCCGCGGCCCCGCGCCAGTGATCACAATGCAACGTTGCGCATTCGGCGATGCATGGAACGGCTCGAACGCAGCGAGCAGATCGAGGCCCATTTGGGTGTTCATCGCATTCGCCACCTCCGGCCGGTTCAACGTCACCAGCACGGTGTGCGGTTGCGGGTTCTCGATCTTCAGCGTGTCAAACTGCGGCATGGCCCGGCGTCCTGATGTCGGCAACGGAGCGCCAGGATGCGCGGTGTCGTCAGGCGCGGCAATCGAGCGAAGCAAGGGAAGGCCAGGGCTTCGCCCCGGACCCTACCAAGGGGCGCTGCCCCTTGGAACCCCGCCAAGGGCATTGCCCTTGGAACCCTTTACTTCGCTGGATGGGCGGGAGGGGGCACGTGGCCGCGGGATGTGTGTCGCCAACGTTGGCG
>DASXFW010000103.1:0-6182 GCA_036489395.1 Acetobacteraceae bacterium | reverse complement strand
ATCTGCGGATTTGCCATTGCTGCATTGGGTTACGCCGCGCTCGCATTTCTCGCCAAGCGCGTGGAGGCTCCGGTCACCGGCAATTTCACGCGCGCCTATATGGGCAGTCCGGCATGGGCCCATGTCACCGTGCCGTTCGTGATGCAGCGGTTGCGCTATTATGTGACCTGGCGTGGCTACGTGGTCTGGCCGCTGGTGCTGTCGGTCGGATGGAGTGTGTTCAGTCGCAATCCTCTACTGCCGCTGGGGTACCTCGCCTGCATTCCGTGGCTGATGCTGAGCATCGTCGCGGTACACGCAACGCCCGGAACGTTGAGCTACTACTATGGGTTCCCCTTCTGGCTGGCGCTCGCATGGCCGTTGGTGGCGCTACGACTATGGCGCGACATGACCGGTTGGCAGAGCCAACGTTGGCCTTATGCGCTGATATTGCTGGCCTCGACTATCGGCTGGGGGCCAGGCCGGCCGGTGGTGTACGCACTGGACGAGAATTTGTTCCGGGAGAATCCATTCGCCTATACCGAAGCCCTCGATCATAAGGCTGACTATCAGGATTTCGTGAATTACTTTGCCGCGCACCGAGACGAATTCGGAACAACAGTTACGGATCAGGCGATGTCGGGATTGCTGATCGATCACACAGACCGAAGTAATTGGCTGGAGCTTCAGGGGGCCACCCCACTGCCCGATACACTGATATACTTTGCTGACAGCGTCGACTGGCCGACGCGCGTTTTGCCGCTTTTGCGCACCGGGCACTATCATTGCATCTACGAGATACCGGGCACGCAAATCCGACTGGCGGCGCGGGATGCGCTGCGCCAGCGGCTCACCGATCCAACGCTTCTGGCGTGGGTGAGCGATTCACATGGCCTGGTGAGCGCGGTACCCGGCGGTTGTTAGCCCGACTTTCGCAACTCGACCACGATTTTGGAAGTTTTGTGCCTGCCCGGCGCCGGTAAGTCTCTGAAAACCCCGGCATCATCTCGGGAGAATCAGCGAAAACGGCTTGCGGTGCCGACCAAGTCCCTTGCGAAACGGCTGCGAGGTTTGAAAGCCTGTGGGCCATGTTCTTGCGCCACAAGCTTCGCCGAAAGGACGGCAAGGAGCATCGCTACTGGAGCATCGTGGAGAACCGCCGGGTGTCCGGCGGGCGCACGGTGCAGCGGCATGTGCTGTATCTGGGCGAGATCAACGATGCGCAGCGGGCCGCATGGTGCCAGACGATCGAGGCGTTCGACGAGGGCGGCCAGCAGGTCAGACAGATCGCGCTATTCCCCGAGGATCGGCCGGCACCGGCACTGAACTGCGATGTGGTGCATGTCCGGCTGAGCGGACTGCGGCTGCACCGGCCGCGGCAATGGGGTGCCTGCTGGCTGGCGTGCCATGTGTGGGGCCAACTGCGGTTGGATGATTTCTGGTCGCCGCGGCTGCCGGTATCGCGGGAAGGGACGCGGTGGCTGGACGTGCTGAAGACGCTGGTCGCCTACCGCCTGATCGACCCCGGCAGCGAGTGGCGGCTGCACCGGCAGTGGTATGAGCAAAGTGCGATGGGCGATCTGCTGGGTGTGGACTTCGCGCTGGCGCAGAAGGACACTCTGTATCGGTGCCTCGACAGGTTGCTGGTGCACAAGGCGGAGTTGTTCAGCTTCCTGCAACAACGCTGGAAGAGCCTGTTCGGGGCGGAGTTCGAAGTCCTGCTCTACGATCTGACCAGCACGTATTTCGAATGCGATCCACCGGAGGCTGGCAAGCGGCGCTTCGGCTACAGCCGGGACAAGCGGTCTGATTGCGTCCAGGTGGTGATCGCGTTGGTGGTGACGCCGGACGGCCTGCCGCTGGCCTACGAGGTGATGGCGGGCAACACGTCGGACAAGACGACGCTGCGTGACTTCCTCAAGCGGATCGAGGCTCAGTATGGCAGCGCCAGGCGTACCTGGGTGATGGACCGCGGCATCCCGACCGAGGCGGTGCTGGCGGAGATGCGCGCGGCCGAGACGCCGATCCAGTATCTGGTGGGCACGCCGCGCGGACGCCTCGGCCAACTGGAGCAGGACTTTCTGACCAAGCCGTGGACTGATGTTCGCGACACCGTTCAGGTGAAACTCGTTGAGCAGGACGAGGAACTTTATGTGCTCGCCCGCAGCGGTGCACGCCGGGATAAGGAGCAGGCGATGCGCCGGCGTCGGCTCAAGAAGCTGATCAAGCGCCTGCATGAGCTGCGCCAGCAGAAGCTGACCCGTGACCAGTTGCTCATCAAGCTTGGCGCAGCCCGGAAAGAGGCCGGGCCGGCGGCGTGGCGGATCATCGACCTTCAGTTGCCGGACAAGGATGAGGCGGTCACGCCGGAGACATTCTGCTTCAGGCTGAACTGGCAGAAGCTGCGCGAGGCTCGGCGTCGAGAGGGCAGCTACCTGCTGCGGTCGAATGTGACGGGTGGTGATCCGGCGCAGCTCTGGGCGTTCTATCTGCAACTGGTCGAGGTGGAGCAGGCGTTCAAGGAACTGAAGGGGGATCTCGCGATCCGCCCGATCTATCACCAGACCGATGAGCGCATCGAGGCGCACATCTTTGTCGCGTTCCTGGCCTACTGCCTGCAGGTCACGCTGAAGCAACGGCTGCGATCCCTGGCGCCGGGACTGACACCGAGGTCGGTGCTCGACAAGATGGCGGCGATCCAGATGGTCGATGTGCAACTGCCGACCACCGATGGCCGCACCGTCATACTGTCCCGCTACACCGAACCCGAGCTGGATCAGGCCATCCTGCTCCAGCAGCTGAAGATCAGCCTGCCTGCTCAGCCGCCGCCCAGGGTGATCGCCGCCGACGTTCCGTGACCAGTATGACCGTCCGCGCTGTGGTGCCGACCTTCGCCGCTCCCACCACGGAAAATCAACGCTCTGGATGATCCTTGCCGTCGAGTTGCGAAAGTCGGGCTAATCCGCCGCGTGCCGCTCCGTCACGCCGGCCATCTGATGCTCCACCAACCGCGCATAAAATCCACGCCGAGCGGACAGTTCGCTGTGCGTGCCAACCTCGATCACGCGGCCGGCGTTCAGCACCAGGATCATATCCGCCGCCTGGATCGTCGACAGCCGATGCGCCACCACGATGGTCGTCCGGTTCACCATCAACGCATCGAGCGCCGACCGCACAAGCTGCTCGCTGATCGTATCCAGATGCGACGTCGCCTCGTCCAGCACCAGTATCGGCGCATCCTTCAGGAACGCCCGAGCGATCGCGATCCGCTGCCGCTGCCCACCCGACAACTGCACCCCACGCTCGCCCACGCGCGTCTGCAATCCCTCCGGCAGATCGGCGACAAACTCCGCCAGCGCGGCCTGGCGCAATGCGGTCTCGATCTCCTCCCGCGTCGCATCCGGCTTCGCCAGCCGCACATTCGCCTCCAGCGTGTTGTTGAACAGATACGTGTCCTGCGCGACCAGTGCGATCCGCCCGCGCAGCCCATCCAGCGTCAGCTCGCGCAGATCGACGCCATCCAGCATGATCGCCCCCTGTTGCGGATCCCAGAACCGCAGCAGCAGATTGGCGATCGTCGTCTTGCCCGCGCCCGACGGCCCAACCAACGCCACCGTCGCACCCGCCGGCATTGTAAAGCTGACATCCGACAGCGCCGGCCGATGCCGCCCCGGATAGGTGAACCGCACCTGCTCGAACCGCACCGTGGATCCGCCGCGTGGCGCCGCCGGCTCGCGAGGCCCATCGGTGATCAGCACCGGTTCCGAATTCACCACATGCAGCCGCCGCGTAGATGCAATCGTATCGGCAAGCTGCCGCCCGACCTGGGCGATCTCGGAAACCGGCAGGAACGCCGCGATCGAGATCAGCACCAGCAGAGGCAACATCGTCGGCGCGATCCACCCATGCATCACCAGCGGCGCCCCAACCGCGGCCACCGCCAACCCGCCAAGGCCGGTTGCCATCTCCAGCCCAGCGGTCTGCCGCGTCAGGTCCTCCAGCAATGTCAGCCGCATCGCCTGATAGCGCCGCACGTACGCCATGAACTCGTCGCGCCGCCGCGTCGTCGCCTCGAACGCCATCAGCTCCGCCAGCCCCTGGATCGTCTCGGTCGCATGCGCGCCAAGCTCGCCCAACGCGTTGCGCGCCGTCGACGCCATCCGATCGATCCGCCGCCGCCCGAACACCGGAGAGCCCGCCGCATACGCCAGGAACGGCAGCAGCGCCAACGCCAGCGGCCACGCGATGACCGCCAGCGTCACCAGCACCGCGCCCGGTATCAGCGCCGCCACGAATGCCGGCGCCACGGTATGTGCAAAGAAATATTCGATCGTCTCTACATCCTGCGTCGCCAACGCGACCAGATCGCCCGACCGCCGCTTCAGCAGATAAGCCGGCGCCAACGCGTCCAGCTTGCGATACAGCTCCACCCGCATGACCGCCAACAGCCGGTACGCCATGTCGTGCGCCAGGAACGATTCCAGCCAGTGCAGCAGTGCCGCCAACGGCGCCGCGGCAATCAGCAGGACCACCAGCAAGGACGTGGGATGGTTCCCCCGCACCGCGGCGATGATCAACGCACCCAGCACGCTCACGCCGATGAACGCGACGACACGGCCGATCCCGCACGACACCACGAGCGTGAGCAACCGCCACCACGGACGGATGAAGCCGAGCAACGAGCGTATCGTCGCCGGCCAGCCGACCTCCACCGCGTCCTGGGTCAGATTGCGCACCGCAACACCGGTCTCTTCGGCCTCAGCCGGTTCGGCGGCCGACGGCATGTCCGCCAGCGGCAGCGCATCGACCATGTCACTGCGTTCGCCAAGCTGCGGCCCCATCAGCCGCCGATACGGACCCTCGTGCGCGATCAGCTCCGCGTGGGTGCCAGTCTGCGCGACCGAGCCGTTATCCAGCACCAGGATGCGATCGGCATTGATCACGCTGGACAGCCGGTGCGCGAGGATCAGCGTGGTGCGGCCGGCCATCAAGCGATCGAGCGCCTGTTGGATCACCGCCTCGTTCTCCGCATCGACGGATGACAGCGCCTCGTCCAGCACCAGGATCGGCGCGTCGCGCAGCAGCGCGCGGGCGATGGCGATGCGTTGGCGCTGCCCGCCGGACAGACGCGCGCCACGCTCGCCGATCACGGTCTGGTAGCCATCGGGGAGCGCCTCGATGAAGTCGAGCGCATTGGCAGCGCGCGCCGCGGCGGCGATGTCTGCCTCGGTCGCGTCGGGCCGCCCGAGCCGCAGGTTCTCCTCCACCGTGCCGTGAAACAAGTAGGTGTCCTGGGCGACGATGGCGATCATTCGCCGCACCGCCTCGGGATCCAGCGAACGCAGGTCCTGCCCGCCGATGCGCACGGTGCCGCCCTGTGGATCATGCAGGCGAAGCAGCAGCCGGACGATGGTGGATTTGCCGGAACCACTGGGGCCGACGACGCCAACGCGCTCACCGGCGGCGATGGCGAACGACAACCCCTGATGCGCGGCGCGGCGCCCACCCGGGTAAGCAAAGCGGACCGCATCAAAGGCGATGCTGGGCATCAGCGCCGCGTCGTCATTCCCGCGAAAGCGGGAACCCAGAGCCTGTGTCCCCGCTTTCACGGGGATGACGGAAGGCGCGCCAGGCGCCGTGACCGGAGCATCCAGCAGCGCATTGATCCCCGCCGCCGCCGCCTGCCCGGTCATCCCCTGATGCAGCACCGTGCGCAGATCGCGCAGCGGACGGAAAATTTCAGTGCCCGCCATCAGCACGATCAGCAGCGCTTCCAGGCTCATCTCGCCGTGGCGCACCCGCCAGGCACCGACGGCGATGGCCGCCGCCGCGCCCAGCCCCGTGCCGAAATCGGTGAAGAAGCGGGTGAGCAGGCCCAGCGCCAGCACCCAGAACGTGCTGTTGGACAAGCCCCGCGCCCGCTCGGCGAGCTTCTCCGCGAAGGCGCCGCTCTGGCCGAACGCCTTCAGCGTTGGCAGGCCCTGCACGGCGTCCAGGAATTCCTCCCCGAACGCTTTGAACGCCGCCGATCGGGCGATCGCCGCGCGCTTGTCGGCACGGTGGATCAGCATCGGCAGCGCGAGGGTGGCCAGCGCGGCGACCAGCAGCACGGCCGCGGTCGGTACGTCCCACCAGGCCAGCACGGCGAAGATCACCAGCGGCGCGCAGGCGGCGATGATGAGTTGCGGCAGGTAAGCGCCGAA
>DASXFW010000031.1:0-1914 GCA_036489395.1 Acetobacteraceae bacterium | reverse complement strand
CCCTCCCTCAAGGGGAGGGGGAATCTTAGCTTAGCCCTACCCCAGCACAGCCCTACCCCAGCACAGCCCCGCCCAGCACAGCCCCAGCCCCGCTCGGCTCTGCTCGCGGCATACGCGTCACGCAGACTTGTCGCGATCCGGCCGACCCGCGCCGTAACTCTGCCCTGGTGGCCGCGCAAGCCGCTGTCCCACCCCGGACGCATATCACCGATGCCGCCGCCCGCCCTGCCCAACGCGAAGCTGCACCGGCGCCGCCTGCTGGCGCTCGCCGCCGCCGCACCGCTTGCCGCGTGTGCCGGCGCTCCGAGCCTGCGCGACTACCTGGGCGGCGATGACGGCAGCCTGCAACGCTCCATCCTCGGATCGCGCAATCCGCTGACGCATACCGAGCGCAGCGCATTGCTCACGACGCTGCCGCCGGCCGAAAGCACCGACGCGCTGCAACGCCAGTTCGTGCTGCAGCAGGCGCTGTCCGAATCGCCGCTGGCGTTCGGCAACAAGGCGACGCTGCTGCGCGACGGAAGCGGCGCCTTCCCCGCGATGTTCCAGGCCATGCAGCAGGCGCGCGACCACATCAACATGGAATACTTCATCTTTCAGGACGCCGCGTGGCAAGGGCTGAAGCTGTCCGACGTGCTGATCGAGCGCATGCAGCACGGCGTGGCGGTCAACATCGTCTATGACTCGTTCGGCTCGAATACCACGCCCGCATCCTTGTTCGATCGTTTGCGGCGCGCCGGCGCGCGGGTGGTTGAATTCGATCCGCTGAACCCGCTGCAGGCGCACACAGGGTGGGATCCGAACCATCGCGATCATCGCAAGATCCTGGTGGTCGATGGCCGGATCGGCTTCACCGGCGGCATCAACTTCGACCCGGTCTATGAAAACCCACCCTCCGCCGGCATTCCTGCCAACGGCGACATGGGCCATGCGTATTGGCGCGACACCGCCATCCGCATCGAAGGTCCCGCCGTTGCCGAACTCCAAAAGTTGTTCTTTGCCACCTGGAAACAGCAGAAAGGGCCGCCGGCGGCGCCGGCGCGCTATTTCCCGCCGCTGCCGCGCGTCGGCGTGCAGACCATCCGCATCATCGGCAGCGCGCCGGACGACCAGCGGCCGCTGCTGTATATCTCGCTGATGACCGCGGTGCTGAGCGCCATGAAGAACGTCTGGTTCTCCACTGGCTATTTCGTCCCGCCGCACGGGGAACGCGAGGACCTCGGCAGGACGGCGCGTGCCAAGGTCGATGTCCGCCTCGTGCTGCCGAGCCACGCGGACGTGCCGGCGACGGTGTACGCCGCGCGGGCTGCGTATGGCGATCTGCTGGAGGACGGCGCGCACATCTACGAAATGCAGAACGCCGTGCTGCACTCCAAGCTGGCCACCATCGATGGCGTCTGGAGCGTCGTCGGTTCATCCAACCTCGACCGCCGCAGCGTGGTATTCAACAACGAAGTGGACGCCGTGATCCTGGGCCACGAGACGGCGTCGCAGGTCGAGGCTCTGCTGCGCCAGGACATGTCGGAGTCGCACGAGATAACCCTGGCCAAATGGCGCGCCCGCAGCCTGGAGGAGCGCCTGCACGAGATGGAGGCGCGGGTGTGGCAATACTGGATGTGAGCGGCATGGCGCCAGTCCCGCTTCCCTCAAAGAGAGGGGGAATCTCGGCTACTGCCTTGCGTCAGCGATTCTGACGGGTTCCGACAGGGCAATCGCATTTGGCGGATGCCAGCGGAGAGCGGCAGTGGGGACTCTCCGCTTTGGCCGCGAAGTCCGTGCGGTTCGTTGCAAGTTTAGATTTTAACACGGGTGCGTCGGGAGACCGGCGAGAGGAGAGGGCGAGAATCCCTTACGATGAACGGTAGAGCGAACCACATCGGCCCCGAGTCATGCGTTTCACGCCGCGAGGTGTGG
>DASXFW010000010.1:0-96232 GCA_036489395.1 Acetobacteraceae bacterium | reverse complement strand
GGCCTGCGCTCCGGCTCGGAGAAAGAGCAACAATGCCCCCTGACAGTTAACAGCCGATGAAGATACCGATCCGGGCGAATCTGGCTTGAGCGCGCCGCGTCATCCAAATGTCCGCTCTCCACCCATCGCAGACATTCGAACTGCCCCACTACCACCAGTCGGAACGCTCGGCCGGGAAATCCGTTGACGTAGTACCCGCGCAGGGCAACGGGAGCCGCACGTTGCATCTGCGTGCATCTGTGTGCATCCGCGGCAAAAAATACTTACTTGCTTTCTTGTCCCCCCGTCCCCCCGTCTCGCCGACTCGCAAACCGGCGTCGTCCATCATTCCTCCGGTTCCGTCCGCCCCCGCTCACGCCGCCCGATCGACAGCTCCGTCACCACACCATGCAGCGTGCGCAGCTCCTGCTCCGTCACTTCGCCGCGTTCGAATAAGTGGCGGATGTTGCGCACCATCCCCGGCCGCTTCGGCAGATTGCGCAGGAACCCGCACGCATCGAGTTCATCCACCAGGTGAGACAGAAAATTCTCCAGCTCGCCCTTGGTGGCGACGCGTGTCTCATTTGTCATCAGCACCCGAGGCGGCGTCGGCTCAGCCGCCGTCCACCATTCGTACGCCACCACCATCACCGCCTGCGCCAGGTTCAAAGACATGAAGGCCGGATTCAGCGGATAGCGCACCAGCGCATCGGCCTGCGCCATGTCATCGTTGTCCAGCCCGGCACGCTCCGGCCCGAACAACACGCCGGCCCGCAGTTCGCGGCTGCAGATCTCGCGCAATTCGACCGCCGCGCCACGCGCCGTCAGCACCGGCTTGACGATGTGCCGCGGCCGCGGACAGGTGGCGAACACGTGCTGCAGGTCGGCCACCGCGTCGGCCACGCTGTCATGCACCGTCACTTCATCGAGGATGCGGTGCGCGCCGGATGAATTGCGCCACGCCTTGTGCTGTGGCCAGCCGTCACGCGGCGCGACGAGACGCAGGTGGAACAAACCGCCGTTCGCCATGGCACGTGCGCAGGCCCCGATGTTGTCCGCAAGCTGCGGCCGCACCAGCACCACCACGGGGGTGTTGCCGATCGGTTCCAAAGCGGCACCATGTTCGCGGCCGGTCATGGCCTATCGTCATGGCCGGGCTTGGCCCGGCCAGCCGCGCACGATCGCCCGGGGGCAGATGGCCGGGTCAGGCCCGGCCATGACGGGGCGGGGGCGGTTCGGGGCGCCAGCACAACGACGCGCATCACCCTCACGACGCGCATCACCCTCACGACGCGCGCCACCCTCACGACGCGCGCCGCCACGTGGTCCCCTGCGCACCGTCCTCCAGCACGATCCCCTTCCCGGCCAGTTCGGCGCGGATCGCATCCGCCCGAGCGAAATCGCGTCCCTTGCGTGCTGCCAGACGCTCGGCGATCGCCGCCTCGATCGCCGCGACATCGTCAATCCCGCCACGAAACCACACCGCCGGGTCGGCGCCCAGCAGCCCCATGATTTCGCCTGCCGCGCGCAGGCCACGTGCTGCCTCGAAATCGCCGGCCAGCGCACGATCCGCCAGCGCGTGCATTGCCGACAACGCGAGCGGCGTGTTCAGGTCGTCGCACAGCGCGTCCATGACCGCCGGCGGCACTTCGCCAGCGTCCACTGCCGGATAACGCTCCAGTGCACGGTAGAACCGGTCCAGCTCGCGTCGCGCCTCGCTCAGAGCGGTGTCGGAGAAATCCAGCAATGCGCGGTAATGCGTGCGCAGCAGCAGCAGGCGGATCGCCTCGCCCGGCGCCTTCGCCAAGGCATCGCGCAAGGTGATGAAGTTGCCCAGGCTTTTGGACATCTTCTCGCCGTTCACCACCAGCATGCCGTTGTGCACCCAGTAATGCGCGAAATGACTGCCGGCGAACGCACAGCAGCTTTGCGCCGACTCGTTCTCGTGGTGCGGGAACAACAGGTCGGTGCCGCCGCCGTGGATGTCGAAATCCTCGCCGAGATAGCGCCAGGACATGGCGCTGCACTCGATATGCCAGCCTGGCCGGCCGCGGCCCCAGGGCGAGTCCCAGCCGGGCAGTTCGGGCGGCGACGGCTTCCACAGCACGAAATCGCCCGGATCGCGCTTGTACGGCGCGACATCGACGCGCGCCCCGGCGAGCAATTCGTCCGGCGTGCGGCCGGACAGATGGCCGTACGCCGGATAGGTCTTCACCGCGAACAACACATGGCCTTCCGCGGCATACGCATGGCCGCCGGCGATCAGCGCCTCGATCATCGCGATCATTTCGGGGACGTGCTCTGTCGCGCGCGGCTCGACATCGGGAGGCAGCGAACCCAGCGCCGCCATGTCGGCATGATAATCGGCAATCGTGCGCGCGGTCAGCGCGGAGATGGGCTCATGCAGCTCGCGCGCACGCGCGTTGATCTTGTCCTCCACGTCGGTGATGTTGCGTACGTAGGTGACGTGCGGATAGAGCCGCCGCAGCAGCCGCGCCAGCACGTCGTACACCACCTCCGGCCGCGCGTTGCCGACATGCACCAGATCGTACACGGTTGCACCGCACACGTACATGCGGACACGCTGCGGGTCGATCGGCCGGAACTCCTGCTTCCGGCGGGTCAGGCTGTTGTGCAGATGAAGCGCATGCATCGGTGCGGCAATCCCACGGGAAAGCGCGCTTTCTCCGCCAATCGGCCGGGCAAATCAACGGCGCGTCAGACCGCCCACGGCACCCGCCGGGTCCAGCGGATTCTGTTGCTGGCGAGCTTCACGTTGGTGACCGTGCCCTTGATCGTCATGTCCCGTACCACCAGACGGGCCTTCACCGGCCGCGGCCAGCGGAGCCACAGCAGGCGTGTCCGCTTGATGAACAAAGGCAGCACCAGGGAACCATCCGGCTCCGCAATCCAGTCCCAGTTGATGGCATGGGTGCGCGAGGCGGTGTGGAAATCGGGCGCGAGCGTGGTCAGATCCGCACCGCCGCGCCAGGGGTGCGCGACGCGGAACGGGCCGCGCACCGTCACCGACTGGACATAATAATCCAAACTGGGCCGGTCCTGAACCAGCCGCGCCGCATGCCAGCCGTCGGCAACCTCTTCCTCGACCACAAGGCTCAGCCGCGGCAGCGGCGGCGGCGCGACGAACTGCGGCCGGCCGATGACACGACCAGGGGGCAGCGCGCCCGGAGCGCCTCCGGGCGGCGCGTGATTCTGCGCGAGCAGCGGACTGGCCCCGATCGCATCAGGCATCGAGCGCCTCCCCTGTTGCGAGTTCGCACCTGACATGTCCGTCACGGGATGCATAATACACGACAGAAATCCGTTCGCGTAGCCCCGATCGCCATTGCAGATTGACGACACGATCCATACCATCGATCTTGATGCTGCGCAATTTGCTCGTCGCGATGCCGCAAAGGACCAAGCATGCCGTACATCCCGCCTTTTGAGACACTGCGGGGAAAGCTGCAATCGGTGCCGGGGGCCACGGGGCGGGTGACCCTGAGTTACGAGGACCTGCTGGGGATGCTCAAGCGGGTCATGGCCGGCGTCGTGCTGGACGAGGCCTGGTACCTGCAGCAAAACCCAGACGTGGAACGCGGGATCAAGAGCGGGATATTGCAGTCGGCGCGGCAGCACTTTCTCGACCACGGGTATTTCGAAGGACGCATGCCATTTCGCATCGCGGTGGACAGTGCCTGGTACCTGACACGCTATCCCGACGTGGCGGACGACCTGCAGACCGGCCGCATCGCATCCGCGCAGGCACATTTCGACGAGAGCGGCTACCGCGAGGGTCGCCTTCCATTCGAACTGGACCTGTGAATTGATGTGGCGTGAAATCGCCTCCCCCGACATAGGCTGACACGCATTGCCAACCGTGCTTTGAACGCCAGATGCCACCAACCCGAAAACGCGCACGCCGGGTCGGCGCACCGGCCGCGAAATCCTCGCGCCGCCGGCGCAGCCGGCAACGACTGATCCGGTGGCTCGGTGCCGCCATCATCGTGTTGTTCGGCGGACTGGCGCTGCTGGTTTGGCGCGACTCGGCGCGCGAGGCCGCCGGCCGGTTCGCCGCGCTGGTTCGACGCACTCCGGCGACGCCGACGGCACCAGACCATCTTGGTATTGCTGTCGCCGGGCTGGTCGATGACGCAGGCGGCACCTACGCTGCCCTGCTGCGCACCACGCTGGGCGCCTTGCCGGACGTGCAGATCAAAACGCTCGCCCCGCCGGTGACGCTGGGAACGGATCCCAGCGGACTGATCCACTCGAAGATCGACGCGCCGGGCCTGCTGGCCAGTGCCGCGGCGGCCGGCCTGGTGTGGGGCCAGGTGACGAAGACCGGCGGTGTCGCCGCCCTGCAACTTTACTGGACCGATGACGCCGGTGTCGCCGCCACCCATTTCGACGACGCGGACCGCACGGTTCCGCTGCCGGCGCTGGACTGGGATATGCTGCAGCCGGTGCTGGGAATGCTGGCGCAATCGCGGATCGCCGCGCTGACCGAGGAACGAACCGGCCGCTATCCCGTCGAGATCGTACAGCCGTTCATCGACAAGGTGCGCAGCCTGCGCGACGAATTCTCCGCCACCTGGTCGCCCGACACGGCCGCCGGCATCGACATGGCGTTTGCCGAAGTGCTGCGCGACGCCGGAGCTCGCAGCAGCAACGACGCCCTGCTGAACGAAAGCATCGCAGCCTATCGGGACGCGCTGACACTGCGTCCGCACGCGGAGATGCCGCTCGCCTGGGCCGCGGCGGAGGACGGCATGGGCCTGGCGTTGGCCGCGCTCGGCCGGGGGCAAGTCCGGCCCGACAATCTCGAAGCGGCATTGCAGGCCTATCAGAACGCCTTGCAGGAACGAACGCGCGACCATGTGCCGCCGCTCTTTGCGGCAACGGAACATAATATGGCCGTCGCCTATTGGCTGCTTGGACGACGCTCGACCGGTCCCGCGCGGCTGGCGGCGGCGGCACGCGCCGATCAGGAAGCGCTGTCCGTGCTGAAGCAGGATGAGGAGCCGCTGGAATGGGCCATGGTGGAGAACGATCTCGGCGTCGCGGACCAATCGCTCGCACAGCGGGACAGCACGCCGGAGCTGCTCAACCAGGCGATCGCCGCCTATCGCGCCGCGTTGCAGGAACGCACCGAGACGCTGGTTCCGCTGCAATGGGCGGCGACCAGGAACAACCTGGGCGCCGCGCTGGAATTGCAGGCGGAACGCAGCAAGGATAACGACGAACTGAAAGATGCCGTCGCGGACTACCAGGACGCCCTGCGCGAACGGACGCGCGAGCGTGTGCCGCTGGCCTGGGCGGAGACGCAGCACAATCTCGGCAATGCCCTGACCTCACTCGGCGACCGGGAAGACGGCACGGAACACCTGCTTGCGGCGGTCGCAGCGTATCGGAGCGCCTTGCTCGAACTGACGCGCGACAGAACCGCCGATGCCTGGGCAACCACGCAGGCGGATCTTGGCATCGCGCTGACCACTCTTGGACAGCGGGAGAAGGGTCCGGAATCCTTGCAGCAGGCCGTGGCGGCCTACGCCGAGGCATTGCAGGTGCAAACCCAGACGGCGTCACCGTTCGCCTGGGCGACGGCGACGGGCAATCAGGGCGTGACGATGATGCTGCTGGCAGACCGCACCGATAACATCGCGCAGGCCAAGGCGGCGATGCAGCAGATTCAGGCAGCGCTGGACGTGATGCGCGCGACACGGGTGGCATCCGGGGCGACGTTCTATCAGGCACAATTGGTGAAGGCGCGCGCGCTGGTGGATGAGCTCAGCCGGCCGCAGTAAGTGCGGCGGCCCTCTGTCATTGCGAGTTGGCCACCGGCCTTCGGCCGACCCGCGCTGGATGAACGGCGTCGAGGGCCTGACGTAGGTTCCCCCCTCCCCTTGAGGGAGGGGTTGGGGGAGGGGTCCTTTCATCCACCGACCGCGGATGTACGCACCCCTCCCCCAACCCCTCCCTCAAGGGGAGGGGGGAACCTTGTTTCTTGTTAGTTGGTCACCGGCCGGCGGCGGTAGGTGGTGAACTCGCAATGACAGGACACCCACGTGACAGAACGGAAGGCAGCGATGCCGGCGCGGCATTTGCCGTCCCGCCGGATATGCGTAATGTGACCGTCGTTCTGATGTGTTCTGAAACCGGCCCGATCGCGGCCGCCCGATGGAGGAGGAAACATGGCTGAAATCAAAGGTGCCGACTTGCTGGCGAAAAGCCTCAAGGAGCAAGGCGTGCAATTCATGTTCGGCGTGGTCGGGTTCCCGGTCGGACCGCTCGCCGAGGCGGCACAGAAAGCCGGCCTGCCTTATATCGGCATGCGCAACGAGCAGACGGCATCGTATGCGGCGGGCGCGGTCGGATATCTGACGGGACGGCCGGGATCGTGCATCGTGGTGACCGGTCCCGGCGTGATCCATGGCCTCGCGGGCCTGGCGAACGCGCAGCAGAATTGCTGGCCGATGCTGCTCATCGGCGGCGCATCGGAAACCTATCGCAACGGCATGGGCGCGTTCCAGGAGGAGCGTCAGGTGCTGATCGCGACGCCGGTCAGCAAGTGGGCGCACGCGATCGAGCACGTGAACCGCATTCCCTTCTATGTGGAAATGGCGGTGCGGCAGTCGATCTACGGCCGGCCCGGTTCCGCGTATCTCGACATCGCCGACGACCTGATCACCGGTTCCTGCGATGAGGACACGGTGATCGAGGCCGCGCGATGCCCGGAGCCGCCGCGCATGCAGGCGATGCCTGAATACATCGACCAGGCGCTGAACGTTCTGCAATCGGCGCAGCGGCCGCTGGTGATCATCGGCAAGGGCATGGCGTCGTCGCGCGCGGAAGATGAAGTGCGCGCGTTCATCGAGCGCACGCAACTGCCGTTCCTGGCGTCGCCGATGGGCAAGGGCGTGATGCCGGACGACCATCCGCTATCGGTCGGCGCGGCACGCAGCCTCGCTTTGCAGCAGGCGGACGTCGTGTTCCTGATGGGCGCACGGTTCAACTGGATCATGCATTTCGGCCTGCCCCCGCGTTACAACAAGGACGTGCGGGTGATCCAGCTCGATATCGAGCCGGAGGCGATGCACCAGAACAAGCCGGCCGAGGTTACGCTGGTCGGCGACGGCAAGGCGATCGTCGGGCAGATCAATCAGGCGCTGCAATCGCGCCAGTGGTTCTATCCGAAAGAAACACCGTGGCGTCAGGCGATTTCCAAGAAGTCGGCGGACAACGCAGCGCAGATCGCGCCGCAGATCGCCGATGACTCGGCACCGGGCGGTTACTACCGGCTGCTGCGCGATGTCGCCGCGTGGGCGCCGAAGAACGCGATCATTTGCTCCGAAGGCGCGAGCACGATGGATATCGGCCGCACGCAGTTGCCGAACTTCCTGCCGCGCTCGCGGCTGGATGCCGGCACCTACGGCACGATGGGCGTCGGGCTGGGCATCGTGATCGCTGCGTGCGTGGTGCATCCGGACCGGCCGGTGGTGCATGTGTCGGGCGACTCGGCGATCGGCTTCTCCGGCATGGAGATGGAGACGCTGTGCCGCTACGGGATGCCGGCGAAGATCGTCGTGTTCAACAACGGCGGCATCGGGCCCGGCATGCCGGAAATTCCGAACGATCCGATGCTGAAGATGCGGCCGAACTCGTTGATCTGGGGCGCGCGTTACGACCAGATGATGCAGGCGTTCGGCGGCTACGGCGCGTATGTGGAGGATCCGAAGGACCTGCGCGGCGCGCTGGACGAGGCGATGAACTTCCCCGGGCCGGCGCTGGTGAATGTGAAACTCAGCCAGGGTTCGCAGCGGAAGGCGCAGGAGTTCCGCTGGCATAGCTGAGGGTTTGGGTTGGGGTCCCCTCCGCGGCCATGAGGGGGCGCGTCGCTTAAAGCACGGGCTGGCGGCGGTGACGCTGCCGGCCCGTTGGCGTGTGGTACTGGGACGGGTGGGTGAGGCCACGCCTAACGCCACTGGAGGAAGTTCGGAAACTGCGTGCTTCGTAGCGTTGCGCGTGATGTTTGGGGAACACCGGCTTTCCGTACCGGAGTCTTATTGGAAGGGACCAGAGCGCTTCTCCCATGGCTGGGGGAACCCTCCTCCCCAACCTCAGTGCGGAGACAGCAGGCAGCAGATCGCGGCAACTTTCCGCACGGTTTGGCCCAATTTTGTCGGCACGCTTCCCCTCGCCAAACGTTTCAGCTCTCCGCCGAATGAAACCTGGACCGGCCTGATCGAGTTTCGTGTCACAGACGGCGAACCACATCCTGCACAACCGTTTAGCGAAATGCTTGATTGGAACTGCAAGGAACGGTGGAATGATCGGACGACGGAGGTGACTGTGCGGCGCGATTCGGCGGGTGATATCGTCGCCCTCACGTCTTGCAACTCTGGCCCGCCTCGAATGTCGGGATGCACGGACTTTCTTAACCACTCAGGCCTCAGAGTCGAAATCAGCTTTGCGAAGGCCCTGCTGCCACATCTTGAAGAAATCGAGTCGGGCGTTACCAAGCTCCTGGATGGCTGGTCGCATTGACGTCAGGCGCATCGACCAGATTATCGGCGCGTCTGCACCAGGCAAGCTGAGAAGCTGCGCCACAGGCAGCCCGGTGCCCGCCTGCATCACTCGGTGTTTCGTGCTAGATAGCCTCGCAGGGCGTGGTCCGCCGCGACAACGTAACAGGAGCCACCCATGCACACCGCCGTCAGTTCCAAGACCGAGGCCATCGCGGAACTGTGCCGCCGGTTCCATGTCCGGCGGCTGGACGTGTTCGGCTCCGCCACCCGCGACGGGGACTTCGATCCGCAGCACAGCGATGCCGACTTCCTGATCGAATTCGAGCCGGCTATCCAACCAACCATCGACCTACTGCTCGATCTCGAGAACGTGCTGCAACAGGCACTGGGCCGCCCCGTCGATCTTGTCGAGCGGCAGGCCATCGAGACAAGCCCCAACTATCTGCGCCGCCGCCGAATCCTCCGCGAGGCAGAGCCGCTTTATGTCGCGGGATGAACCGCTCCTGCTGGACATGCTCGTCGCTGCCCACGAGGCACGGAGCTTCGCTGCCGATCTGGCCAAGGCGCAGTTCTTCGCCAGCAGGCTGCACCAGAACGCCGTGATCCGCAGCCTGGAGGTCATCGGCGAAGCCGCGTCGCTCGTATCCAACCCGTGCCGTGCCGCTCATCCCGAGATTCCCTGGCGTCAGATCATCGGCATGCGGAATCGGCTGGTCCATGCCTATGCCAGAGTCAGCCTCGATACGATTTGGGATGTCATACAGGCCAGGTTGCCGGAGTTGATCGCTTCCCTGACGCCGCTTGTACCTCCCGATCAGACAGACGATACGTGACCGATGGTCGCATAAGTCGCGGCCGAGCGAACCGTGGGGAGGTGCTGCGCGGGTTCCCAGCCCCCGGGGGCTGACGCGGAACGGCGACGCCCCGCAATGCGCAGATGGGGCGCTCAGCTTCCCACTTTCAGCGTCGAGACCAGACCGCGCAGGCACGCCAGCATCGACAGCGCGGTGATCTTGCCGGTGCGCGGATTTTCCTCGCTCGGCACATTCTCGATCGTCATGGTGAAGCGCGCCGCCGCCGCTTCGACGCGGATGGTGTGGGTGTTGCGGGTCACGCCGGGGTCGGCCCAGATCTCCACCTGCGTATGCTCTGGCCCGACACCGGCCAGCGCGAGGGCAGCGGCGACATTGACGTTGGCGGGAAAGCCGGCGGCGGCGTCGAAGGCATTGCCGCGGAAGACGCATAGCGGCTCGGTCAGGCCCAGCACGTGGATGTCGTGCTGCACCAGGTAGGGCGCTCCATCCAGGCCGGCGGGCGGCTTTCTCGTGACCATGGCGATGCTGTCCACCTGGCCCTCGGCCGCGGCGCGCACGGCGTCCAGCCCGAGCAAGGCGCCGGTGGGCACAACGATGCGGGCCCCGGTCTCCCGCGCGCGTTGCACCAGGTGCAGGCGCGGCAGCAGCGCGCCGACCGAGGCGGGAACGAAGATGCGACCCGCCTCGATGGCGGCCCGGGCGATCGGCTCGAACACCGCGGCGGGGGCAGCTTCGACGACGATGTCGGCCTCGGCCAGCGCGGTCAGATCGACGATGCGAGGCGGGATGCGGAAGCCGGCCAGCGCGGCCGCGGCCTTCGCGCGGTCGCGCGCCGCGACGGCGACCAGAGCCAGGTTCTCCACCCCGGCATCCAGCGCGCGGGCGAGCGGCAGGCCGATGGCGCCCAGTCCGGCGATCGCTACGGTCTTCGTCATCCCTGCTTCCCCGTCGTCCGGGCCAGAGCCTGCGCCGCCGCAGGCTCTTCCAGCGTGTCGATGCGGAGGAACGGGTCACACGGACACGCCGGGAAATCAACCACCCGCATGCCAGGCTGGTCGGAGAACCGCGCGACCGCGCGACGGCCGGGCGCGGACAGCAGGGCGCGCAGCGCGTCGCGTGCGGCGACGGGCCACAGCGCGACCCGGTGGTGGATGCGGCCGTTGCTCGCCGCGCAGGCCGGCAGCGGGGACAGTCAGCAGCGCATCGGCGGCGAGGCCGGCGGCCCAGTCCAGGCCGGCCAGCACGCCGGCGAGCCGCCGTGCGGATCATCCGGCGCAACCCGTTTGGCTGCGGCATGTTCGCCTCGATGGCGGTGTCGCATGGGCTGCCGTTTCCGCGGCTGGGACCCGACCATCTGGACTACTGGTTCATGATGCAGATTGCGATGATGGTGGGCTTCCTGACCACGATGCCCGCCAACGCCCTGCTGGTGCGGGCCGGCCTGAAGGAGGCGATGTGACGGACCCGGTCGCGTGGGGGGATGGGGCGAGCGATGGGATTCGAACCCACGGCATCCAGGACCACAACCTGGCGCTCTAACCAACTGAGCTACGCCCGCCACCGGAAGGGCCGGGTATTTGGCGTATCGGGTTGGCCGCGTCAACACGGCCGGCCGCGGAACACTCCCGCTGCCGGCATCACCCTTCATCCTTCTCGCGCTCCGGCAGTTCGTTCCGGAGCAAGGGTGCGGCCCCGATCGAGGCCAGGTCGGGACGGTTAGGCACTGTTGATGAATAATCGAATCGGTTGAGTGAGGCACCGGCCTTTGCCCCGTCATGCCGACCACCGGGTCAAGTGCCCGGTGGTCGGCATGACGACATTATGCGACCGTGCGTCAACTGCAGCGATTATTCGTCAACAGTGCCTAACCTGCCCAGCAACCGACGCGTAACGAGCCACCCGGCCCCGCAGGGCGGCTTGGCGTATGCGCGTCCGGCTTCGGTGGTATCGAGTGTCAACGTTCAGACTGTCATTGCGAGTTCACCAGCCTGGCGGCTGACACGCACTGGATGAAACGCTCGGCAGTACCTGTTGTGTCATGGCCGGGCTTGGCCCGGCCACCCACGACTGTGCCCCGGCCGGCAAGGGAAAGACGTGGGTGGCCGGGACAAGCCCGGCCATGACACGGGTAGTTTCTTGTTAGTTGCGTCCAAAGGTCCCCCCACAAGGGGAGGGGGGACCTGGTTTCTTGCTCAGTATTCGAATTGATACGTCAAGCCAACGCTTGCTGCACTCGAACCACCAGCGGCCCCCGTCGCGCTTGTTGAGCCCGTGCCCGCGCTCGTCGTCAGCTTCAATCGCTTGGTCAGATCGATCTGCACCGTCGCCTGCGTGCCGTTGCCCGACGCACTCTGCTGCGCGCCCAGGTAAACCCCGCGCGCGATATAACGGCCCGCCTGCAGCGTCGGCGAACCGCTCGCGGTGCTGCCCACCGACAGCCGGTCCAGCCCCAGCGTCTTGCGCAAATTGGCCAGCGGGTCGCCAAACCCGGATGTCGCGCCCGAGAACGATGCCAGTGCCGCGCCGATCTCCGCAACCTGGAACGGGCTCAGGCTTGCCACGCTCTGCTTGAACAACAGCGTCGCGAGGATTTCGTCCTGCGGCAGCGGCGGGGTGCTGGACAGCGTTATCTTCGGATCTTGCGCGCTGCCGCTGATCGTCAGCGTCGCGGTGACGTTGTTCGCCGTGGTGGTCGCTACCAGGTTGATGCTCGGATCGCCGATTCCCGCCCCGGTGAAGTTGATGGTGCCGGAGGCGAATGTCAGCGTCTGGCCGGCGACGCTGAATGTGCCTTGTCGCAGCGTCAGGCCGCCGGTCGGCTGCGGCGCCGACGCCGTGCCGCCGATGCGAACCTGCCCGCCCAGTTCCACATCCAGTCCGCGTCCGCGGATGAACACTTGCTCCGGCGCGGCCACGGTGATGTTCAGCGTCACATTGGTCGGTGCGGCCTGCTGCACGGGTGCCGGCGGCGGCGGCGGCTGACCAGCGTAGCGCACTTGCAGCGTCACCACGCTGCTCGGGAGTTTCTCCGGTACCTGAACATTGGCCTGTAGCACGTGCACCGTGCCACTGGCCGCCAGCGTGCCCGCCACGTCGCCCCGCACCGCCAGTTGCGCATCGAGTCGCGCGTTGACGATGTCGCTGTCGATCGGCTGCGCGTTGCTGGCGGCGAACGTCAGGTCCACCGGCATCGGCGGCCGCAGGTCGATCGTGCCGCTTCCGTGCAACGTTCCGGGTCCGGCACGTCCGCTGAAACTCACCAGATGCAGGCGCTCGCCATCGGCGCGCAGCTCCGCCGCGATGTCGGAGATATGCAGGCCCTGGGTGAAATCATCGGCTGCGCCGTGGGTGAGGCGTGCCGTGCCCACGACCAGCGGCGCCGTCAGCGTGCCGTGGATCGCCGCATCTACGGTCAGCGTGCCGCGCACGCGTCGCCCTTCCGCTGTCAGGATGGGATCGAGCACCGCCAGGTCGAGCTGCCCGGCGGTGCGCAGATCGACCGACCCGCTCACGCCCAGAGGCACCGTGCCGGTCACCGTTACACGCGACGAACCCACGGTCAGCCTGGCGTCCACGCGGGCCGCGGTGCCGGCCAGCGTTGCGGTGGCCAGCAGATTGGCGGCCGGCAGCGCGGCACCCGGCCCCTCGTTGACCCGGACCCCCGATGCCACCAGCTTCATCGTGCCGTTCGGGCGCGATGGCGTTCCGCTCAGGTGTGCATCGGCGGAGATCGTGCCGCTCGCGTGCAGCGACGGATCCGCGAGCGTGGCCATATTCGCGGGCAGGCTCCGCAGGCTCGCGGTCAGGTCCAGCGTCGGGCTCAGCCGGCCCTGCACCGCCAGCACTGCCTGATGCAACCCGACGCGAAGATGCTCGATCGCCAGGCCGTTGGCGAAGGCGATCCGGGTCGGCGCCAGCAGGCGCACGGGCTGCTGATGCCACGTGGCATCGAGCGACGACACCGTCAGTGTTCGCGCGGTCGCGTTCAGCGTCGCCGCGGCACTGATGCGTGCGGGCGCGCCGGAGATGGCCGGCGCATTCGCCGTCAGGTTCAGTGCCAGCGCGTTCGTCGGTCCGCGCGCCGTCAGCCGCGCCGATCCGGCCATCGACCCGGCGCGGATGCCGTCCAGCGTCAGCGTGCCATCGACCGAGGCCTGGCCGAGCGGGTTCTCGATCGTCGCATTCAAGGCGGCGGTGCCGATGCCGGCGGTACCCGGCAGCGTCGCGTTGCGGGCCGTCAGCGCGATCCTTGCGGCGGTGTCGGTGGCATTCACGCTCGCCGTGACGCTGCCGTTGATCGCCTTGCCCAGCAGGGGCTGGAGATCGGCGAGGCGCGTCATGCGGAGGTGGAGCTGGCCGACCGGCAGCTTCGCGCCGTGCGGCAAGGTCAGCTCGCCGCCGCCGTTCAGGCTCTTCCAGTCGGCATGTTGGATGGTGACCTGGAAGCCGCCGGTCTGCTGCTGCACGTCCAGCGCCACGTTCACCGGCGCACCGAGCAGCGCCCCTTGGGCGGTCAGTGAGCCGCGGGGTTTGTTGGGCAGGCCCTCGGCACGCAGCTTGATGCTGACAGGGCCGGATTGGACGCCCGGGGTGCCGATCTCGCCGGTCACGTCGGCCGTCGCGGTCAGGTCGGCTTCCTGTCCGCTGACCTGTCCTTGTGCCTGGAGCTGGCCGGACAGAGTCGGCTCGACCGCGGACAGGTCGGCGACGCGCAAGGTCCAATCGAGATTGGCGACGTTGTCGATCAGTCCGCCCTGCGCGGTTGCGTCCACCTGCCGGCCGGTGATGTGCAGGCGCTGCAGCGTCGCATTGTGGCCGGTAACGCTGGCGGCCAGGTCGATATGCGCCGCGTCGCCTAGCAGGGCCTGCGCCTGCGCCTGGCCGCCGGTCACCGCGAGGGTGCCATTCAGCGCGACATCCGTCGTGTCGGCGTGCCGCGACACCTGCAGGTTCAGCGCGGTCTGGCCTTGCAGGCTGGTGCCGCCGAGCTTCGCCATGGGCTCCAGCCGCGGCAGCGTCAGCGCCACGTTCGCCTGCAACGGTCCGGCGGTGCGGGCGGTGCCGTGGGCGTCGATCAGCGGATGATGCAGCGTGAAGGTGACCGGCCGCCCCGGCGCATCGAGCTGCGCCGTCGCATCCAGCACTACCGGCGCGCTGGCGAACAGGGTGGGGTCCTGGCCGGGCAGGGTCAGGCCGTCGATCGAGGCTTGCAGGTGCACCTGGCCCTCGTTGCCCGCCAGGTTGGCGGTCAGCTCCGTAACGCCGGCGCCGAACGCGCGTAGGCTGGCGATGCGCACCTGGCCGGTTGCGTTCGGCTTCACGAACGGGCCTCGCACATGCGCGTTCAGGCTGACGCTCTGCCACGCCACGTCCGGCCGCGGCGTCATCGCCGGCGCGTTGGCGGATACCGTCAGGTCGGCCGCGTTGTGCTCCAGGTCGAGCGTGCCTGCGGCGTTGGCGCGCAGTGGCCCGGCGCTGACGGCGACACGCGTCGCTACGGCATTGCGTGGGCCGTTGAGCGCGACGTCGATGCTGATCGGCCCAACGGTGGGCATGCCGGTCAGTCCGCCGATCAGGCCGTCGGGCGGTTCACTGGCCTTGATGTCGGCACGAAGAACCGTCGGATTGATTGTGGCATCCACGTTGTACTGACCGCCGCCATTCAGCCGCTGCACCGCCAGCCGGACGCTGCCAGCGGTGTACGAATCCAGTTCGCCCGACCCATGCGCGGCGACCACGTAGGGCTGGCCCGCGACGGCCGGATCGACCGTGATCCGGTCCACCTGGAACTGGTGCAGGATCACCTTCACCGGCAGTTCGCTGCTGCCGCTGGACTTGCCGGGCAGCGGTTCCCGCCGGAACTCCGCCGCCGTGGCGTCGAGCCGGCTGGCCTCGAAGACGCCGTGCAGAAGCCGCATCGGCGACCAGTCCAGTGCCACGCCATCAACGGTCAGGTACGCGCCTTTGGCGTCTGTTAGTGCCACCTGCCTCGCGCGCAGCCGGTCCGGGAAGCGGCCGGACAGTCCCTCCACCGCCACTGTGTGGTCGGTCAGCGTCGGGACCAGGCCCGCGATCCAGCGCTGGCCGGGGCCGGTGTTCGCCACCGCCAGCAACAGCAGAACCAGGATGATCGGGACCCCGGCGATGATCGCCAGGGTCCAGCCGAGCCACTTCGCGATACGCCTCATTCAGAATGCCTGGCCAATGCCGATGTATAACTCGAAAGCGTCGCCATGCGGCTCCCGGTTCACCGGAACCGCGACATCAAGCCGAATTGGTCCGATCGACGTGTAATAGCGGAAGCCGACGCCGGCGCCGACCCGCCAGGCGCTGGTGAACGGTGCGCCCTGCGACGTCACCTGGCCGGCATCGACGAACGCCACCGCGCCGTAATTGCCGATGATCCGCTGGCGGAGTTCCACGGTGCCGGCGGCGATGGCGGTGCCGCCCTCGGGATTGCCGTCGGCGAATTGTGGGCCGACCGACTGGTACTTGAAGCCGCGCACCGTCCCGCTGCCGCCGGCATAGAAGCGCTGGTCAGGCGGCAAGGAGAACACGTTGGTGCCCGGCACCTCGCCGAGCAATCCGCGCAGCGCGAGCACGGTGTGACCCTTGGTGCCGAAATCGAAATAGGTCGAGCCGGATGCCTGCATGATGACGAACCCGGAGTCCTGCGAGCCGAGCGCGCCGGTCGGCGTTACCGAAAACAGCGCGCGCACGCCGCTGGTGGGATCGAACAAGCTGGTCGTGGTGTCGTATTTCGCGGTCAGCGGCAGGCCCACCAGCTCATAGTGCCGATCCACGTCCTCCTGCGCGATCTCCTCCTGCTCGCCGGAAATGCCGTAGCTGACGGTCCAGTGCGGCGACAGCTTGCGGTCCAGCGCGGCCTTCTGCGTCACCGCGCGCTGGTCGTAGGCTTCCAGCGCCTGCTTGATCGCGCCGAGATCGAGTTCCAGCGACTGGTCGCGCCGCAGGAAGTCCGGTTTGATGAACTGCGCCAGGAACTGGTAGCCGGGCTGCGTCTCGGCGCTGCCGCCCAGGTTCATCTGCGCGGTCAGGTTGAGTTGCTCGCCGTTGCCGAACAAGTCGCGATCGTGCCAGCCGACGTTGAAATTGACGCCGAGGTCGGTGGAATAGCCGATGCCGGCATCGACGGTGTGCAGCTTGCTCTCGGTCAGTTGCACGGTCAGCGGAAGTTGTCCGTTGGCGTCCAGTTGCGTCGCCGTGACGATGCGCACGACAGCGAACAATCCCAGCGAGGCGAGGTCCTGCTGCGCCTTGTCGATGGCGTCGGCGCTGAATTTCTCGCCCTGGTGCAGCAGCAGGCGTTTGCGGACGTACGATTCGCGCGCGTATTTCAGGCCGGTGATGGCGATCGGGCCGAACGTCGCCGTCGGCCCCGTTGTGACGTTCATCGTTACGTCCATCGTGTTGTCATGGACGTGCAGCGTGACCGGGGGCAGTTCCACCTTGGCCAGCGGATAGCCGTCGTTGCGGATGGCATCGAGCATGCGCTCCTGCGCGCCCACGACGCTCGCCGCCAGCGCGGGCTCGCCCGTGGAGAGACCGGTGGCGGACTGCACGCCGGGCGGCAGCGTCCCGTGGATCGAGACGCGGCCAAGATGGAACAGCGGACCGGGTTCGAAGCTGACATCGACCGGGACGGGCGGGTTCGCGGGCGCGTGGTCAATCAGGTCGGGCAGGGTGGGGTCGCTGGCCGGGTGGCCATCGATGGTCGCCGTGACCTGCGCCTTGTAGTAGCCGAAGCTGTTCAGGACGGCCTGAAAACGACCGACGTCCTGGTTGGTACGCTGCACCAGTGCGAAGCCTCCCACCGGCGCTTTCTTCTGCAATGCGATCAGGCTGGACGCGTCGTGCAACGCGGTGTCGAGCGGGGCGATATGGGTGGGCGCCAGCTTCGTGGCGTAGGGCTGCGGGTTCGCCGCGCGTGCGGGGATGGCGGTGGCGAGCAAAAAGAGCAGTACGGGCGGGAGGGCGAGTCGCATACGCTTCAGCACGATCCGTGTATCGAAACGGAATTCTCCTTTGGCGCGACCCGTGGGCCGGCCATGACACGGGGGGGAGGCGGCATCGCCGCTGGTCGCCTCGCCCTGATGCGGATCGCGCGTCGCGTGCCGGGTCAGGCCCGGCGAGGGCGGAAGGGGAGCTGCGGCCATCACGTCAATCTAACGCCATTCGACCGAAATGATGTTCGCGCAACGGTCACGCTTGCGCCATTGTCCGGTCAAGAAACGGCGGGTATGCGTGGACCATGCGGGAATTGCCACGTCGATTGCGCCGCAGAGGCGCGCAAGCCAGCCTGCCGCACCACCCGCCGCATGGCGCACTGGACGCGGCGGCGCACGATGCGGACGAAGGGCGGAAGTTCACCCGCCGGGCGCGCGTGATCCGGCGCTTTCTGACGGTGCTGGTCTGGACCCTGCCCGCCGTGCCCGCGCAGGCGATGTGCCTGTTGCTGCCCGGTCGGCCGAGGGTGGTCTTCGCGCGCTGGTACTGGGCGGTGTTCAGTCGGCTGCTCGGGCTCCGGGTGCGGGTGATCGGCGAACATGTCGGCGGGTCGCGGCCGGTGGTGTTCGTGTCCAACCATTCGTCCTGGGTCGATGTGCCGGTGCTGGGCGGCGTGCTGGACGGGTGCTTCGTCGCCAAGGCGGACGTCGCCGGGTGGCCGGTGGTCAGCACCATCGCAAAACTGGGGCGCACCGTGTTCGTGACGCGTCAGCGCGGCAGCACCTTGCAGGAACGCGACGAAATGCGCCGGCGGCTCGCCGCGGGCGACAATCTGATTCTGTTTCCCGAAGGCACCAGTTCCGACGGTTCCCGCGTGCTGCCGTTCCGGTCGTCGTTCTTCGCGGTGACAGCGGAGGGGGAAGACGTGGCGCCGCTGATCCAGCCGGTCTCGGTGGTTTACGACCGGCTGGGCGGGTTGCCGACCGGACGCGCCAGCCGGCCGGTGTTCGCGTGGTACGGCGACATGGACATCGCGTCGCATTTCTGGCGGCTGGGGCAGCACAAGGGGCTGCGCGTCACGGTGGTGCTGCACGGCGCACTGGACCCGGCGCGCTATCCGGACCGCAAGGCACTGTCGCAGGCGGTGTGGCGGACGGTGGCGGAGGGCGCCGCGACGCTGCGACAGAACCGGCCGGCGCGCCCGCTTGGGGTGGCGGAGGATATGCAGGCCGCCACAGCGGAGCCGGCGTTTGCCTGAGGGGCTGTACGAAGCGGCGGCGCCTGCGAAGTTCCCCCTCCCCTTGAGGGAGGGGGCCAGGGGGAGGGGTCGATGCGTAAAGACAGACCCCTCCCCCTGACCCTCTCCCTCAAGGCGATGGGGGAGACCGTCCGAACATGCCGCTATGGCCGCGCCGCGTTGGCCAGCGCCGCCATGACACGCCGCGGGCTACCACGGCACGGCCGGGTGCCAACCCAACCACCGCCATGGTTCCGTCATACCACGACGATCGCAGTTGGTCCGAGGGCGGATCGGGGGCCGCGGACAAAAAGCCGGTGCCGCCCGTTCGGCTGTTTGCTTCGCACGGAGGACGAGCGGAGGGCCACGGGGAACACGGAGGTACTTTCCCAGTGTGCCACATTGCAACGAATACCCAGACACCAGGAACCACCAGACACCGGAGTCAATTGAATTCCGGGCGGATCCGTGCGGCGGGGTGGCGGCACACGACCTCCGTGATCCCGGTGGCTCTCTGCTCGTCCTCCGTGCGAACCAAACCACGTAATGGTCCGCCCCCGCCTTGGGTCAGTGGCCGACAGCAGTCGGCCGCCAATGCGATTGTCCGGGTCGTCATGCGCTTACCGCTTGACATGACACCGCGTCCATCTGCCAGAGTGCCTGGTGCAACCATCGAGGGCATTCCCGCACTGCGCCGCTTGACCCCGCCGACTCGGTCGAACATGTGTCCTGCCCCTCGCGCCGGGGTGATCCGGCCGGGTTGGGTGGAGTTTGGACGATGAGTTTGGCCGAACGCGGCGACACCTCGGCAACCTGGCGCAAGCGCCTGCACGTGATCACCTGGGGTTGCCAGATGAACGTGTACGACAGCGCGCGGATGGCGGACGTGCTGGCGCCCCTTGGCTATGCCCCGGTCGAGGTGCCCGATGGCGCCGACATGGTGATCCTCAACACCTGCCATATCCGCGACAAGGCGGCCGAGAAGGTGTTCTCCGAGCTCGGCCGGCTGCGGCGGTTGAAGGAGGCGCGGGCGGCCGAGGGCGGGCGCATGGTGCTGGCGGTCGCCGGCTGCGTCGCTCAGGCGGAGGGGGCGGAAATCCTGGCCCGCGCGCCGTTCGTCGATATTGTGCTGGGGCCGCAGACCTATCACCGTCTGCCGGAACTGGTGGCGCGCGCGGCGCGGGCCGGCGGGGCGGTGATCGATACGGATTTCCCCGCCGAGGCGAAGTTCGACTTCCTGCCGGAGGCGACGGCGCCGCAGGGCGTGTGTGCTTTCCTGACCATCCAGGAGGGCTGCGACCGGTTCTGCAGCTTCTGCGTGGTGCCATACACCCGCGGGGCGGAGCAAAGCCGGCCGGCTGCTGCGGTGATCGCCGAGGCGCGCCGGCTGGTTGCCCAGGGTGCGCGGGAGATCACGCTGCTGGGGCAGAACGTGAACGCCTGGCACGGCGAGGCGCCGGACGGCGGCACCTGGGGCCTGGGGCGGCTGATCCGCGAGCTGGCAGAACACCCCGGGCTGCTGCGGCTGCGCTACGCCACCTCGCACCCGCGCGACATGACGGACGACCTGATCGCGGCGCATCGGGACGTGGCTGTCCTGATGCCATTTCTGCACCTGCCGGTGCAGTCCGGGTCGGATCGCGTGCTGGCGGCGATGAACCGCAAGCATGCGGCGGCCGACTATCTGCGGATCGTGGACAAGCTGCGGACGGCACGGCCGGACCTGGCGCTGTCGTCGGATTTCATCGTCGGCCACCCCGGCGAGTCGGACGCGGATTTCGCGGACACGTTGCGGTTGGTGCGGGATGTGGGCTTCGCCCAGGCCTACAGCTTCTGCTACTCGCCGCGGCCCGGCACCCCCGCCGCCGGCGCGCCGCACCAGGTGCCGGAGGACGTGAAGCGCCAGCGGCTCGCCGAGCTCCAGGCGCTGCTGCGCGAACAGCAGGCGCGCTTCAACGCGGGTTGCGTCGGGCTGACGATGCCGGTGCTGTTCACTGGGCCTGGCCGCCACCCGGGCCAGATCGCCGGACGTTCATCATTTCTTCAGCCGGTGCACCTATCCGGACCGGCTACGCTGATCGGACGCGAATCGGAGGTGCGGATCGTCGCCGCACTCCCCAACTCTCTGTCCGCAACCCTCATCCAGGAGCGAGCCTGCGCTTGAGCCAGACCTCATTCACCGCGTCTTCCACCCCCGCTTCCCAGGCCGGCAAGGCCGTGACCATGCAGTTCTCCGACAACACGTTGCTGCCGCTGCTGCTCGGCGACCATGACCGCCATCTGGTCCGCATCGAGCAAGCGCTCGGCGTACGCGTGTCGTGCCGCGGCAACCGCGTCGCGATCACCGGCGAGGTGACGCGCGTCGATGCGGCGCAGAGCATGCTGCAAGGCCTGTGGCGCCGGCTGGAACGCGGGGAAGTGGTCGGGCGGCCGGAGGTGGAGGCAGCGATCCGCCTGGCGGAGAACGACGTGGACCCGCGGCTGCCGCTGTCCGACCTGCCGGCGATCCGCACGCGGCGTGGTGCGGTCAGCCCGCGGAGCCCGGGGCAGGCGACGTATATCGACGCGTTGGCGTCGCATGAGATGGTGTTCGGCGTCGGCCCGGCCGGCACGGGCAAGACCTACCTGGCGGTGGCGCAGGCCGTCGCCATGCTGCAGGCCGGCAAGGTGGACCGCATCGTGCTGTCGCGCCCGGCGGTGGAGGCGGGCGAGCGCCTGGGCTTCCTGCCCGGCGACATGAAAGAGAAGGTCGATCCGTATCTGCGTCCGCTGTACGACGCGCTGCACGACATGATGCCGCCCGACCAGGTGGTCCGGCGCATGGCCAACGGCGAGATCGAGGTGGCGCCCCTGGCGTTCATGCGCGGCCGCACGCTGGCGCATGCCTACGCGATCCTGGACGAGGCGCAGAACACGTCGGCCATGCAGATGAAGATGTGGCTGACCCGCATGGGCGAGGGCACCCGCATGGTCGTCACCGGCGACCTGACGCAGGTGGACCTGCCGTCGGGGGTGACGTCCGGGTTGCGCGATGCACTGGATACGCTGGAGGGGATACCGGGCCTCGCCGTGGTGCGGTTCGACTCGCGCGACGTGGTGCGGCACCCGCTGGTGGCGCGGATCGTCGATGCGTACGACCAGCGCGCCACGGCGCAGGGCGACAAGCGGCGCGAGGCGCGGCGCTCCCGCGACGAGGCGGTGGGGAAGTGAAGGAAGGGATGTGGACGATGTGCTGGAGCGGATGCGGCGAAATCCGGTCGGCGATTGGACGATCCGCGACGTTGAAACGCTGTGTCACCAGCAGGGCATTCTCTGTGAGCCGCCGCGCGGTGGCGGGTCGCACTACAAGGTGGGGCACCCCATGATGGCGGAAAAGCTGACCATCCCGTATAAGCGGCCGATCAAGCCGGTCTATATCCGCAAGCTCGCCGCGTTTGTCGCCGCGGTAAGGACCCTCTGATGCCTCGGCTGACCTATCCCGTCGTGATTGAACCGCTGCCACCGGACGAGGGCGGCGGCTTCCTGGCGCTGGTGCCCGACCTCCCCGGCTGCATGAGCGACGGCGCATCGCCGGAGGAAGCGGTCGCCAACGTGCAGGATGCAATCGATACGTGGATCGAGGCAGCGAACGACTTGGCGCACGCGATTCCTGCTCCGTCGCGGCATCTGGTCATGGACGCGGCACAATAGGCATGGAACCCGGAAGTAGATGCCCCGCGCAAGCGGGGAGCCATGAACGGATCGAGGTGATCGTCGCCGAGCCGGCGTGGCGCCGGCTGGTGCCGCAAGCGGCGCGGATCGCCGCGCGGGCGGCCGCCGCGGCCGGCGCCACTGGCACCGTGGTGCTGGCCGGCGACCGCACCGTGCGGCGGCTGAACGCCCGCCACCGCGGCCGCAACAAGCCGACCAACGTGCTGACCTACGCGGCTCCGGCGCACGAGGTGATCCTCGCGCTGGGCGTGGTGCGGCGCGAGGCCGCCGCCGCCGCCCGCCGTCCCGCCCACCACCTGGCGCACCTGGTGGTGCACGGCGCGCTGCACCTGTCCGGCCACGACCATCTGGCGGCGGGCGAGGCGCGGCGGATGGAAATGGCCGAGACCCGCATCCTGCACCGGCTGGGCGTCCCCAACCCTTGGCGGCGGGCATGAGCGGCGTGCGGCCCGGATTGTTCGCTCGGCTGCGCGGCATGGTGCGGCGCCGGCACCCCGAGCAATCGCTGCGCGAGTCGATCGCCGAGCTGGTGCAGGAGGCGGCCGACGCGCAGGTGCTGCCGGGCGAGCCTCCCGAGCTGGACCGGCACGAGCGGCTGCTGATCGCCAACGTGCTGCGCCTGCGCGAGACCACCGCGGCCGACGTGATGGTGCCTCGGGCCGACATCGTGGCGATGCGCTCGGACGCGACCCTGGAGCAAGCGGTGGAGCTGCTGCGCGAGGACGGGCACTCGCGGTTGCCGGTCTATCGCGAGCAACTGGACGACGTGGTGGGCATGATCCACCTGAAGGACGTGTTCGCCTATGTCGGCCGGCCCGAGGCGTTCTCGGTCGAGGCGATCATGCGCAAGCCGCTGTTCGTTGCCCCGCAACTGCCCGTGCTGGACCTGCTGGCGCAGATGCGCGCGGCGCGGATGCACCTGGCGCTGGTGGTGGACGAATACGGCGGGATCGACGGGCTGGTGACGATCGAGGACCTGGTGGAAACGATTACCGGCGACATCGCGGACGAACACGACGATCCGGATGCGCCGATGCTGACGGAACGGCCGGACGGGTCGCTGGACCTGAATGCTCGGATGCCGGTGGAGGAGTTCGAGGCGAAGCTGGGGCCGGTGCTGAGCGAGGATGAACGGGATTCGGACATCCATACCGTGGGCGGGCTGGTGTTTACGCTGGCCGGGCGGGTGCCGGCGAAGGGGGAAGTGGTCAGCCACCCGTCAGGACTGGAGTTCCGGGTGCTGGATGCGGACCCGCGGAGGATCCGGCGGGTACGGGTGCGGCGGGCTGCGGCGTCGGGGGTAGAAGCGCGAGCGGAGGCGGCGGAGTAGGGGCGGCCGCTCCAGGAAATGGCGGCCATTGAACGCCGGTCTGGCGGGAGGGCACGACATGGTGCGTGTCGTCGGCATCGATCACCTGGTGATCCGGGTCAGCGACTACGAGAAATCCAAGGCGTTCTATGGAAAGTTGTTCGGGTTCCTCGGGTTCGAACTGTCCGACGAATACGAGGATGCGATCGGCCAGACCAACGGCAAGACGCGCTTCTGGATCGGACCGGCCGATGAGCAGGGGCGATCGATTCAGCGGCGACGACGCCAGCACGCCCGGGCCCTGCGTAGATGGCCGGGTCAATCCTCGGGTCAAGCCCAAGGACATGGCCCGGCCATGACGGGGGGTGTAAGCGGCGAGCCGCGGATCGTTACGCCGCCTTGCGTTCGGTCTCGTCCGCGGGGAAGTTGCATTCCACCGCGATGCCGTCGGGATCGAAGTAGAATAACTGCGTCATGTTCAGCCGCGGCAGCACGCGCTCGTCGAACTTGATGCGGCGGCCTTCCAGGTTGTTCCGCATGCCATTCAGATCGACGCAGGAGAACGCGATGTGGTCCAACCGGCCGGTCTTCGCGGGATACGAAGGCCCGTCGGGGATCACCGCCTCGCCTTCCTGGTAGCCGAGCAAATGCACCGTCGGCACGTCGCCGCAGTACAGCCAGTAGCCGGGGAAGGTCAGCGGCGGGCGGTCGCCGACCGTCAGGCCGACGACGTTGACATAGAAGTTCTTCGTCGCCTCCATGTCGCGCGCCTTGATCGTGTAGTGATTGAGCGATTGCGCAGGCATTGGTCTCTCCTCCGTTCAGAATTGGTTTTCCGGCTCCATGCCGAGCAGGATCTGGCCGACTGATTCGTAGTGCAACTGGCGTCCTTGCGACTGCTGCGCGACGGTGTGGATGTCGCGCAGGCGGCGCTCGAACGGGTGGTCCTCGAAGATCGCGATCGATCCGGCGGCATGATACAGCGTGCTGACCACTTCGCGCGACGACTGAATGGCCCAGGTCGAGGCGAGGCGGATCATCGCGCGATCTTCGGCGGTTTGCTCGCCGGTTTGCTCCACGTCGTGCCAGGCGGTCTCCCATGTGGTGTGCAGGAAGGCACGGGCCGAGCGCAGCCGCGCCTCGCACTGCGCAAGCTGCGACTGCACCACGTTGTTCTCGCGCATCGGCTTGCCGGCGCCGCGCGACACCTTGTTGGCGGGCAGATCGAGGAACGCGTTGATGGTGGCGCGCGCGATGCCGATCGCCACGCCGCCGAAGCCGCAGGAATAGAGCTGGTTGCTGGTGAAACGATACAGCAGCCCATCCTCGCGGCGTTCGGCCGAGGTGTCGCGGGCCATGGTGTGGTGCTGCGGCACGAACAAATTATCGACGACGTATTCGTCGCTGCCGGTCCCGCGCAGCCCCACCACATGCCATATATCATTCATCTTCACGCTGGTCTTGGGGAACAGCATGGTGCGAACTTTGCCGTTGGTGCCTGCGATCTTCATATGCGCGCCGAGCCATGTCGCGTGGTGGCTGCCGCTGGCGAAGCGCCATTTGCCGCTGATGCGATAGCCGCCCTCGACGGGCTGCGCTTCATACGGCGCGCCGGGCGGACCCCAGGCGAGGATACCGGTGGGCGGGCCGAAGATCTCGCGCGCCGTTTCCGGCGCCAGATAGGCGGCCGACATGGAACAGCCGTTGTTCTGGCAGGTGACCCAGGCGGTGGAGGCATCGCCCATGGCGATCGCCTCGGTCACCTGGGCGAAGGACGTGGGGCGCAGCTCGGCGCCGCCGATCGAGCGCGGCTGCAGCATGCGGAAGAAGCGGCCGTCGCGCAGGGTTTGCAGCAGGTCGGGGGGGAGCTCGCGGCGGCGCTCGATCTCGTCGGAGGCGGCGTTGATGACCGGCGTCAGTGCGCGGGCACGCGCGATGAAGTCGGCGTCTTCACTGACGGTGGCGTCCATTCCGGTGCGTGCTCCTCCTCGGGGCCGCGGCTGGGCGGCGGCTGGGTGGGGTATAGCGTGTGGTGGGGCGGTGGCAAAGCTTGTGGCATTGATCGGAGGACGCGCGCTGCATGGAGGCTCAACCGACCGGTTATAACAGATCTCTGAACGAGGCTGCCTTGACTCTGAAGCGATGACGCTGGGCCCAGTCATCCTTGATGTTGTCGGCCTCCTCGACGGTAAGAGTGCCGGCGCGGATCAGCGCCACGATTACGTCGGGCGTGCGCATGATCTCGAGTTGGGTGGCGGTCAGGCCCGCCTCACGAAGCGCTCGATTCACGGCCTTGTTGTCGTCGATGGCAATTGCGTAACGTCGCGTAATGGCAACAGCGATAGCGGAACATTCCCCTGCTCCCAGCCGCCGGCCGGCGCCGAGGTGCATGAACAGCGCGAGTTCGTCGGGCTCGGTGACGCTGCAGGTCTCAATGTGCCCGGCGGCGACCACCGCGCTGAAACGTGCACGCTGCGCGTCATCTTCGATTTCGGCCTCTACATGGTCGGTAGCCAGAAAGCGGCTGGGGTGGCGCCCGAGGAGCTCCATCCGGTCGATCCTGAGGAAGTTGATGAGGACGGATGCGTCCGCCACTACTGTCGCGGCTACCATCCACCCTCCGAAATGTCAGGTGCCGCCTGCGGATTCCGCCAGTTCGATCAGATCGCTGCCGCGAATTCCAAGCTTGCGCGCCAGCTCGCGAAGACGGCCCTGCGAAATCTCCTCCCTGCGAAATGCTTCGATCGCCAGCCGCACGATCTGGTTTCGCAGTTCCTGATCCGAATCGGCCGGCGCCGAAGTAAAGTCGTCAACTCGCATCTTAAGAATGTCCTCAAGACGCCGCCGCTTGTCCTTCTGCGCCAGCAGTACCCTGGCCTCCGGTGGGCCAATGTAATTGAGATTCCTCAGACGCCAGACCGCGCTTTCATAACTGACGCCAAAGTAGCGAGCGATCGTCCCGATCTCCTGCCACGTTATCGTCTGCGACCCGGCACGAGGGCGGATTTCCGTTTCGGTGGCAACATCTCCCGCCACGTCATATACGATCTGTTGTTGGCGGCTGGGCCTGGCTTTGTCGAGCAGCTTGAGCTGATCCGCGATACCGCCTTTTGGCATCAGGAAGGATGCCGCGAACGTGTTGGCTCGCATTTCCACCGGTTCGTCCGCGTTGGCACGTCGAGTGAGCCGGTACGGCTCCGCACGATCGAAAAGCGCATGCGCATACTCATGCGCGTAGGAATAACGCTGACGCATGGCGGCATACCTTGCGTTGGCGATGACCGCGAGCCCGGCGCGCCGGTCATGGGTAAACAGCCCCGACATGTCGTCGGGAAGATCGCAGGCGGCGGCCCAGATCCCCTGGCCACTGACAAGAGTCGCGATGTCGCCGATCGGGGCATCGCCCAGTCCCAGGCGCCGCCGTTCCTGGTGTGCAACCTGGTCGCCTTGGCGGATTGCCGCGCCGGGGGATGCGACGTGGGTTGCGTAGTCTGGCAAGGCGCCTTCGAGAGACTGTCCGAGCAATCCGCGCAGCGTCGCGCCCTCAACGCAAAGGTTCAGCACATGATTGATCGGCTCGCTGAACCCAGGCTCGTTGCTGACTTGCTGCAAGGCGCGCTCCAGTGGAACGGAAGCATCATCGGCCGCGATTGCCTCGTCGTTCAGAAATGCAGCGACGGGACGATCATACAGATGAGCAAGCTTCGTCAGCTCCGTGGTGGAAACGGACCGGTTCCCACTCTCGATGTTCGTTACGGCCGTCCGAGGAAGACCCAAGGATTCGGCAACCTTCTGCTGGCTGAGGCCGCGCCTCTCACGCGCATGGCGCAGGTGGGGACCGAGCTGCGCAACGTGGTTCACGGACGAGCTCCTGAGGTGGCCGGGAGGAGGATCGAAGGTGGATACTGCCTTCAGGGTGCGACGCATTGGCACGTTCGGACATGCATGGCAATATCATCCAGGGTCGTCCGATACCCTACTTCCTTCCGCCGACCGCCGCCCCGTCCCCCGCATACCCCTCATCCAGCGCTGCCAGCGACCGGTCCCGCGTCTCGAACCCGAACACCAGGAACCCCAGCCCGCATAGCACCAGCCACGCCGCAAGGAACAGGAAAGACGCCGGGATCGCCGCCACCGTCACGTCAGGCTTCACCACGTTGGAGGACCCGACGATCAGTGCCAGCCCCAACGGTCCGATGATCTTGCCGATCCCGCCGAACCCGTATGCCGAGCCCATGCCCGTGGCGCGCAGCCGCGTCGGCCAGACCTCCGCCATGTAGGGGCCGATGATCGCGAACCCGCCGTCGTAGAAGAAATCGCCGAGCACGATGAACAGCCAGAACAGCGACACGCTGCCCAGCATGACGTTGTGCAGCAGGCCCGCGGCGGCGACGCACACAGCGCCGCCGAAGCCACACAGCATGCCGGCATTGCGGCGGCCGATCGCCTCCGACATGACGGAGAACGCGATGCGGCCAAGGATGCCGGCGGCGGTGATGTAAATGAACAGATAGGCGGCATAGGCGGGCGTCACGCCGAGCTGCAGCACGAACAACGTCGGCCCCCACAGGATGATGCCGTAGCCGGCGGTCTGCGCGCCGATGCTCGCCATCCAGGACACGGCGAGGCTGCGCGGGTACTTGAACAAGTCGAGCCACCGGCTGGGCTCCGGCGTTTCCGCGGCCTCGGGCAGCGGCAAGGATTCCGCCGGCACCTGCAACGCCCAGGCGAGCGAGCGCCGGGCTTCCTCCGGCCGGCCCTGCGACAGCAGCCAGTGCGGCGATTCGGGCACCCAGGCGCGGATCACCAGGGTGAACAACGCCGGCGCCAGGCCGACGACGAACAAGCCGCGCCAGCCGATCTCCGGCGCCAGGAACGCGCCCAGCGCGGACGCGATCATCACGCCGAACGGAATGAACACGGTAACGATGCCGCCGATGAAGCCGCGTCGGCGCGTAGGCACGAACTCCTGCACCAACGGCAGATCGACGCAGTACAGCCCGCCGACGCCGAAGCCGACGAACAAGCGGAAGATCGACAGGTAGATCCAGCCATGCTCTGGCGTCAGCGCCAGGAAGCCGGTGGCGATGGAGAAATTGATGACGGTGGCGACGAAGACGCGGCGGCGCCCGATCAGGTCGGCGATGCGGCCCCAGATGAATGCGCCCAGGATGGCGCCGACGCCGGATGACAGCAGGATGATCGCCGACTGGCCGAAGGTCAGGCCCCACGGCTTGATGATGAATGCCAGCACGAAGCCGATCAGGAAGTAGTCGAAGAACTCCAGCATGTCGCCGATGATCGCCGCGGCGATGATCTTCAACTGGTTGCCGGTCAGGGACGGCGCTTCGTCCAGGCGTTCGAACATTTCGTTTCCTCCGTCGCGAGGCCGGAGGAAGGTCTGGATGCCTTCGTGTCCCGGCTCGCCGTTGTCGTGGAGGTTGACGATAGTCTATTCGCGGGGGGTGGGAAGGGTGCCCTCTACTGTCATTGCGAGGCCGCCTGGCCGAAGCAATCTCCCCAGGGGGATTGCTTCGGCCAGGCGGCCTCGCAATGACAGTAGGGCACGGGTTCATCCCGGGCGGTTCAACCGCCGCCGGCCGGTGGGAGCTCGCAATGACAGAATCTCCCACGCCAGCCCTTACATCCTTACCGACACGCTGCCGATGATCCGCCGCTCCACCGGCGGACCGGCCGTCTCGAGCAATTGCGACTGGTTGAACTGCTGCGCCGTCAGTCCCAGCGTCACCCGATCCGTCACCCGATAGCCGACCCGCGCCGTCGCGGTCAGATAGTTGTCGATTTCGATCGGCAGCAGATAGGTGCGCTGCGGGTTCATGCGAAAGTCGAGATAGCTCGACTGCCAGCGCGCCTGCACGTCGAGCTCCCACTTGTCCCGGGCATAGCCGATCCCGCCAATCACCACATTCCGCGGCGTACTGTTCCCGTATTCCACGATGCTGGTCGGCGGAGGCGTCTGGTTCAGCACGGTATGATCCGTCGTCGAGACGAAGCTGTAGCTGGCGTTCCAATGAAAACCCGCGCTGTTATGTCCCTTGATGCCGATCTCGGCTCCGGCCGCGGTGCTGTATCCGACATTCGCAGAGAAGAACACCGGCAGGCCGCTCGGTGCGAAGCTGAACGGCGCGCCGAACGGCCACGCGATCACGTCGTCCGTGCGTTGCAGGAACACCGCCGTGCGCAGCGTCGATCGTATCGCCGCCAGCGAGCGGTCGTAATCCAGTTCCTCGTTCCACACGATGGACGGGTGCAGGTCGGGGTTGCCGACGAACGCCGGCGGCGCATAGAAGCCCGGTGGAATCTGCAGGCCGTATTGCAGCAACGTCGGCAGTTGCACCCCGCGCGCTATGGTCAGGCGGAACGTGTCGGCCTCGGTCGCCTTCCACACGATGCCGGAGTTCGTGCTCGGCTCGACCAGCGATACCCGGTTGTAATCCGCCGTCGTCAGCCCGGTGCCGGGCAGCAGCGTGCCAGCATAGTGCAGCTTCATGTCATCGACCCGGATCGCGTTGGTTACGGTGACGGCCGGCGTCACCTGCCAGTCCCACATCAGGCTGGCGGCATAGATGCTGTTGCTGATCCGCCCACCCGCGAGGTCGCCTGAATCGTCGGCGTCGGCGCGATACTCCAGCCCGAAGCGCAGCGTATGATCCGCCCCTAGCTTCACCAGGTCGCTGCCCTGCACCACGTAGCTGGACTGGTACTCCCCCACGTCGATCGGGACGCCGTCGTTGACATTGTCGATGCCGACCCGCGCGTCGCTGCGATATGCCGACAGGCTGACCACGCCGAACCGCGTATCCGCGTTCACCCCGGCGCGGATCGAGCTGGTGACGAATTGCTCGGTGCCGAACACACCCGGCGGCTCCTGGTCCGCCAGGCGGTTGTGGCCATAGCTGGCGTCGGCGAATGCCTCGACGCTCGGCGTGATCTGCCAGCGCATGTCGCCGTTGAAATTGCCGCTGTACGGCGACTGGCGGGCATAGCGATCGTCTCCGGTCAGCGGTCCCGGCGCGAAATCGTCGGCGCGGAAGCCGCCGGCGGACAGGCGAACGCCGGCGCTGTCGCCGATATGGCCGGTGCCAACCACCGAGCCGTCCAGGTAATCCTGCGTGCCGCCGCGCACGGTCGCGACGTTCACGTTGTCATGCAGCGGATCGTAAGTGATGATGTTGATCACGCCGCCCACCGCGTTGAAGCCGTACAGCGCCGAATTCGGCCCCTTGATCACCTCGATCTGGCGGATCTCATCGAGCTGCACCGGAAGCGCGTCCCACACGATGCGCCCGTAATCCACCATGTACACCTGCCGCCCGTTCACCAGCACCATCAGGTGCGGATTGGACGCCTGGTTGTAGCCGCGGATGCCGACATCGGTGCTGCCCAGCCCCTCGCGCCGCACGTCCACCCCTGCAACGAATTGCAGCACGTCCGGGATCGTCGTTGCGCCGGAGCGGCGGATATCGTCCTGCGTGATGATCTCGATATTGGCCGGCGCGTCGGTCGCGCGCTGCGGCTTGCCGGTGACGCCGGTGGTCACCGGTTCGCCGAACAATTGCTCCAGCGCGCCATAGTCCACCGACTGCGCCCCCGCGGGCGTTGTCGTTGCCGCGGCGGCTCCGCACAGCAGCCACAGCAGCAGGCGCAACGCGGCAGCTTGAACAGCTCGAGTGTTCTGCATGGTCATATTTCCCGGATCATCATGCGAAAGGCGGCGACGAACTCGACGCCGGACGCGACCGCCGCGGCGTGATTGACAACGATTTCCACGCGCGGCTCGGAGCGGATGGCCATGGTGCAGGACCCTGCCTCCACGGCGGCCAGATCGGCGGTGACGCACAGCGCCCGTTTCGCGTCGATCGCGGCGCGAAGCGGCGGCCCATTGGCGCCGGTGGCAGCGATCGCCACGGCGAAGCCTTCCATCGCCACCGCAGTGCTTGCCACCAGGCGCGGCCGCAACACCGCGCTGCCGACATGCAGGCCGTCGCCGAGCTCCGCGGCGATCGCCTCGGCGTCCTGTTTCGAAGCCGCGTTGCCGTCCGCATAAATCACGGCGAGTTCGCCGCTGGCCGGTGGCGGCTGCAGGAATGCCAGAGCCCGGCCCATCACCTGCACGTCTCGCGCGGACAGCGATGCCGCCGCGGCAGGGCCTCCCAGCGCCGCCCACGCCAGGAGGGCAAGCGCCACCGTGCCGCCGCGGCGTCGGCCCGGCAGGGGTGCTGTTTGCCATCGCGCTGCGGCATGGGGCCGCCACTCCATTGGATTGCGTTCTGCGTGTCCGATCCGACGAGGTTACTGGCGAGACCTTGCGCAAAGATGAATCGGCAGGCGCAAAATCGCTGTCGCCTTCCTGTCATTGCGAGTTCCCCACCCGCCTGGCGGCTGACCCGCACTGGATGAAACGGCAGCCCTCTGTCATTGCGAGGCCGCTTGGCCGAAGCAATCTCGTTCGCGACAAGCCGTTGCTCGTTACGATCGGGATTGCCTCGGCCAGGTGGCCTAACAAGAAACAAGGTTCCCCCCTCCCCTTGAGGGAGGGGGCCAGGGGGAGGGGTGCGTTCATCCACCGACCGCGGATGTACGCACCCCTCCCCCAACCCCTCCCTCAAGGGGAGGGGGGAACCTGCGTCAGGCCGTCGATGCCATTTCATCCAGTCGCGGGTCGGCCGAAGCCCGGCGGGCAACTCGCAATGACAGCGCAGACACCCGAGCCGGTAGCGGTTGGTTAATCCTTTGCGTCCAATCTGCGACGCCATGCTGGCCGAATTCCTGTCCGCGCATGATGCCCGCTTGTTCGCCCTCGCCCTGCTGACCAGCCTGCTGGGCTGCCACGCCGGCTTCGCGCTGGTGCCCATCGACGGCCGGGCAACGCCCGTGCCGATCGCCCGCACGGCAGTGGCGGCCGTGGTGCTGGGGGTCGTCGCGTGGCTCGCCTTCCATTGCTCGCTGGCGGCGTTCTTTCCGTTCATGCACGACATGATCGCCTGGCAGCCAACGGCGCTCGCGGTGCTGCTGGCTGCGGCAGGAAGCGGTGCCGCGCTGAGCATCATGGCATTCGGCGACCAGGGCTGGCGCAATACGCTGCTGGCCGGATCGCTGCTGTCGTCCGCCAACTCCTGCATGCTGCTCGTCGGCATGGCCAGCATGGCTGCACCAATGACGCTGGGCTACGACCTGACGAAGGTGCTGCTGGCCATGCTCGGCTGCACCGCCGTCGGCGCGTTGGGCCTGCGCCACGCGAAGCAGGCAGGCACACTGCGCGCCACGTTCATCGTCGCCATCGCATTGCCGGCGCTGCATGTCGCCTCGATCTCGGCCATCCTGCCGTTCTCCGACTGGGAGTCGATAACGAAGACGCCGGACGCCCTGTCGCTGCGTCCGCTGACCGTGGTGTTCGGATCGGAATTCATCGTCGTGCTGCTGCTGGCGCGCGCCGGCGCCGCGGTGGACCGCCGCGCTGCCGTACGCGTCGCACAGGAGAACGCGCGGCTGCGCCAACTGACCGAGATCGCGTTCGAGGGCATCCTGGTGCACCGGAAGGGCCGTATCCTGGACGCCAACCGCGCCTTCTGCGCCCTGGTGGGACTCGATCTCGCCACGGTGACGGCTCGTGCCTTGACCGACTTCGCGCCGGCGTACCGTCCCGGGCGCGACGGTCCGTCGCTCGAGCTCGAGTTGCTTCCCGAAGACGGCGTCCTGATCCCGATCGAGATGCTGTCGCGCGGCATCTCCCTCAGCGACGGCGACGCAGTGGTGACCGCGGTGCGCGACATCCGCGAACGCCGCGCAGTCGAGCAGAGCGCACGCGATCACCAGCGCATGCAGGACCTGCAACGGGAAGCCGAAGAACACCGCGAACGCCGGCGCATTGCCGAGGAAGCCAGCCGCGCCAAGTCGGCCTTCCTCGCGATGATGAGCCACGAAATCCGCACGCCCTTGAACGCGGTGCTCGGCCTTGCTGCCAGTCTGCTCGACGATGCGCTGTCGCAGGAGCAGCGGGAAGTGGTGACGGCCATTCGCGATTCCGGCGACTCGCTGCTGCGGATTCTGAATGACGTGCTGGATTTCTCGAAGCTGGATGCCGGCCGCATGAGCTTCGAGGAGGCGCCGTTCTCGCCTGCCACGTTGACGCAGGAGACGCTGAGCGTGCACGGCCCGCACGCGTCGGAGAAGACCGTTGCCATGCGGGTGGAGAGCGATCCAGAACTGCCGCCGGTGCTGCTCGGCGATGCGGGCCGCATCCGCCAGGTGCTGCACAACCTGGTCTCCAACGCAGTGAAATTTACCGAGGCGGGCGAGGTCGTTGTCGAAGTCCACTGCCTCGGGCGCACCGACGATGCGGCAAGCATGGAATGGGTCGTGACCGATACCGGGATCGGCATCGCCGACCAGCATCTCGGCACGTTGTTCGACGCGTTCATCCAGGCCGATAGCTCCATAACCCGACGCTTCGGCGGATCAGGCCTCGGGCTTGCGATCAGCAAGCAGATCGTCGAGCACATGGGCGGCTCGATCGGCGTTGAATCGCAGCTCGGCCACGGCAGCCGCTTCCGGGTGTGCCTCACGCTGAAGCTCGGGCAGGAGATGCGGGCGCATCCGCGCGACCCGAAGCACACCGCCGACACGCTGCGGCTCCGCCTGGAGTGGCTGGGCCGGCCGCTGCGGCTATTGCTCGCCGAGGACAATCCCACCAACCGCTTTGTCGCTCTCCGCATGTTGCGGGATTTCGCCGTTCAGGTCGATGTCGCCAACGACGGGCGTGAGGCAGTGCAGGCGGCGATGCAGGTCCGGTACGACGTGATCTGCATGGATATGCGCATGCCGGAGATGGATGGGTTGGAAGCAACCCGCGCCATTCGCCGCATGGAGGGACCATCGCGCGACGTGCCAATCGTGGCGATGACCGCCAACGCGTTCCCCGAGGACGTACTGGCGTGCCGCACCGCCGGCATGACGGATTTCGTCGCCAAGCCGGTTAGCAAGGACCGGCTGGTGGAAGCGATTCTGCGCGCCATGGCGGAGGCGAAGACAGAGGCAAAGGCAAAGGCAGAGGCAAAGGCAAAGGCAAAGGCAGAGGTATAGGTATAGGTATAGGTATAGGCAGAGGCAGAGGCAGAGGCGGGGGGAGAGGCAGGGGCAGAGGCAGAGGCTCCCCCTCCCCTTGAGGGAGGGGGTTGGGGGAGGGGTGCGTACGTCCGCTGACCGTGGCGGTATGCCCCCCTCCCCCCAACCCCCTCCCTCAAGGGGAGGGGGAGCCTCTGCCTCTGCCCCTGCCTCTCCCCCCGCCTCTGGCGCCGCCGCGGTCCGGGGTCAACGCGCAATAACCGGCGCTAATCGATCGGCACGAAAATCGAGTTCCGCATCTTGCCGCCGATCGACTTCGACAGATGGCCCTTGCCGCGCACGTCCTCCACCAGGATCACTTCGCCGGCGCCGATCTGCCGCGCCTCGCCGTCGCTGGCGGTGATCTGCACGCCGCCGTCGAGGTTGATGATGTATTGCCGCCGCGGCGCCGGATGCCAGCTCAGGTCGTAATCGCCGCCGGTCTCGCGGAAGATGATGCCGGTCGCCGGCAGGCGCTTCGACAGCTTGCTGCCGTTGCGTTCCTCGACCCACTCCACCTCGATGTCGCGCCAGTGGGTCTCGCCGTTGTCGTCCACGTAGATGTTATGAATCCGCATCGCTTGCTCTCCGCTATTCGATCGGCACGAAGATCGAGTGCCGCATCTGGTTGTTTACTGACCTGGACAGATGGCCCTTGCCGGTGGTGTCCTCCACCAGCACCACCTCCCCGGCGCCGATTACCCGCGCCTCGCCGTCACTGGCTGTCAATTGCACGCCGGCATCGAGGTTGATGATGTACTGCCGCCGCGGTGCCGGGTGCCACGGCCGGTCGTGCTCGGCCCGGGTCTGGCGGAAGATGATGCCGGTCGCCGGTAGGCGCGCCGACATGCGGCCGGCCTCGGATTTTTCCACGTAGTCCACTTCGACGTCGCGCCAGTGCGATTCGCCGTTGTCATCGCAGTAGAGGTTGTGGATGCGCATGGATGTGTTTCCCTGTTCTTGCCCGCGTGTGGCCTCCCTGTCATTGCGAGGAGCGCAGCGACGAAGCAATCCCGTGCGTGAGAAGCCGAGGAACGCTCGTCACGCACGGGATTGCTTCGCCGCTCCGCTTCTCGCAATGACGGGGCGCGCGACCGCATCTACGCCGCCCGCAGCGTCATCGGCAAACTCGCCATGCCGCGCAGCGTGTTGTTGTAGCGGCGCTTCGGCTCGCCGCTGATCTCGATCGCCGCGCACTTCCGTGCCAGCGCGCCCAGCACGACCTCGCCCTCAAGCCGCGCCAGCACCGCGCCGACGCAGGCATGGATGCCGAAGCCGAACCCGACATGTCCCGCATTCCGCCTGACGATGTCGTATTCATCCGGCTGCTCCCACCGCCGCGGATCGCGGTTCGCCGCACCGAGGAACATCAGCACCTTCTGCCCCTCACCGAGATGTTCGCCGCCGATCTCCACATCGCGCGTCGTGGTACGGAAGAAGGTCTGCACCGGGCTTTCGAGGCGCACAGCCTCCTCGAATGCCGCGCGCGCCAGCGACGGATCGGCGCGCAGTTTCACAAATTGGTCGGGAAATCGCGCCAGGCAATACACCGCGGCGCCGATGCCGTTCACCGTGGTGTCCACGCCCGCCGTCAGCAGCGAGCGCACCAGCACTTCAGCTTCGTCCGACGTCACCTCGCCGCTGGCGGCCGCGGCGTGGATCACCGCGCCGAACCCGGTGGGCGACAACGCCTCGCGCCGTGACTGCGCCTGCACCCATTGCAGCACCGGCGCGGCATCCTGCACCGCCGTCTCGAAGAATTCGTTGCGTGGGCCGAAGCTGTTGAACACCATGTTGCCGTACGGCAGCAGGTAACGCCGGTTCTCCGGCGGCATGCCGACCGCATCGGGGAACACGGTCAAAGGATACGCTTCGGCCAGGTCGCGCACCGCGTCGAAGCTTTCGCGTTGCAGCAGCTCGTCGATCAGCGCATCGGCCGCGCGGGCGAATTCCGCGCGCAGCGCACGCACCGCGGCCGGCGACATCACGCGGTCCATCACCTTGCGCGTGCGGTCGTGCAGCGGCGGGTCCTTCTCCAGCAACAGGCTGGGCAGGCGCCACGGCTTTTCCTTCGCGAAGTCGCTGATCCCCACGCCGCGGGCCGACGAGAAGCTCTGCCAGTCCAGCAGCATCGCCTGCACATGTTCGTAACGCGCAACAGCGAACACGTCGTAGCGCGGCAGGTATGCCACGGGTCCGGCATCGCGCAGGGCGGCGTGTACCGGGAACGGATCGTCGAAGAACTCCCGACAGAACGGATCGACGTCGAGGCTGGGGATCGTCATGTTAATGGCCCCACCGCCAGCGCGGCGGTTCGCCGGTCTTCCAGCAGACCAGCACCAGCGCCACAATGAGAATCGCGAGACACAAATAGAACGTAACCATCGCCGGAAACATCGGCACGCCGTGCCGTGTGCGATAGATCAGCACCGCGGCGTCGAGCACGACCGCGGCGAGAAAACCCGCCATCACCAGCCAGCCTTCCACACTGGCCGGTGTCCAGCCCCACCCATAGCGCTTCGTCCGGAACCAAAGCCTGGTCATGTATCCGCTTCTGCCGCGACGCCGCGCCACAGATCGCCGTCGCGGACGACCTTGCCGTCGGCTTCCAGCTTCAGCAGGTGCGCCAGCACGTTGCGTTCCGCCGCGCGGCGCAGGCGCGGATGCACCTGCGAATAGATCGTGTCCATCAGCTTGAACGTGTCCGCCGCGCCGTCGCGAGTCAGCTTCGCGGCGATCGTGTTTTCCCGCACCTGGCGGTGATGCAGCATCTCGCGCACCAGGTCGCGCGGATGCGGCAAGGTGGGGCCGTGGCCGGGCAGGAACACGTCGTCGGTGCGATCGAGCAACAGACGCAGGCTGTTGAAATAGTCGCCCATGTCGCCGCCGGGCGGGCTGACCACGCTGGTGGACCACGACATGACGTGGTCGGCGGAGAACAACACCGCGGTGCCGTCCTTCGCCGGCAGCGCGTAGCACAGGTGGTCCAATGCGTGGCCGGGTGTGTGCAGCGCCAACATGCCGGCGACGCTGTCGCCGTCTGCGAGTTTGATGTCCGCCTCGAAATCGTCGGCGCCGCTGACGCGGAAGGCGACGACCGGTGCGCCGCATGCGTCCTGCAATTCAGGCACCGCGCCGATGTGGTCGTGATGGGTGTGGCTGACCAGGATCAGCGCGATGTTGCCGCCGGTGGCGCGCATGATCGCCTGGACATGTTCTGGATGGCCTTCCGGGCCGGGATCGAGCACGACAAGGCCTTCGCTGGTCTCGATCAGATATGTGTTGGTACCGTAATAGGTCATTGGCCCGGGATTGGGCGCGACGATGCGGGAAATGCCGGGAATGACAGGCAATACTGCGCCGCGTTCCGGTTCAGGTTCGGTCAGGAAGGGCATGGTGGGCCTCGTGTCGGTTGCCCGTACATGACAGCAAAGCGGCGGGACTGGCAACGTGGCGCGGCACCCGGCGGTGCGTCATGCTGCGGTCGCAGACCGTACCAGGGACGCGCAATGTGGATCATGGTGGCAGGCCCATACACGGCCGGCGGGGCCGACGCGGCGCAGCGGGCCGCGAATCTGTCCGCGCTGAATGACGCCGCGCTGGCATTGTTCAGGGCCGGGCACATTCCGGTCATCGGCGTGAACCTGGCTCTGCCAATCATTGCGGCAGCCGGAAGCGGCGATGCGGCCTATGAGGAGATCATGATGCCGATATCCCTGGCCCTGGCGGAGCGCTGCGACGCCTGTCTTCGCGTTGGCGGTCCGTCAAAGGGCGCTGACCAGGAGATGGCGCGGTTCCGCGCCACCGGCCGTGCGGTTTATGCAAGGCTCTCGGCGGTTCCCGGAGTGGAGGGCGGAACACTCGTGAGTAACGGCTGCACGCACCGATGACCACCGAGCAAGGACCGATCGGCCGCGACATCCCCCGGCGGGAGGATCGCCGGTTCCTCACCGGCAATGCGCGCTTCCTCGACGACATCGCGTTCGCCGGCGCGCTGCATGCGCGGTTCGTGCGCTCGCCGCACGCGCATGCACGGATTGCCGGCATCGATGCCGCAGCGGCGCGGGCGATGCCGGGCGTCATTGCGGTCGTGACCGGGGCGGAACTGGCGCAGTGGACGCAGCCGCTGCGTCTCGCGCCACCGATCGAGGGACTGCATCCGGTCACGGTCGAGACGCTGCCCACGACGAAGGTGCGTTTCCACGGCGATCCGGTGGCGTGCGTCGTCGCGATCGATCGTGTGGCGGCCGAGGACGCAGCGGAGCTTGTGCGGATCGATTACGAAATCCTCACGGCCGTGACGGACATGGACGCGGCGCTGGGGCCCGGCGCGCCGCGTGTGGATGACGATCTGCCTGACAACCTGGTGTCGCATCAGAGCTTCGTCAGCGGCGATCCGGACCGGCGCTTTGCGGACGCGCACCGCATCGTCGAGACGCGCTTCGTGCAGCACCGTCAGACGCACGTGCCGATGGAGCCGCGCGGCTGCTGCGCCATCTGGGACGAAGGGCGCCAGCACCTGACGATGCATGTCGGCACGCAGGTGCCGCATCCGTACCGCACCAACCTCGCAGCGCGGCTGCGGCTGACGGAATCGCAGGTGACGGTGATCTGTCCCGACATCGGCGGCGGCTTCGGGCAGAAGATCGCGCTGTACCGCGAGGAACTGACGATCGCCGCGTTGTCGCGCGCGCTGAACCGTCCGGTCCGCTGGCGCGAGGAGCGTGGCGAGAACCTGCTGGCCTCGGCTCATGCGCGGGAGCAAACGGCGCAGGTGCGTGCGGCGTGCGATGCCGACGGACGGATCACCGCACTGTCGGTCAACATTGCCGAGGATTTCGGTGCCTACTGTTTCTATCCGGCGAATTACCTGCTGCGCATGACGGTGCTGAGCCTGACCGGTCCGTATCGCATCGCTGATTACGCCTACGACATGAAGGTTGTACTTACCAACAAATGCGGTTCGGCACCGATGCGCGCGCCGATGTCGATCGCGAGTTGGGTTATGGACGGCACGCTGGAAGCCGTGGCGCGCGACCTGAGCCTTGATCCGATCGAGGTGCGCCGCCGCAACATGCTGACCGCGGCGGAGCTCCCGTGGACGATGGCCGCCGGACCGGTGCTGGAAGACGTGACGCCGCGCGAGACGCTGGAAGCCGCGATCGAGGCATTCGACGTGCCCGGCTTCCGCGCGCGCCAGGCGGCCGACCGGGCGCGTGGCGTGTATCGCGGCATGGGCGTGTGCTGCTTCGTCGAGGCGAACACCTATGGTTCGGCGTTCTATCGTGCCGCGGGCATTCCCGGATCGGGGCACGAAGCCGGTTGGGTAAAGGTGGCGCCAACCGGCGCCGTGGATGTGTCGGTCGGGCTCATGGGTTCCGGCCAGGGTTATGAAACCGCGCTGGCGCAAGCCGCCGCCGAGGGCCTCGGCGTGCCGATCGACAGCGTGCGCGTGCATCTGGGTAACACCGACATCGCGCCGTACGGCATGGGCAGCCGCGGCGCGCGGGGCGGCACCGCCGGTAGCTCCGTGCTGCTGCTCGCCGGGCAGACGCTGCAACGCAAGATGTGCGCGATCGCCGCGTCGTTGCTGGGAATGAACTCGGGCGATGATTTGCGGCTGTGGGAAGGGCGCGTGCAGCGGGAGATCGAGGGGGAATGGCAGGATTCCGGCCTGGGGTTGCTCGACATCGCACGTATTGCCTACATGGATCCGCTGCGCCTGCCCGAAGGCATGGAGCCAGGCCTGGAGGCGCATCGCGCCTACGATCCGCCGCCGCTGACATTCTCTAACGCCACGCATGTCTGCGAGGCAGTGGTCGATGTAGAGACCGGCGCGGTAACGCTGGAACGCTGGATCGTGGCGGAGGATTGCGGCCGCGTGCTGAACCCCGCCATCGTCGCAGGACAGCAGCACGGCGCGGTGGCGCTGGGCATCGCCGGCGTGCTGCAGGAACACGTCGTGTATGACGACAACGGGCAGAACGTGACGGGAAGCTTTGCCGATTACGCGATGCCGGTAGCGGAGTTGATCCCGCCGATCACGCTGATCCACATGCACACCCCCAGCCGGCGTACATTCAGCGGCACGAAGGGGATGTCGGAGGGTGGCGTGATGGGCGCGGTTGGTGCGCTGCCGAGCGCGGTGGCTGATGCGTTGGCGCCGTTTGGCGTGGTGGTGGACCGGCAGCCGCTGACCGCGGCTCGGGTGCGGGAGCTTCTGTCGTTGCGAGGCGCGTCGTAGCGACGAAGCGGATGGCGCGGCGTTGCCGTCATTGCAGGCTGGCAGGTTGAAGCGATCTGCCTGCGAGGCCCGTGCAGCTCGTTGCTGGCGATTCAACACAGAGTCAGCGGAGAACCGCAGAGATTGCAGAGAAGAAGTTTATGATCCCTGCGATGCCCCCGACCTGGGGCTTTGCAGGGATCAACGTTACTTTCTCTGCGATCTCTGCGGTTCTCCGCTTACTCTGCGTTGAATCGCCACTTACCAGCCGCACCGGCCTCGCAGTCGGATCGCTTCGGCCTGCCAGCCTCGCAATCACAGAAGGCCCTACACCACCGTGTCAATCGCCACGTCCTGCCTGGACGCCAGCTCCGGCAACAGCGGCAGCAGCGTGCCGAGATCGCGTTCCGCCACGCAGACCAGATAGTGCGGGGCAGGGGGCGTTTCGTCCGGCGACTCCGGCAGCGGCAGGCCGTCCGGTCCCAGCGGCAAGGCGGTCAGGCCGAGATCGCCGTACACCTTCAGCAGCCCCGGGCCGGCGCGCCAGAAGGCGGGATCCAGGCCCTCCTGCTGCGCCAGGTCGCGCAGGCGCCAGATCGCCGAAACACGGTCGGTTTCCGCGCCGCCGGGATCGCCAAGGCCCAGCAGCACGCGGCCGCAGCGGCGGAACGGGATGCCGGCGCGTTCGGACTCGCCCAGCACGAGACCATCCGCCTGGCGTGGCGGGACCACGCCCAGTGCGACCAGCCGCCCGCGCGCCGCGGCGTCCCACGGCAGCCACTGCACGCGTCCCGGGCGCAGCAGGCGCCAGATCGCGACCAGGCCGAAGATCATCGCCAGCGCCACGGCAAGGCGCAGCGAGTTCGGCACCTGCCGCGACAGCACCACGGCCCACCATGCGTTGTTCGCCAGGCCGTTGACGTAGGGGCGCGTCACGGCAAGCGCCAGCAGGCAGATCGCCAGGACGAACAGCGACAGCGCCTCGGACGATTGCAGCGGACCGGTGAGCAACCGGGCGTGGCGATAAAAGCAGCCGCGGAACGGCACCACCACCAGCATGCAGAGCAGCAGCGCGGCCGCTACCCACAAACGGTCGTCCTGTGTTGCGGTGAAGGCGGCGCCGATCACCAGCAGAGCCAGGGTCAGCCCCCAGGCCAGGTTGACGCGCTGCGACAGTCCGATCGCCAGCATCACCAGGCCAGCGCCGATCAGCGAAGGCACGAACTGGCCGGCTTGGTTTGCCAGGTCAGCGACATCAGGATCGAGCCAGGAATAGTCCGCGTGCGGGGCCAGCACGCCGAGGCAAAGCAGCAGCACGCCGCACAGCGCGACCGAGCCGGTGGCGCTGGCAACCGCGAAGTCCGGTTCGCTCCAGCGGCCCATTGCCTGCACGGGCGGACGATGAGCGACGCGGCGCCAGAAGGTTTCGCCGCGCAGCGCGAGCTCGTTGCCGGCGAACAGGGTGCCGGCGAGGAACAACGGGATGACGTAGTAGTAGAGGCGGAACACGACGATGGCACCGACGATGCGCGGGGCATCGATGTAGGGTTCGAGGCCGAGCAGGATGGCAGTGTCGAACACGCCGATGCCGCCGGGCAGGTTGGTGGCAAGGCCGGCAGTGTAGGCTCCGACATAGACGCCGAGGAATATCAGCCAGGTCAGATGCGGCGTGGCGGGCAGCAACTGCCAGAACACGGTTGCGGTGACCGCCACATCGCCGGTTGCCAGCAGCACCTGCAGCAGCGCCATGCGAAAGCCGGGCAGGTCGATCTCGAGCTGGAAGACGCGGAAGCGACCAACGATGCGGGACAGCGTGACGTAGCCGGCGACGATGACCCACAGCAGAGCGCCGGCGGCGTACATCGCGGCGGGCGGCAGATGCTGGCCCAAGAACGGAACGGCGCGCGGTTCGATGAACAGGATCGCGCCGCCGAGCACCATGGCGCCGAGGCCGAAGGTGAGGCTGCAGAACGCCACGGTCTTGGCGATCTGCGCCGGCGTCATGCCCCAATGGGAGTATAGCCGATAGCGCACCGCCGCGCCGGATACCGTGGCGAAGCCGAGGTTGTGCGACAGGGCATAGGCGCAGAACGAGGCGAATGCGACGCGGCCGTAGCGCACCTTATGGCCGGCGTAGATCGTGCCGAGCCGGTCGTAGAAGGTCAGCACGAAGTAGGAGAGAACGGTGCAGCCGAAGGACAGCGCCAGCGCGCGCGGCGGGATCGCGCCCAGTGCGTGGCCGATGTCGCGCAGGCGCAGGTGGCGGAACTCGCGCTGCACGATGTAGATCGCGCCGATCAGCAGCAACACGCCGAACACGGCGGGGAGCTGCCGCAGGCGAGCCTTCAGCGCGTCGCCGGCGGTCGATTGCGGCAGGGGGCTCAGGCGGCCTCCGCGGGGCGGCTGAGCGCGTGGCGGATCAGCGCGACGGTTTCCGGGATGCCGTAGAGCGCGACGAAGCCGCCGAAGCGCGGGCCTTCCTGCTGGCCGAGCAACACCTGATACAGGCAGAAGAACCAGTCGCGCAGCTCGGCGAACGGGTGGCGCTTGCCGACTTCGTACACCGCGTTCTGGATGGTTTCGGCATCGGCGTCTGGCGGCAGCGCTTCCAGCGTGGCTGCGAGGTCTTCCAGCGCGGCGTGTTCTGTGGCGTCGGGTTGGCGGAAGCGCTTCCTGGTGTGCACGAAGTCGCGGTAGTAGGCGATGGCGTGATCGACCAGGCGAGCGAGCAAGGGCTGGGTCTCGATGCTGGCGTCGGGGTAGTAGCGGCGGATGAAGCCCCACAGGATGTCGGGCGTGTCGGCGTTCACCACGCTGGCCAGGTTCAGCAGCATTGCGAAGGAGATCGGGCTGCCGGCGTGGTTCGGCAGCCGTCCGCCGTGGATATGCCACGCGGGGTTGGTCTGCTGTTCTGCCGCGTTCTGGGTGCGCATGCGGTCGGCGTTGGCGATGTATTCATCGACCGCGCGGGGGATCACGTCGAAATACAGCCGCTTGGCGCGGTGCGGCGCGTTGTACATGAACTGCGCCAGCGATTCCGGCGGGGCGTAGCGCAGCCAGTCGTCCACCGACAGCCCGTTGCCCTTCGACTTGCTGATCTTCTGCGCATGCTCGTCAAGGAACAGCTCGTAGGTGAAGCCCTCGGGCGGCGGGGCGCCGAGGATGCGGCAGATGCGGCTGGACAGTTTTACGGAGTCGATCAGGTCCTTGCCGGACATTTCGTAATCGACGCCGAGCGCGTACCAGCGCATCGCCCAGTCGGCCTTCCATTGCAGCTTGCAGGCGCCGCCTTTCACCGACGTTTCGAAGCGTTCGCCGCTGTCGGGGTCGCGCCAGGCGACGGTGCCGGCGGCTGCGTCGTGCGCCTCCATCGGCACCTGCATGACGATGCCGGTGCGCGGGTGGATCGGCAGGAACGGCGAGTAGGTGGCGCGGCGATCGGGGCCGAGCGTCGGCAGGATCACCTGCATCACCTGATCGTAGCATTCCAGGATGCGCAGCAGGGCGGCGTCGAAGCGGCCCGAGGCGTAGTAGTCGGTGGAGGAGGCGAATTCGTACTCGAAGCCGAAGCTGTCCAGGAACATGCGCAGGCGGGCGTTGTTGTGTGCGCCGAACGAGTCGTGGGTGCCGAACGGGTCGGGGATGCGGGTCAGCGGCTTGCCGAGGTATGTCTTCAGCATCTCCTGGTTGGGCACGTTGTCGGGGACCTTGCGCAGGCCGTCCATGTCGTCGCTGAACGCGATGAGGCGGGAGGGCAGGCCGGTCAGGGCGGTGAACGCGTTGCGCACCCAGGTGGTGCGGGCGACCTCGCCGAACGTACCGATATGCGGCAGGCCGGAGGGGCCGTAGCCGGTCTCGAACAGGGCCTCGCCTTTTCCAGAGGCTTCGAGGCGAGCGGCGACCTTGGCGGCTTCCTCGAAGGGCCACGCCCTGGGGATCGCGATGGGGCTGTTGCGAAGTGTTGCTGACATGCGGGCGAAGCTATGGGGGCGGGGGGAGGCGGGTCAATGACGGGTGGGAGGGACCGGGCATGATGCGCCGTGTAGTCGCGCCGCGGCGGCGTCCGGAGGATTTGCGGCAGGATCGCGCTTTCTGGGCCGGCCTGCTGGAGCAGCGCGACCGGTCCGGCGAATTGCCGCCGCATACCGCGGGCGGCTACCGCAACCGGCGCTTTGCCATCGTCCGCGATGCCGCCTGGATCACGCTGTATCGCGCGATGCTGCCCTATCCGCAGATCGGGGTGTTCTTGCGCTGCACTGGCCCGGCGGGCGAGGCGTTCTTCATGCTGGCGGACCAGGCTCGCGACCGGATCGAGTGCCGTTTGCGCGATGGGCTGGGGCCGGGGGCGGAGCTGGAATGGGGCGGCTCGCACCATCCCGGCATGATCGATGTCGCCGCGGTCATCGCGGCCGCGTGCCCGTGGGACGATGCGGCGGCCGGGCTGCATATCGCGTGGCTGCTGCGGACGGGCGCGCTGTGGTGGCGGTGCTTTGCCGCACTCGGGGATGGGGGTGGTGGTTGAGCTGTCGAGCGGGAGTGGAGGGGCGGCTCGCGGCTGTGAGGGCCTTTTCAGTGCGAACCTGCCGACGGCCTGTCGGATCACGGTACGTCGCTTAAGGAAAGATTCACCACAAAGACACAAAGACACGAAGATTGCACAAAGTGGGGTCTTCATGCGTATCAGCGGGCAGGTCATTGGACTGGCGATCGAGGTGCACCGCCATCTCGGGCCGGGATTACTGGAATCGGCGTACGAGGCGTGCCTGTGTCAGGAACTGCGCGAGGCAGGCCTGCCCTTTGCGCAGCAGGTGGCCTTGCCGGTCATCTACAAGGGACGGCGGCTAAGTTTCGAATATCGGATGGACATCGTGGTGGAACCCGGCCTTGTGCTGGAAATCAAATCGGTCGCCCGCCTGTTACCGCTGCATGAAGCGCAACTGCTGACCTATCTGCGACTGAGCGGACACCGCGTGGGCCTGCTGATGAATTTCAACTGCCCTGTCCTGAAGGACGGCATTCGTCGCCGCGTTTTGTGATTCCTTCGTGTCTTTGTGTCTTTGTGGTGAATCTGCTCCCCGAACCCGCCTCACCCTCCGTCTCACCCTGTTCCCCGGCAAGCGGGCAGCGCCCCTACGCCCGCACCTCCCCCGCCAGCCACTCGATCGCCGCCTGCACGCCGCCCCGCCCGTGCGGCACGCCCAGCGCCATCTCCACCACGCCCAGCGTCCCCAGGATCATGACCCTGCCGCGGCCCTCTGCCAGGCTCACATCGTGAAGGTCACCGTCCGCATTCCCGGCGAGCTCGCCCGGCGCCTCGCCGCCGGCGGCACCGACCTCGAACGCCGTGCGCTCGAGGGCCTCGCGCGGGCAGCGTACCAGGCCGGCGATCTCACCCAGTTCGAGTTGCGCGAGCTGCTTGGCTTCGAGACGCGCTTCGAACTGGACGACTTTCTCAAGGCGCGCGGGGTCAACGAACCCGTCACGGCCGAGGACGTCCGGCGCGACCTCGCGGACCTGAAGGCGTTCGGCGCCTGACCACGCCTTTCGGCCTCGTGGTCTCGGACACCGGGCCGCTCCGCTGAGGTTCCGGCAGCACGAGCCGCCAGCCTGGGTCAATCTGTTCGTGGCACAACCTGTAGCCGCTGTGCTCTGGCGCACTTCGCCAGCAGTGTCCTTATCTGGCGAAACAGTCCCGGCGGCAGTGTGCCGTAATCGAACCGATCCGGCTCCTGACGTGATACCGGCCGGAGATCTGGTCCGGGCCATACAAAGCGGTTGACTTCGTTCACCACCACCCATGAACGCTCAGCGTCGAGGCCAAGTCGCTGTTTGGTTGCGAACGGCACTTCAACTGCTTCATCAGGATGCCGCGGCGGTGTATGGGTAATGGGGGCAACGGTCACGATCGTGTCGCCTTCATCGTCGATGGCCGTCAGGACAATGGCGCAAGGCCGATCCTTTGCCCCCTCGTCCCGGCCTCGCCGATGTTCAGCGCGCCACAGATAGGCATAGGCGATCACAAGGCCTGGCTCAGGGGTCGGCAGCGGCACGTGGGCTATTTCAGCTCATTGTCGAGATGCTGGTATCGCGGCGACACTTCCGCTTGCTCTATGGCGGCAAGCTCGGCATCGCTCAGCTCGCCCACGGCCAGCACTTCCCGGGCGCGACGCTTGAGGCGGCGATATTCATCTGCCGATACCATCACAACCCGCTCGCGGCCGTTGCGGGTAATGGCGACCGGCTCCGTCAAGGCTTTGTCCTGATAGACTCCGAAGTTTCGCTGAAACTCGGCCGAAGACACCGTGATCATGGGCGGTCACCTGTATCCGAATCATACGGAAGATATGGAGGATACGTAGGGTTGTCCACCAGGGCGCCGTGCCATTCACGCCGGATTCGTTCCTCCCTACGCCCGCACCTCCCCCGCCAGCCACTCGATCGCCGCCTGCACGCCGCCCCGCCCGTGTGGCACGCCCAGCGCCGCCAGCGCCATCTCCACGACGCTCAGCGTCCCCAGGACCATCGGCGCATTCACGTGCCCCATATGCGCGATGCGGAACGCCTTGCCGGACAGCTCTCCGATGCCGTGCCCCAGCACCACGCCGCAATTCCGGTCGCAGTACCCGCGGATCGCCGCGGGATCGCCGCCGGGGGTCAGCACCGTCGTCACGGTGTCGCAGCGCTCGCGCGGGTTGGCGATGTTGAAGCCGATCGCGCCGTGTTCTGCCCACACGCCGACGGCGCGGCGCACCGCCTCGGCCAGCAGGCGGTGGCGGCGGAACGCGTTGTCCAGTCCTTCCGCGAACAACAGATCCAGCGCCGCGCGCAGCCCGAACAGCAGGTGCTCGGGCGGGGTGCCGGCGTATTTCTGGTAGTGTTCGTCGCCGTCGCGACTGGTCCAGTCCCAGTATGGCGTGCGCAACCCGGCCGCCTGGTGCGCCGCGCGCGCCCGCTCGCCGGCGGCGACGAACGCCAGGCCCGGCGGCGTCATCATCCCTTTCTGCGAGCCGGACATCGCCACATCGACGCCCCACGCATCCATCTCGAACGGCATGCAGCCCAGCGAGGCCACCGCATCGACCATCAGCAGCGCCGGATGATCCGCCGCGCGCATCGCCGCGCCGATTGCCGCGATGTCGTTCACCACGCCCGAGGCGGTGTCGATCTGCGCCACCAGCACGGCCTTGATGCTGCCGTGCCGGTCGGCGCGCAGCCGCGCCTGCACTTCGTCCGGCCGGACGGCGCGGCGCATGTCGCCCTTCAGGACCTCGACCTCGACGCCCATGCGCGCGGCGTTGTTGCCCCAGCCGATGGCGAAGCGGCCGCTCTCCAGCACCAGCGCCTTGTCGCCGCGCGACAGCACGTTGGTCAGCGCGGCTTCCCAGGCGCCGTGGCCGTTGGCGGCGTAGATGTAGGCGCGGCCGCTGGTGCCGAACACGCGCGCGACGTCGCGCAGCAGGCTGTCGGTGAGGGCGAGCAGCGGGCCGGCGTAGATATCGACCGCCGGGCGATGCATCGCGTTCAGGACGGCATCCGGGATGTTCGTCGGCCCGGGGATGGCCAGGAATTCACGGCCTGCGCGCACGCTCATGCGTCGTCACCTCGACGTTGCTGGAGGCGGTGCTTATGCCACCATTTCCGCCGGCGCGTCTCTGCCCCTTGCCGCCCCGAAGCAGAGCATGGGACCTCGCCGTGCCCGCGCTCTGGTCCCTGGTCACGATGGAACATCGGCGGCCCCCTCGGGGCGAGTGTCGCGGTCCCCGTTGCCTCAGCCCCATTTGCGCGCCCTTTTGCTTGCTCGCTTTCCTGCACCGCGGTCCACCACGCATTGCCGCGAAACCAGCCATTGCACCGGCAGAGCTTCTCCCAGACATCCCCTGCCAGGATAATTTGCAATTGTTAAATACCTCGTACGCAACGATCCGAGCGGCAGGACGCGTCCGTACAGCGGCGCATGCGTCTCTCGGGCCGGTTCGTGGCGTGCCTGCGTGATGCCAACCCGAAAGGAACGCCACAATGCGATCCCCGCGCCTGTGCCTGGCCCTCGCCGCGGCCATCGTCTTGCTGTGCGCGCTCCCGTCCGCACGCGCAACGAATGTGACGCCGTCGCTGCCGGTGCTGGCGCTCCCGCTCTACGACTATCACTTCGAGATGCAGAACCCACCGGGTCCGCCGCTGCTGTTCGATGGCGGCGTGGTCCGCGGCGCATTCACGGCGCCGGTCGCTTCCTCGCTTACGCTGCCGAACACGCGAACATCGAGCACCCAGACCGAGTCGGCTGGCTTCAATTACCAGACGGTCGCAAACGGCACCGACGGGCTGCTGTCGCTCGACATGACCAACCCCGCAACCGTCTATTCCAGCGGCATCGCCAGCGCCGACTTGTTCTATCAGTTCGAAGTCGTCGGCACCCCGGCCACGCAGGTGCCGGTCGATATCGACTTCGGCGACGTGAAAGTGCAGTCGGTCGGCGGGGTCGATGTGACCGCGGCGGCGACGCTCTATTCCTCCACGCTGAACCCGCAGTCCAACGGCTTCTTCAGCGCTTACGACACACAGCTCGTGTGCGGCCACGCCGGCCCCGGCTATGGTGGCGTCGATGAAATCGCGACGCTGGACGATTGCCGGGACAACGCCAACAGTTCGCAAGGCACCGACAGCATCGTCGGTGCCGGGCCGCTATGTTCCGATAACGTCAGCGCGTGCCAGGGCGGCACCACCAACGGTATCCCGGAGGCAACGCCGCCGAACTGCACGCAGGCGTCCCTCGGCGGCACGGATCTGGAAAGCGGCACCACGAACCTGAACGTCGCGAACTTCTCGGTGCAGTGCGACCTTACGGCCGGAGAAATCTATACGCTCGGCTTGAACGCAGCCATGACAGGGCCGTTCTACGAGACCCCCGGTTCATCCGGCGCGGTGCTGATCGATCCGGTGATCACGCTCGGACCAGGCGTCGATCCGACGGTGTACAGCCTCGACTCCGCGCCCGCACCGGCGCCTGAACCGGCCAGCCTGCCCGTGATCGGCCTGGCGCTCGCGCTGTTTGTCGTGGCACGCCCGCTCGCGCGCGGCCTGCATGCTGGTGCGGCGCGCCGGATGGCTCTGTCCTGGAACCACCGGAGCTGATTCCAGGCTGCCCGTCGCGAGGTTGATGCGCACGCCGCCGCTTGACCTGCGTCAATGCACGCACGCGCAGCCCAGCCGACTCTCCGCCCCACAACCGACGGAGACCCGGCCATGTTGGACGCCGCCAGCATCATGACCCGCAACGTCATCACCGCGCGCGCGGACGATACCGTCGCGCACGTCGCCCGCCTGCTATCCGACAACAACATCAGCGCCGTGCCGGTCTGCGACGCATCCGGCAACTTGCTCGGCATGGTCAGCGAGGGCGACCTCATGCGCCCCTTCATTGCCGAGAACGTCAGGCGCCGCGCCTGGTGGCTCGCGCTGCTGGCCGACGGCACCGATCTGGCGCCGGAGTTCCTCGAATACGTACGCCTCGACCAGCACAGCGTCGCCGACCTGATGACCACGCACATCGTCAGCGCCAGGGAAGCCACCGCCGTGACGGAACTGGCCGACATGCTGGTGCACCACCGCATCAAGCGCGTGCCGGTCCTGCGCGACGGCAAACTGGTCGGCATCGTCAGCCGCGCCGACGTGATCCGTGCCATCGCGCGTTCTCCCGGCCCGATCGTCGAAGCCGCCTGAAACGGCGGGGCGACGCGCGATGGACGCCGCTTCCTCCACGGAAGGCCGCGTCAGCGCCGTGCGCGGCGCGGTGGTGGACGTGCATTTCGCCGGCGGCAGCCTGCCGGCGATCGACGAAGCGCTGAGCATCCAGCCCGATGGCGCCCCGCCGCTGCTCGCCGAAGTGCAAAGCCACCTCGACGCCGCCAACGTCCGCGCCATCGCGTTGCAGAACACATCGGGGCTCAGCCGCGGCGCCGCCGTGCGCGCCACTGGCGGTCCCCTGACCGCGCCGGTGGGCGATGCCGTGCTCGGGCGCCTGCTGGACGTGACCGGGGCCGTGCGCGACCACGGCGCGCCGCTGCCCGACACCACGCCGCACTGGCCGATCCACCGCGCGCCGCCGCCACTCGCCGCGCAGACCGCCGCCGCGACGATGTTCGAGACCGGCATCAAGGTCATCGACTTGCTCGTCCCGCTCGCCCATGGCGGCAAGGCGGCGATGTTCGGCGGCGCCGGCGTCGGCAAGACCGTGCTGCTGATGGAGTTGATCCACGCAATGGTGGAGCGCTACCAGGGCATCTCCGTCTTCGCCGGCATCGGCGAGCGCTCGCGCGAGGGCCACGAATTGTGGTCCGACATGGAAGGCTCCGGCGTGCTGCCGCGTACCGCGCTGGTGTTCGGCCAGATGAACGAACCGCCCGGCGCGCGCTGGCGGGTCGGCTTCACCGCGCTGACCATCGCTGAGCACTTCCGCGACGCAAAGCACCAGAACGTCTTGTTTCTGATCGACAACGTGTACCGCTTCGTCCAGGCCGGCAGCGAGGTGTCCGGGCTGCTGGGCCGCCTGCCGTCCCGCGTTGGTTATCAGCCGACGCTGGCCAGCGAAGTGGCCGCCTTGCAGGAACGCATCGCCTCGGTCGCCGGCGCCGCGATCACCGCGATCGAGGCGGTGTATGTCCCCGCCGACGACTTCACCGATCCGGCGGTGACCGCGATCTCCACCCATCTCGACAGCACCATCGTGTTGTCGCGTTCGATGGCGGCCGAGGGCATGTATCCCGCGATCGACCCGTTGGGCTCGAACTCGATTCTGCTCGATCCGCTGGTCGTCGGCCCCGCGCATTTCGAACTGGCCGGCCGCGTGCGCGAGGCCATCGCGCATTACCGGGAGCTGGCCGACGTCATCGCGCTGCTCGGCGTCGAGGAACTCGGTGCCGCGGACCGCCAAATGGTGGGACGCGCCCGCAAGCTGCTGCGCTTCCTCACCCAGCCCTTCGCCGTGACCGAGGCTTTCACCGGCACCCCAGGCCGTTCCGTGCCCCTGGCCGACACGCTGGCCGGTTGTCGTGCCATCCTGGACGGCGAGGCGGATTCGTGGCCGGAAAGCGCCCTCTACATGCTCGGCGGCTTCGAAGAAGCGCGGCAACGCGCGAAGGCGGCGGCATGATGCGGCTGCTCATCACCGAACCCGCCCGCGTCGTTGCCGACCACGCCGACGTGGTGTCGGTGCGCGCGGAAGATGCCAGCGGCAGCTTCGGCATTCTGCCCGGCCACGCGGACATGATCACCGCTCTGTCGCCGTCGGTGGTGTCCTGGCGCCACGCGGACGGCCGCACCGGCTGCTGCGCGGTGCGCGGCGGCGTGCTGTCGGTGCATACGGGCCGCGAGGTCGCCATCGCCACCCGCCAGGCGCAGCCCGGGGACGACATCGCGGCGCTGGAACAAGCGGTGCGCGAACGCTTCCGCGCGGAGCAGGACGAGGAACGCCGCGCCCGCGTCGCCGCGACGAAGCTGCACACCGCCGCGATCCGCCAGATCATCCGCGCGCTGCGTCCAGATGGACGCTCGCATGTGGGAGACGGCGCATGATGCAATGTAAATATAAATATTCCCCCTCCCCTTGTGGGAGGGGGCCAGGGGGAGGGGTGCCCACATCCGCCGGACTTCGGAAGCACGCTCCGCTCCCCCTAACCCCCTCCCGCAAGCGGAGGGGGGAACTTTTGCGTTCTGTTCATCGGTGGGCACGATGACGAACGCGCCCGCCACTCCCCCAAACCGGCCAGCCCATCCCAACGGCGAGAGCGAACTTCTCTCGTCGGTCCGCCTCCGTGCCGCGCGCCATGGCAAAGCGCGTCGCGACGGCGAACCTTCGTTCGCCGGCTACCTCGCGCAGGTTGGCGTGCTCGGCTGGACCATCGTGCTCCCCACGCTGATCGGCATGTTTGCCGGCCGCTGGCTCGACCATCGCTTCAACACCGGCATCTTCTGGACCGCGCCGCTGTTGCTGGCGGGCCTGGTCCTGGGCTGCTGGGCCGCCTGGCGCTGGATGCACCGGCCATGACCGAGGCCGTTTGGCTCCTCGCCGGTCTCGCCGGAGGCGCGGCACATTTCGCGCTGTTGCGCCAGAACATGCGGCTTTATTTGGCTGGCGAAAACCTGGCGCACGCACTGTCGCTGCAGGCACTGCGCTTCGCCGTGACTGCGGCACTGCTGGTGTTCGCTGCACTGCACGGCGCCATGCCGCTGCTGCTCGCCGCGCTCGGCATCGCACTGGCCCGGCCGCTGGTGCTGTATGCAACGGCACCGGCGCCATGACCGAATCCCCGCTCGCCATGCCGCCCGTCTTCCATCTCGGCCCGGTGCCGATCACCGCGCCGGTACTGGTGACCTGGGGCATCATTGCGATCCTCGGCGTCAGTTCGTGGCTGCTCACGCGCCGCCTCACGCTGCGCCCTTCGGCCACCCAGGCGGTGCTCGAAATGCTGGTGGACGGGATCGCCGGCCAGATCCGCGACACCATGCACGCCGAACCCGGTCCCTACATCCCGCTCATCGGCACGCTGTTCTTATACATACTAACGGCGAACTGGTCGTCCCTGGTCCCCGGCATCGAGCCGCCGACCGCGCATCTGGAAACCGACGCCGCTCTTGCCGCCATCGTCTTCGTTGCCATCGCCTGGTTCGGCATTCGCGCGCGCGGCATCGGTGGCTGGCTGCGCAGCTTCGCCGAGCCGAGCCTGCTCCTGCTTCCGCTCAACCTGGTCGAAAGCGTCACCCGTACCTTCTCTCTGCTGGTGCGCTTGTTCGGCAACGTCATGGGCGGCGCCTTCGTCATCGCCATCGTGCTGTCGCTCGCCGGCCTGCTGGTGCCGGTGCCGCTGATGGCGTTGGAGATGCTAACGGGCGCCATCCAGGCCTACATCTTCAGCGTGCTGGCGATGGTGTTCATCGGCAGCGCCGTCGGCGAACCACGTAAACCGCAAGAGGCAAGCACATGAACTGGATCGAGGTCGCCAGCATTCTCGGCGCCGCGCTGGCCGTGGGACTGGGCGCGATCGGCCCCGGCCTTGGCGAAGGCCGCGCCGTCGCCGCCGCACTGGACGCCATCGCGCGCCAGCCGGAAGCCGCGAACACGCTGTCGCGCACGCTCTTCGTCGGCCTGGCGATGATAGAAACCATGGCGATCTACTGCCTGGTCATCGCCCTGCTGCTGCTGTTCGCCAATCCGTTCGTGAAGTGATGCGTACAGCGCATACAGCGCCCCCTCTCCCCTTGTGGGAGAGGGCCGGGGTGAGGGGTGGCCAACGTCACCGGCCTGCACAGTTTGCACCCCTCTCCCCAGCCCTCCCCCTCAAGGGGGGAGGGGGTAACAAGTAACAAGTAACAAGTAACAAGTAACAAGCCATGCACCTCGACCCGTGGACCTTCGCACTGCAGATCGTGAACGTTCTCGTTCTCGTGTGGATCCTTGCGCGTTTCCTGTTCCGTCCGATCGCCGCGATCATCGCTGCCCGCCGCGCCGCGGCAGACGCGTTGCTCGCGCAGGCGGAAGCAACGCTCACCAAAGCCGCGTCGGACGCCGCCACATTGCAGCACCAGCGCGACGGGTTCGCGCAGGACGCCGCCCGCATCATCGCCGAAGCCCGCGCCGCCGCAGAAGCAGAACATGCCACCCTGATGCACCAGGCGGCAGACGCCGCGGCGCGCCTCCAATCCGACGCCGCGAAGGCGATAGACCGCGACCGCGACGCCATGCGCGCCGCACTGGAACACGAGGCAACCGAACTCGCGGTCGCAATCGCCCGGCGGCTGCTGGAGAACGTATCGCCCCAGGCGCTGACAGCAGCTTTTCTCGACACGCTGGCGCGGATGCTTGCCACCCATCCGGCGCGTGCCCTGCTGGTGCATGAAGCATTGCAGCTTCGCAGCGCGATCCCGCTCGATGCTGCCGGGCAGACCAGGTGCAGGGAGCTCCTCGCCAATGCGCTTCACACCGAGCCGCAACTGACCTTCGCCACCGATCCCAATCTGCTCGCCGGCATCGATCTCATCGCGCCGCACGCGGAAATCCGCCTGTCCTGGCGCGCCGATCTCGATCGCCTCTCGCAACTCCTGCTGGCCAACCACAACCATGATACAGCCGCCCAGCGCGTGGCTTGAAGCGACGTGCGCGCGCGTCGCGGCGGCGGACCTGTCGCCTGCCGTCACCGAGCTCGGCCGCGTCGAAAGCGTCGCCGACGGCATCGCCATGATCTCCGGCCTGCCCAACGCGCGGCTGGACGAGGTGCTGCGCTTCGGCTCCGGCCAAGTCGGCTTTGCCCAGACATTGGAGGCCGACCGCATCGGCTGCGTGCTGCTGGACGAGGCCGGCGCGTTGGAGGCCGGCGAGCCGGTGTACCGCACTGGCGAAGTCGTGCGCACGCCGGTGGGAACAGGGTTGCTGGGCCGGGTGGTCGATCCGCTGGGAAGGGTGCTGGATGACGGCGCCGATATCGTCGCGGAACGCCACGACCCGGTGGAACGGCCCGCACCGGCGATCCTCGACCGCGACCGCGTCACCGAGCCAGTGCAGACCGGCATACTGACGATCGATGCGCTGTTCCCGCTCGGCCGCGGCCAGCGCGAGCTGATCATCGGCGACCGCGCCATCGGCAAGACCGCGATCGCTGTGGATTCCATTATCAACCAGAAATCCGGCGACCTGATCTGCGTCTATGTCGCGGTTGGGCAGAAATCCTCTACCGTCGCACGGGTGATCGACGCGGTGCGCCGCCTGGGTGCGCCGGAACGCTGCATCTTCGTCGTCGCAGGTGCCGCGACGCCACCCGGGCTGCAATGGCTGGCGCCGTTCGCCGGCATGACCATGGCCGAGTATTTCCGCGACCGCGGCCAACATGCCCTGGTGGTGATCGACGACCTGACCAAGCACGCCGCGACCCATCGCGAGCTTGCATTGCTGACGCGCCAACCACCCGGCCGCGAGGCTTATCCCGGCGACATCTTCTATTTGCACGCTCGGCTGCTGGAACGTGCGGCGAAACTGGCGCCATCGCTGGGGGGCGGCTCGCTGACCGCGCTGCCGATTGCGGAAACCGATGCCGGCAATCTCAGCGCCTATATCCCGACCAACCTGATCTCCATCACCGATGGGCAGTTGGTGCTGGACTCTCGGCTTTTTCACGCGGGGCATAAGCCGGCGATCGATGTCGGCATCAGCGTCAGCCGCGTCGGCGGCAAGACTCAGGCGCCGGCGTTGCGCGACGTCACCGGCATGTTCCGGCTGGAATACGCACAGTTCCTGGAACTGGAGTTGTTCACCCGTTTCGGCGGCGTCCCCGATCCCCGCGTCGCGGCGCAGATCGCGCGCGGTGAGCGGTTGCGCGCCCTGCTGGTGCAGCCGCAATTCGCACCGCTGCGGCTGGCCGACGAAGTTGCGCTGGCGCTGGCGTGGCGCGACGGCATGCTGGATGCGCTGCCTGTCGCCGCCGTCGCGACGCTGCGTCAGGAACTGCCGGCGTGGCTGGACATCCACGCCGCTGCCGCCGTGGCGGAGCTCGCGAGCAGCGGACGCATGAGTGAGGCGACGGCGGCATCGCTGCGATCCGCGCTGAACGCGCTGCTGGCAAGTTTGGTGCCGCCGCATGGCTGATTCGCTCGAAGCGGTCCGGCAGCGCATCCACGGCGTTCAGCAACTGGACGCAGTGATCGGCGCCATGCGCGGCATCGCCGCGGCGCACGCGCAGCAGAGCCGCGCGTTGCTGCCGGGCTTTCGGGCCTATGCCGACGTTATCGCGCGGGCGATCGCCCAGGCGCTGCGGCTGCGCGGGCTGGATGCTCGTTCGGTCAAGGAACGCCACCTGCGCCGCGGTCAGATCGTGTTCTGCGCGGAACATGGGTTTGCCGGCAGTTTCTCAGAGCATGTGGCGGATGCCGCGGGACCCGCCGATGCCGTGCTACTGGTCGGCAGCCGTGGTGCTGCGGTGCTGCAAGCGCGCGGCGTGCCACCGGTGTGGCAGACGCCGATGGCCACGCGGGTCAGCGGCATCGCCACGCTGTGCACGCGCATTGCCGACGTGCTGTACCGGCTGATGCCAGAACACGGCCTCGGCGCGATCGAGGCGGTGTTTCCGGTCTGGGAATCGGGGCTGGGTCTGCGCATCGAGCGCCGCTCCCTGCTGCCGCTGGACGAGACGCGCTTCCGCGATTCGCTGGCTGGCGTGCCGCCGCTGACCACTCTTCCGCCTGCGCTGCTGCTGGAGAATCTGGCTGCGGAGTACGTGTTTGCAGAGCTGTGCCAGATGACGATGCAGGCCTTCATGGCGGAAAACGAAGCGCGGGTCGCCGCGATGGTCCGCGCCCGCGGCAACGTGCAGGACATGCTGACCGCGTTGCAGGCGAGCGAACGCCAGGTCCGTCAGGAAGCGATCACCGCTGAACTGGTGGAACTGGCCGGAGCGATCCGGCCGCCATCGCACCACGGACAGTCATGATCGGCCCAGGCTCCGGTGTCCTGTCCACGCCGCGGCATCCTGTCCACGCTGCGGTATCCTGTCATTGCGAGGCCAAGTCGCCTAACAAGAGACAAGGTTCCCCCCTCCCCTTGAGGGAGGGGTTGGGGGAGGGGTGCGTACATCCACCGGCCGCAGATGTACGCACCCCTCCCCCAACCCCTCCCTCAAGGGGAGGGGGGAACCTACGTCAGGCCGTCGACGCCATTGTGGGTCGGCCGAAGGCCGGTGGCAACTCGCAATGACGGGGGAGGACGCCGTTCCTCACAATGACCGCGACGACTACTGCACCAGTTCCGCGGTGTAGGTGGTCGCCCCCGGTTGGCTGTAGAACGTTGCCGCATTCACCGAGGTGCACCCGCTGCTCATGTTGCTGCTGCCGGTCAGCGTGATGCTCGCCGCGATGATCTCCAGGCAACTTGTGCTGGACGTGCCGAGTCCCGTCGAACCCTGCGAGTCGAACGTCGTGTTCGGGAAGTAAAGTACCCCGGTGACCCAAAGCTGCGGATTGCCGGACATGGTGAAACCGTTCGCGGTACTCGTCGAACTTGCCAGCACGACGCCGGCGATGCCGCCCGTGCTGCCGGCCTCTGACGTGTTGGGTGCCGTCACGTCGAAGTTGAACGTGTTGGCGCCGTTGAACGTCCCGGACGTGACGATCGTGACGCCGCCCGAGTCACCACTGGGGCACGTGATCGACGTGCCGTTGACGGTCAGGGTGCGGTCGGCGGTGGTCGTGTTCTGTGTCAGGTTGATGCTGCCGTTGAAGGTGTAGAGACCGGGCGCCATGCAGAAATAGTACGGACCCCCGCTAGTGACCGCCCATCCCAGGTAGTTACCCGGCTTCAGGTAGCAATAGACCGTGCCGGTGCCCTGGCCGCCGCAATAGCTCCCGTTGAACGTACTACCGGCCGCGGCGGGCAGGCCGCAGTTCTGGTTGGAACATGAGATCGCCTTGCCCGTCGCGGTGCTGGCATTGCTCAGGTCGGTTTGCAGCGCGGTGTTGGAGGCATAGGGATCGCTGATCGCGGTTGCCTGCGGATGCAGGTAGGAGTTGGTCTGGATCATGCCGGATGGCGGCCAGACCGGGCAGTTGCTGCTGTCGCCGTTCAGATTGGCCCAGCAGGGCACCGTGACGGTGCCCACGGCATAGATGCCGGCAATCGTCAGCGTGCTGCCGCCACTGTCATTGAAATTGGCGTTGGAGACGGCGGTGCAGCCGGAGGAATTCAGCGTGATCGAGCCGCTCGCCGCGATGCCGTTGCCGGTCTTTGAGAGCGCTACCATGCACGGCTGTCCGCCGCTGCCGGCGCCTTGCACGCCGACCACTTCCGCCGTCGAAGTGGATGAGACCGTCACCGACGGCGTCGAGGACACGATGCGCGAGATGGTCAACGGCACCGTCTGGTTCACGGTGACCTGCACTGCGGTGTCCGACGCTTTCTGCACGCCGTTGACGATTGCCACACTGATCTGATTGTCGCTGAGCGTCTTCGTGCCGCTGTTCCAGGTCGGGTTGGTGGCGCCGCTGGTGCCCGATGCGCCGTTGATCTGCGCCAAGTACGCCGCTGCGGTCGCCGCGGTCTGCGCGTTGCCGACGTTTTTGTAGTTAATCGCGCCCGCGGCCGAGGCCGTGTCGGCGATGCGTTGCAGGTTCACCTTGGTCGCCGACCAACTGCTGACCTCCACGCCCAGGCCGACGGACATCGCCAGCACGGGTGCCAGCAATGCGACATAGAGCGCCACCGAGGCGCGGCGGCTGCGGAACGGTTCGATGAAGGAACGTAACATGGCTGCGCGTCCACGATTGTCCGCCGCCCCGAATGCGAGCGGACCTGTGGAATGGCGTATGCGCGCCTCGTGGTAACAAACCGGTTTCAGTTTGCCGGATACAGGCCCTTGGCTCGCGCTTTCGCGATTATCAGCGACGCCAATAGATCCAGCGTCGGCATCGCCACGCCGGCCCCGCGCGCCAGTTCCAGCGGAACGCGATAGAGCGGGTCGATCTCCATCGGCCGGTTGGCGGTGAGGTCCTGCAGGATGCTCGGACGGTGCGCAAGGTTGCGGTTCACCGCTTCCACCTGGCCGGCGTCGATGTCGAGGGTGATGCCCATGGCGCGGGCGAGTGCGTCGGCTTCTGCGAGCACTCGGCGGGAGGCGTCGATCAGGGCGGCCTCGGTCTGGGTGTCGCGCACCGGCGTTTCTGTCAGCACGCACAGCGGGCCGGCGCTGAGGTTGAACGCCAGCTTCTGCCAGATCAGCGTGCGGATGTCGGCGGCGATGGTGACCGGCAGCCTGGCGGCGCGGAAGGCGGCGGCGAGTGCCTCGATGCGGGGGGTGGTGGTGCCGTCCGGCTCGCCGAACACGGTGCCGCGACCAGCGCCGGAGAGCAGCCGCACGATGCCGGGCGCGGGGATGGAGCATGCGGGCCAGAAGATGCCGCCGAGGGCACGCTGTGGGGTGACGGTGCGCCACAGCGCGTCGCCGGGATCGAGCGCCGGGAGGCGGCGGTCTGCGTGAGGGCCAAGGAGGGCGTGGAAATACCACCAGGGGACGCCGTTCATCACGAAGGCGACGGCGGTGGTTGCGTGCAGCAGCGGGGCGATGGCGGCGGCTGTTTGCGGAAGCGACGGCGATTTCACGGTGACCAGGACGGCGTCCTGCGGGCCGAGCTGGCGCGGATCGCCGGTGGCGGGGAGGCGGGCGGTCAGGGTGGTGTCGGGGGTCTCGACGCGCAGGCCGTTGGCCTGGATGGCGGCGAGGTGGGCGCCTCGGGCGATGACGGAGACCTGGGCATCGCCCTGGGCGAGGGAACCCGCGAGATAGCCGCCGACCGCGCCGGCGCCGAAGATGCAGATGCGCATGGGGCGGGAGGTTAGGCGAGAGGGGTGGGGCGGGGGAAGGTTGGGGAGTGGGCGCGGCAATGCCACTCGGCCAGTGACATGTCCGGCAGCCGGAACCGCTTCCTGACGACGATCTTGCGTGCGCGCCGGCGCACATCCCACAAGTCGCGATGCAGTTGCATGGCCAGCCAGTGATCGGCGGTGCTCCAGCCGACCTTTTCCAGCCGGATCGCCATCTCCGGCGAGACGCCGCTATGACCGTTCACCAGATCGGACAGCGCCTTGCGAGTCACGCCGAGTGCGTGGGCCGCGGCCGCGGCCGTCAGGCCGAGGGGCTTGAGACAATCCTCGCGGATGATTTCGCCGGGATGCGAGGGGTTGAACATGTGGATGGGTCCAGCGCTTCAATGGTAATCGACCAGATCGACGTTGATCGCATCGGTTCCGTCGAACTCGAAGACGAACCGCCAGTTGCCGGATAGCCAGACCGCCCATTGTCCCTTCCGGTCGGCCTGCCGAGAATGGAGCTTGAAGCTTGGCTGGTTCATGTTCTCGGGGCCGTTGGCGGTGTGGAGCGCAGTGAGCATCCGGCGCGGCCTGGCGGCATGCTGGGCATTGATGCCTCCGACCGGTAGCTTGACGCGAATCGATGCGGACACATAGAGGAATACGTGCGAGCGTCCCATGCTTAAGTTTGGTGATATCGTGGGCCTCGACCGGTGCGCAGCAGCGACGACGGGGGGATGAGGTGTCGATGCACTGGGTCCACTTGGTCAAGCGCAACCCGGCTGAGAACATGTGTAAGTTCTTCGACTTGTACATCGCCTCTGACGTCTTGGACGGCCTCAGTCTGTGCGTTGCCCGGGGACGCATGGGGCGAACGCCGATCGTCACCGTCCATTCGTCCGGCGCCGAGGACGTGCTCCTCGGTAATCTGTGCAGCCAAGCCAAGATCCGCCTACGGCACGGCTATGTCCTCGACGAGGCGAACGTTCCGCTCGCCACGAGACAGGCACTCGAAGCATATTCGCGCTCGCGGCGGCGGATTTTCTCAACGACCAGGGCTGGTAGTCGAAGCATCTTCTTCGACATCGGTGCGTTGTCGAGTCTAGGCGGCCCAGGCAGCGCACAGGATCCCTTCGTGCGCGCGCTGGATCGGTTCAGCCAAATGGTTGATCCGCAGCGCGGCCAGAAATCGAGGCGCGGCGGGGCACAGGAGGGCTCGGAAACCGCCGATCTGTTTCAGGCAATACCGGAGCCAGTGCGGTTCGGGACCGTCAGTTCCGATGAGCGGCGAGAGATACTTCGGGGTATAGCCTCAGTCATCTTGGAAGACGATCCGCGAACGAGGGCCGCCGTGATGCGCGCGCTATCGCCACCCAGCCACGTTACCGGTGACAACGTGGTGTTCTTCGCGGCGCGGAAGAGCCGCAGCCGACGCGCCACGAACGTCTCGCTGTTTGATGTGCTGTCAGATCGGCCGGATCATGCGCAGATCGCGCACGTGCTGGCTGAGGGTGGCATTCGCACGCTTGCCGATGTTGTTGCTTACGAGCCTGAACTGCTACGCAGCCGGTTTGGCTTACGGCACGAAGAACTCAGGGTGCTTGACGCACAGTGCGGTAAGTACGGGTATCAGCTCGGCATGATGCGGGAGGTGCGGCAGTCAGGTTCGCCAAGGCAAGCTAACGGGCTACGGCCGTTACTCCTGAGGTAGCGCCGGTCGATCAGGACCCAGTTCCCAGATGTTCTCTGGTTGCATGCGGTAGTCTGGCTTTGCCCGCGCCTCGAGGAGGCCGATCCTGGATCGATGCTCGTTAGGGAGCACGGTCATTGGAACGGCTTGCGTCAGAACATTGCCGAGGACACTGTTTAGGATGTTGCAGGCGGCCGCAACGGTCGGCCATTTGCCTGGCAGACCCCGCAGGATCCAATACAGCGCCCCTTTTGCTTGACCTGTCTGCTCGGTGAAGCGGTCGACAAGCTCCTGGCGGTCGACGATATTCCTGACATGCTCTGGGTCAACGAGCACGGATACTCGGTATAAGATCGGCTCGATCCACATGTAGTCCCAAACGAACTCTGGATAGGCCGCAGCCGGCGGCAACCCAGTCAAGCTGCCGAAACGGTCTCGTGACCTGCCGATCTTGAAGCGATACGCCAAGATCGCCTCTGTCATGATAACAAATTCGATCGCCTTGCGAAGGCGCAGTGGGTGCTCGAGCCAAATCGCGAATTGCCGCTTCCCCGGGTCCTTCGGCAGTGCCACTTTCGGCATCTCCGCACCGTTATCCCGTTTCACAGGAGGGCATGTGGCGAAAAACGCGTTGATGGCGTTCTTACCGAACAAGTCGCTGGCATTGTTCTCCTTTCCCTTGAGCTCGTTCAGCACTGGCGCCCACTTGCGATCGTGGATGATCTTTTTCGCGTCCTCGCGGGTGGCGTCGTGGTTGTACCATTGAGCTCGAAGACCGAGCTCGACCACGAGATGGAACCCGCCGATCACAAATAGACTTCGTTCGGCGATGTACCTTTTGAAATCCTTGACCGCACAACCATCGACGTCTTTGCGGGGCATTTCCCAGCGCTTTAGGCCAAGCAACGGTTTGCCATCGCGGCCCAGGAAGACGGGTCGTGAAACCAGCGTGCGAGGGTCGTCGCGCAACGCATCGCGGCTATTGCCGGCTTCCCCTCGATCAGCGACCGAACTACTCACTTATGCCACCTCCAACGGCCACTACGAACGTGCAGCAGAACGAGGCCCTACCGGTGGACTGACGGTCACCGGTGAGGCGATAACCCTTGCACTTGCGTGTAAACCGGTCAACCCCGAATCACCGGTGAGCCGAGGCAGGAGGGCGAAGACTGTCCGTCGCTTGCCGGTTTGCGTTGCTCTTGTAACCCGGAGGAGCATCCCGAGGATCGCATCACACCAGCGGTTGACCATCGAACGCTTGAAAGCGAGCGACACCTTCGTCGCCACCAGGAATCGAGAGGCCTCCCGCGAGCCTCAACGCCGCCTTATTTCTGAGACAAGTCGCTACATCTGCGATGGCTGAAGGGGCCAACTGGCATCGAGAGCCTTCACAGAACAGAACGAACTGAATATGTGGTTCCTCACCGACCGGATGACACTTGTGCCGAGGAGCCCCACGAGCGATGCTGGGCCTAGCATCCAACCTTACCGGTCACAGACGCTTTACCGGTGTAGTTGTCTAGACGTGTGGTCCAGGGTCAGGGTGGAGAGGCTGGTCACCGGTGATGCGACAATTACGGGTGATTACGTACTTGACCCGTGGTGCTGTCGCCACTAGGTTACGGGCGTATCACCCCCGCGAGGAGGCGAAAATGACACAGTGGCCAGAGGGCTGGTAACCACTACTCCATTGAGAGAAGGCGCCTGAAGGCCCTTCTCTCGTGGAGTCTGAAGAACGCCTCCAGGACGTCGCTTCTCTGGCTTGATGCCGCGGCCTTGGCCTCTAGACACAGTTGTAGCCCAGTTCGCACGTCGTGTTCCGTGGCGCCCAAAGCGATCAGAACTGCTCCTCGAGTATCTTTGGCGGACGGCAGGGCGGTAGCCGACGCTTCTCGCAACGCCTCATCACTGAGCCGCAATGCCTCGTCTACGAGCGCTGCGTCCTTCTCAGCCGCGTCATAAAGAAGTTCAGCGAGGAAATAGGCGAGGTTGGATTTTGCCTGCGGCACCACGTCGGGGGCGGACGCGGCCGCCAAAAGAGCCCGCCGGCTGCTGATAACCGCCTTCTCCAACTGTCCAACCGCATAATAAGTCAGAGATCGAAACATCTCGACACGAGCCTGCGCTCGCGCATCACCTATTGTCACGTTTTGCCACTCATCAATGGCATTCAGCGCAAATGCCGTCACGTCGTCAGATGCAGCGCGAATGCTTGCAAGGTAAGTGTACAACCGACTTACGTCGGGACCGGCGCCCAACTTCTCAGCCAACTTGCGCAGACGATCCGCTAGGGCCATAAATCTAGGATCGCCCAGATCCAAAATGGCCAGTTCGTCACGCTCGTCCTTGATTGCCTGGGCAAGTTCCCTTAAGTCCTGTGCATGGGCTGCATTGCTGCTGTTGGTCAGCGACCAAAACAACTGCTCCCGAGCTGCATATCTGCGGCGCCGGTCGGCCTGCCAGCGATCCTGGATGGCCATTTTGATAAGCTCACTCTGATCGTCGAGATGCTGCAGAACATCTCCGAGTATTTGCATGTGACGATCAAGAATTCTATCGATCTCTCCCTGGGGCTTATACGTCAAGTCATGAGTTTTCGCGCCCCATCCATCATGGAGCATTGTCTTTATCTGGATCTCTGCGCGTTGAACCGGAAATTGTAATGCGTTTTTCGGCCTAACGAGGAGATGCATCGCATAATATCCTTTATCTTTCCGTAAATGCTGCTTATAAACTTCAAAACACTGCCCGCTCCTGTCACTTGCAATGTAATCAGCAACGCGGTCTCGGTCGGATGGGAAATTCACCACAATAGTGATCCCAATAATGTCGTGGATGTCCTGTAGCCTTGCGTCGGGCGTTTTGTCTCTCCATTCATAAAGCTTCTTAGCTATCTTCTCATCCTTCTTGAATGGGTCGCCTCGCTGCTTCTCGCGACGGGAGTAGATCGAATAGATGAGAGGCGAGCATTCCAGCCCGTGCCGAATTCTATTAGTGTCCTCAATCAGCCTATCGAGGAAGCGCTGATAGCCGTCGCGGTGCGTGTCCATGTACGCTTTCACCTCGGGCAGCAAGGCGTCCCATTCAGCCATTCCGCTTCCTCCCCTGCCAAACTGTTGTAATGATATCACATCATTCTAGCAAATCCACCTGAAATCGATCGCCGGCGAGCGTGCTGCGGAGGGGCGCTCCAAAGTCGCCTTGCCTTGTCTGGCGTGGCTCTCAGATGTTACCAAGTCTAGTGGCACTATATCAGGGCGTTCATCGCCCCCTACAGCATCCGCTGCAGAATCAGCTTCTGCACATCCGACGTGCCTTCATAAATCTGGCACACCCGCACGTCGCGATAGATCCGCTCCACCGGATAATCCGCCAGGTACCCATACCCCCCCAGCGTCTGGATCGCCGCCGTGCACACCGCCTCGGCGACTTCCGAGGCGAACAGCTTGGCCATGCAGGCGGCCTCGATCGCGGGCTTGCCCTCCGCCTTCAGCCGCGCGGCGTGCAGCGTCATCTGCCGCGCCGCCTCCAGCTTCGTCTTCGCATCGACCAGGCGGAACCCCACCGCCTGGAAGTCGATGATCCGCCCGCCGAACGCCTGGCGTTCTTTCGCGTATTCCACCGCGTAATCCAACGCCGCGCGCGCCATGCCGACGCTCTGCGCGGCGATGCCGATGCGACCGCTTTCCAGCGTTGACAGCGCGATGCGATAGCCCTCGCCCTCGGCGCCGATGCGCTGGTCCTCCGGCACTTCCATGTCCTGGAACGACAGAGCGCAGGTGTCGGACGCCTTCTGCCCCAGTTTCTCTTCCTTCTTCGCCACGCTGAATCCGGGCATCGACTTGTCCACCACGAAGCACGACAGGCCGCGCTTGCCGGCCGACGGATCGGTCACCGCGAACAACACCGCGGACCCCGGATGATCGGCGTTGCTGATGAACTGCTTGGCGCCGTTGATGACGTAGCGGTCGCCCTGCTTCACCGCGCGGGTGCGCAGGTTGGACGCGTCGGACCCCGCCTGCGGCTCGGTCAGCGCGAAGGATCCGACCGCCTCGCCGGTCGCCAGCGGGCGTAGCCAGCGTTCCTTCTGCGCGTCGGTGCCGTAGCGGTCGATCACCACGCAGGTGGGGGAGTTGTGCACCGACACCATGGTGGAGACGGCGCCGTCGCCGGCGGCGATCTCCTCCAGCACCAGGGCGTAGGTCGGCGAGTCGATCTCCGAGCCGCCCCACTGTGCCGGCGTGGTCGCACCGAACACGCCGAGTTCGCCGAGTTCGCGGATGATCTCCGGCTCGATGCGGCCGGCCTTCTCGCGCGCCGCGGCCTGCGGGGCGAGGCGTTCCTGTGCGAAGCGGCGCACCATGTCGATGACGATCGTGTCGGTGCCGTAGGGGGAGTAGTCGGGCATCGCTGTGCACCTGCTGGTCAGGGGGTCACGTCAGGGGGTCACGATAGTTGCGGCGGCTCTTGTGTCCGACGCGCTACCTGCGACGATACGCTGGTCGGGCGGGTTTGTGCAGCGGCGCCGATTTTCCTGTCATTGCGAGGCCGCTTGGCCGAAGCAATCTCCCCCGGAGATTGCTTCGGCCAAGCGGCCTCGCAATGACAGCTATCCGGCGTCCCTCGCAATGACAGCTATCCGGCGTCCCTCGCAATGACAGCTATCCGGCGTTCCTCGCAATGACAGCTATCCGGCGTTCCTCGCGACGACCTCGATCCGGCGTTCTTCGCGATGACGGATATTACGCGTGCCCCGCCCCAGCGTACGGATCGGGCTCCGCCGCCCGCACCACCATCGCCAGCAGCCGCAGCGCGTCCGGCCCGCCACGGTCGGCCAGGGCCCCGCTTTCTATTTCCTCGGCCAGCACTTCCGCCTGGCCGGCGATGGTTTCCGCGGCGCGCCGCAACGCTTCCTGCGACAACGTCAACTGCAAAGCATCAGACAACTTGTTCCATTCGGCGAGCATGACACGCTCCTTCGCCGCCGGTCGTAAGTGGCCAGCGAGTACCGTGGTATGAAGAACAAACCACGGCCGAACCACAACATGCGCCGAAAAGCTTAAGAGAACGTTACCAGAACGTGAAAACCCCGGCCGCCGCTACTCCAGCCGCACCTGCACCGGCGGCAGCGGGGCAAACTCCACGCTGACCGTCGCGGGCCCGGTCAGCCAGACCGGCGGCGTCACACTGCCCAGCATCACCACCTGGCCGGCCTTCAGCCCGCCGAACGCCTGCACCACCGAGGACCCCGCCAGCCACGCCAGACAATTGAACGGATGGCCCATCAGATCGGCGCCCACGCCCTCGTCGCGCTGGTGCCCATCGACCATCAGCCGTCCGCGCAGCGCGCCGATATCCAGCGAGCGCCAGTCCGCCATGCCGGGTTCGCCAAGGATCGCGGCCGCGTGGTACACCTGATCGCCGATCATCGTCGCCGTGCCGACCGCGGCGAGGTCGGTGTAGCGGTTCTCGACGATTTCGATTCCCGCCACCAGCTCGCCCACCGCGCCGGCGGCTTGTTCCGCAGTGCAAATGCCGTGCGGCAGATCGGCGGACAGCCGTACCGCAAGCTCGCACTCGACGCCCGGACGCTGGAAATCGGCGAAGCGCAGCACCGCGCCGCTGCGGTGCAGGCCGCCGGTGGACATGAACCCCGCGGCGGGTCCGCTCAGACCCAGATATTCCTGCATCCGCTTCGCGGTCGCGCCGATCTTGAACCCGGCGGGCGACGCCGCACCGGCACGATGCGCCAGCGCGTACTGCACCGCCGCGCCCTGCGCCTCGGATTGCGGCGCAATCGCCGCCGGCAGCGGTGCCACCAGGCGGCGGCCCTGGCGGGCTTCGTGCAACGCCTCGGCAGCGTGTCGCGGATCGTAGTTGCCCATGGCGATGCCCTATGCCGTTCGGATCAGCTCGTTCGGGTCAGCTCATACAGCGCCACCGCGGCGGCAGCCGAAACGTTCAGGCTGCCAACCGATCCCTGCATGGCAAATCCGGCAATCTCGTCGCAGGTGTCGCGCGTCAGGCGGCGCAGCCCTTCGCCCTCGGCGCCCACCACCAGCGCCACGCGGCGCCCGGCCAGCGCCGGGCCCGACAGCGTGCCGCCGCCGGCGTCCAGCCCGATGCACCAGATGTTCGCCGCCTTCAGCGCGATCAGGGTGCGGGCGATGTTTACCGCGCGCAGCAACGGCATGGTCTCCAACGCACCGGACGCAGCTTTGGCCAGCGCGCCGGTTTCCTCAGGCGCGTTGCGGTCCTGCGCGATCACCGCGGCGGCGCCGAAGGAGGCGGCGCTGCGCAGGATCGCCCCGACATTGCGTGGGTCGCTGACCTGGTCCAGCACGATCAGCGGGCCGGTCCGGTCGAGCACTTGCTGCAACCCGGGCGGCGCCAATGGATCGGCCAGCAGCGCAACGCCCTGGTGGACGACATCGCGACCGAGCAGGTGATCGAGCCGGCCACGCTCGACCTTCTCGGGCGCCAGCGGCCAGGGCTGCGGCTGGCGCTGGGCGAGCGTCACCTCGGCTTCCTCGGTCACCAGCAGGCGGCGCAGGCGGCGATTCGGATTGGCCAGCGCCGCCGCCACCGCGTGCATGCCGTACAGCCACATCGCGCCGCGCGGTGCGTCCGGGTCGTGGCGCGGCCCTTCGTGATGTTGCGGGCGTGGGCCGCGCTGGAAATTCTGGCCGCCGCCCTCGCGCTGCGGCCGTGGCTGGAAGCCCTGGCCCGGTGGACGCGGGCCGCGCTGGTCACCCTGCGCCAGCGGCCGCGCCCCGCGTTGGTCGCCTTGGCCCGGCGGTCGTGGGCCGCGCTGGTCACCGGGACCCGGGGGCCGTGGTCCGCGTTGGTCGCCCTGGCCTTGCGGCCGTGGTCCGCGCTGGTCGCGGTCGCGAGGGCCCTGGTAGCCGCCCGGCCCGTGCCCTCCCTGGCCCTCGCGCCGTTCGCCCTGGCTGGAGCCGCGCGAACCCGGGCCGCTGGGCCCCGAACCCTCAAAGCGTCGGCCCTGGTCACGCCGTGCGTCCTGGCCCTGGCCGCCGCCAGGCCCGTGGTCGCGGCGCTGCCCGCTGTTCTGCCCGGTCGGCCGCGGCCCGCTGCCGGTACCGCGTCCTGGCTCGGATGGCGGGCGACCAGAGCCGCCACGCCGATTGTCATACGGAGGTTTCATTGCGCGGTGGGGTATAGGCGTGCTTGCAGGCGTTGCACAGGCGCCAGGGGCTTGCTCGTCGGGGCCTGGGGCAAGGCCCTGCCCGCCCTGGACGCGGCACCCGCAAGGCGGCATGGTCACCAAAACATCGGCGCCGTACGCTTGTCGCGCGCGCCGCCGCGCAACATTTAAGGGCCGAACAAGCCCTACCCAGGACCCAAGAGCTCATGGACACCATCATCGGCCAGCCCCAGTCAGCGCCAGGCGCCGCCGCCGCGGCGATGATCGTTGACGGCGATCAGAAGACCTTCATGCAGGACGTCATCGAGGCGTCGCGCACACTCCCGGTACTTGTCGATTTCTGGGCGACCTGGTGCGGTCCCTGCAAGCAACTCACCCCGACCCTGGAGAAGGTGGTACGCGCTGCCGGCGGCCGGGTGAAGATGGTGAAGATCGACATCGATCAGAACCGCGCACTGGTGCAGCAGCTCGCGCAGCTCGGCCTGCCGCTGCAATCCGTCCCCACCGTTGCCGCCTTTTGGCAGGGCCAGATCGCCGACTTGTTCCAGGGCGCGGTGCCCGAATCGGAAGTGAAACGCTTCGTCGAAGGCCTGCTGAAGGTCGCCGGCGGCCAGATGCCCAGCGCCGATCTGCTGGCGGAGGCGAAGGCCGCGCTGGAACACGGCGACGCGCAGCAGGCCGGCGAATTGTTCAGCACGCTGTTGCAGCAGGAGCCGGAGAATCCCGAGGCATGGGGCGGCCTGATCCGGACGTTGATGGCGCTCGGCCGCGAGGATGACGCGACACAGGCGCTGGCGCAGGTGCCGGAGAAGATCGCAGAACATGCGGAGATTGCCGGGGCGCGCAGCGCGCTGACCCTGGCGCAGGAAGGCCGCAAGGCGCAGTCGCAGATGCAGTCGCTGCAGCAGCGCGTCGCTGCCGATCAGAATGATTTCGAAGCTCGGTATGAACTCGCGACAGCTCTGAATGCCACGGGCCAGCGCGAAGAAGCCGCCGATGCGTTGCTCGACATCATACGCCGTAACCGCACCTGGAACGAAGACGCCGCGCGCTTGCAGCTTCTGAAGTTCTTCGAAGCCTGGGGCTTCGACGATCCCGCCGCCATGGCCGCACGCCGCCGTCTCTCCGCCATCCTGTTCAGTTAATGGCAGCGTTCCACCCGCGATTGCAGGACCTGCCGGGCGAGTTCCCGGTGTTCCCGCTGACCGGGGCGCTGCTGCTGCCACGCGGCCGCCTGCCGCTGAACATTTTCGAGCCGCGCTATCTCGCGATGGTCGAGGACTCGCTCGCCCCGCCACGCATGTTCGGCATGATCCAGCCCGATCCGCACGCACCGGAAGGCGACGCGGGACCCGGGCTGTATCGCATCGGCTGCCTCGGCCGCCTGTCGTCGTTCAGCGAAACCGATGACGGGCGCTTCCTGATCACGCTGACCGGGCTGACCCGCTTCAACATTGCTGCGGAAATCGCGATGGGTCGTGGCTACCGCCGCGTTCGCGGCGATTTCTCGCCGTATCTCACCGATCTCGATCTGACGCCGCAGTCGATGGGCGTGGCGCGCGACGCGTTGCTCGCTGCGCTGCGCGGCTATTTTGCGCGGCGCAAGTTCGAGGCCAATTGGGACGCGGTGCGCCGCATGCCGGATGAAGCGCTCGTCACAACGTTGTCGATGATCTGCCCGTTCGAGGCAGCAGAAAAGCAGGCGCTGCTGGAAGCTGGGACGGAGGCAGACCGCGCCGCGACATTGCTCGCGCTGTTGCAGATGGGTGCGGCAGAACCCGATCTGCCGTCCGGCCGGCCGGTGAGTTGAGGTTTATATATGAGCGATATACCCGAAGCACCGATGCGGCCTGTGCCGATCGACCCTCGGCTACTGGAGATTCTGGTCTGTCCCGTCACAAAAGGACCTCTGGAATACGACCGCGAGGCGGGCGAGCTGATCAGCCGTAAGATCGGCCTTGCGTATCCGGTGCGCGACGGCATTCCGATCATGCTGCCGGAAGAAGCCCGCAAGCTGGAGGAATGATGCGGTTGTCGCGTCGTGGCCGTCCGTGCGGCGGCCGTCCACACCCTCCCTTTGTGTTTGTCGCGAAAGCATGAATGTCGATGCCAATTGCCACCGAGATCCGTCTGCGCAAATCGGACCGCGTGCTGGACGTCGCATTCGATGACGGCACGCGGTTCAGTCTGCCAGCGGAGTATCTGCGGGTCGAAAGCCCCAGCGCCGAAGTGCAGGGCCACGGACCAGGACAGCGGCAGACCGTGGCTGGCCGCCGTCACGTCGGCATCATGACGATCGAGCCGGTCGGAAATTACGCAGTGCGGCTGATCTTCGACGATCTGCACGACACGGGAATCTATTCGTGGGAGTACCTGCACCAGATCGGCCGCGAGTATGAGACGCGCTGGCAGTCCTACCTGAACTCGCTGGCAGCGAAGGGCCTGAGCCGCGAGCCGGCGTGACGTGTCATCCGTCTGTTCTTGCCGGTTCCCCATCGGCTGGCGCGGGACGATCCGGCGGCTATGCGGCTGCGGCCCTCCTCGTCATACGATAGGAGCACGCATGACGCTCCGTTGACCATGCCGCTCCGCGCCCGCGTCAGCCCACGGCCCATTTGACAGCCGCCCCCACCGGTGGCATGGCCGCGCGCTTTCCCAGCCAGAATGACGAGGCAAAAGCCCGATGGCGAAGCCAGAACTCGGCACCAAACGCGTCTGCGTCGCCTGCGGCGCCCGTTTCTATGACCTGACGAAGCAGCCTGCCGTCTGCCCGAAATGCGGCACCGAGCAACCGGTGGAGCAACCGCGTCCGCGCCGCACCGGCGGCGGCAACGTGGTGGAGGATCGGCGGCCGAAGAAGCCCGTCCCGGCACCCGGCGCCGAGGAGGCGGACATCGAAGTCGAAGGCGTCGAGGACGTCGAGGAAGAGGACGTCCTGGAGGATGCCGGCGACCTGGAAGACGACGCCGACGCCATCGGCCCGGACATCGAAGTCGAACCGGACTCAGACGAGACCGAACGCTAGAGCGTGATGACCGAAGGCGGAATCGCGCAATAAAACAAAGAGGTAGAGCGTGATGACCGGCAGCGGCAGTGCCGGAGGTTTGGGGCACGCGATCAGCCAAAGAGCTGCCTCGGGACCAGTGCGCGCGTGCACACTGATCCCGTTGCAGTCCCGCCGAGCGCGTTGTCGCGCGGTGACGGGACCGCCTGTCCGAAGTGATTTCGTGCGGAAGATCGCCGCGGCCACCGACTTCCGAGCGACAGGGGCGCCGACCGGTTAAGCCTTCGTCAACGCCAGCCGGCTAGACTGCGGGGATGGACCTCACCGTCTGCATCTGCACGCACAACCGGCCGCGCTATGTGCACGACTGTCTGGAGGGCCTGGCCCACCAGACCGTCCGGCCGGACACATTCGCCACCCTCCTGGTGGACAGCGGCTCCACCGGTGACGCGCCCGCCATGCTCCGCCATCTTGCCGATGCCACGCCACGCACGCGGCTGATCCGCATCGACCAACCGGGTGTGTCGCTCGCACGCAACACCGGTGCCGCCGCCTGCGGCACGCCCTACGTCGCCTATATCGACGACGACGCGATTCCTGCGCCCGACTGGGTGGAGCGAATCCTCGACGCCCTGGCCGAGTTCGATCCGCCCCCGGCGGTGCTCGGCGGGCGCATCCTGCCGCGCTGGTTGAGCCCCCTCCCGGCCTGGTGGCCATCCAGCCTGCGGGGTGTCCTCTCGATCATCGAAACCGAGGGGCAGGGCGAGTATCGCACACCTCCGTTGCCCGCCGACCTTGCCCCATACGCCGCCAACATGGTCGTTCACGTGCCGTCCTTGTTCGGCGCCGGGGGCTTCGGTACCGGCATCGGCCGACAGGGTACGCTGCTGCTCTCTGACGAAGACATCCAGATCGCCTGGAAGCTGCAGGACCTCGGTTATTCCGTGCGCTACGACTCACGCATCGTGGTGCATCACCAGATCCAGTCGGAGCGGCTGACCCCCGCCTGGCTGCTGGAGCGGTTGTACTGGCAGGGCGCCTCTACCGTGCTCACCCGGCGCATGCTGCATCGTGCCGGGTCGGTGTGGCGGGAGCTGCCGCGCCGCATCGCCGTCGCGGTGCTGTGTGCTCCGGCCGCGCTGGTGCCGCGTTGCTCGACTCGATTGCTCGGAGCGCGCTGGCGCCTCGCCTACGCGCGCGGCTTCATTCGGGCAGTGCTCCCCATCGGATCACACTTGCGCCAGACGCGAGGATTCGCCTACCACGCCGGGCCTGAAGGCTGACAGCCTGCGGCACCGGACCATTCCGAAAGAGCATCCATCGCATGGCAGTCTATACCGACGTACCGAACCTCGACCTGCTGGAGCGCATTCCGCTGTCCGCGCGCGTCGTGCTGGATGTGGGCTGCGGCACCGCGTCGCTCGGCGCGGCGTATCGCGTGCGCAACCCGCGCGCCCGCCTGCTGGGCATCGACATGGACCCCGAGGTTGCCGCCATCGCCGCGGAACGCATCGATGAGGTGGCGGAAATCGACGTCGAGGACGATCCCCTGCCGTTCGATGTGCCCGAAGGCATTGACTGCATCATCTACGGCGACCTCCTGGAGCACCTGAAGGACCCCTGGGCGGTGCTGCGCGCGCACGCCGAGGTGCTGGCGCCCGGCGGTGTCATCCTGATCTGCATCCCCAACCTGGAACACTGGAGCTTCGCCGAACGTCTGCTGCGCGGCACCTGGGATTACGAGCCGAGCGGACTGATGGACGAGACGCATCTGCGCTGGTTCAGCCTGGAGAGCATGCGCAAGGGCCTGCTGAAGATGGGCTTCGCGCTGTGCGACGTGCATCCCCGCGTGTTCGATGCCGACCACGCCAAATTATTTGCCGAGGCGATGGCGCCGGCACTGTCTGCGCTGGGGATCGATGTGGAGTCCTACACGCGGCGCGCAGCTCCGCTGCAATACGTCTGGCGCATCCGCAAGGAGCCGCAGCAGCGCATGCTGATCGCCGCCAACATGCTGAAGCCGGTGGGTGGCGTGTCGCATGTCCGCATCGTGCATCCGCTGCGCGCGATGGGCACCGATCCGGTGGTGCGCACGATGCTGACGACCACGGTCGATGCGCCAGGGCCGGGAGACGATACGGCGCGCATTTTCATCCTTCACCGTCCGGCACTGCACGGCGAGGCCGGGCACACGATGATCCGCGCGTTCATGGACAGCGGCTGGCTGGTGGTGACGGAGTTCGACGACCACCCCGACTTCTTCCAGGTGATGCAGGATCAGGAGCAACTGTCGTTCCGCGGCGTGCACGCCGTGCAGACCAGCACGCGGGCGCTCGCGGAAGTCCTGCGCCAGCGCAACCCGGAAGTCGCGGTGTTTCCCAATGCGATCGTTTCTCTGCCGGAGGTTCGCAATTTCGCCGATCCCGACAGGATCAGCGTGTTCTTTGGCGCGCTGAACCGCGAGCAGGATTGGGGGCCGCTGATGGGCGCGATCAACGCGGTGGCGGCGAAGGCGGGCGAGCACCTGCATTTCTGCGTGGTGCACGACCAGCAGTTCTTCGACGCGCTGGAGACGCCGCACAAGATTTTCACGCCGACCTGCGAATACGACATCTACATGGAGTTGCTCGGCGGCTGCGAGATCTCACTGATGCCCCTGGGTGACAATGGCTTCAACCGGGCCAAGTCGGACCTTAAGTTCATCGAGGCCGGCGCCTGTCGCGTGGCGCCGCTGGCCAGCCACATCGTGTACGGCGACAGCATCGACGACGGCCGCACCGGTGTGATCTTCCGCAACGCGGACGAACTGTACGATCGCCTCCGGCGACTGGTGGCCATACCTGACCTCGCGCGGCAGATCGGTGACGCGGCGCGCGACCACGTCGCGGCGGAGCGCATGCTGGCTTACCAGGTGGCGCCGCGGATCGCCTGGTACCGCTCGCTGTGGGCGCGACGCGAGACACTGACCGCGGCGCTGCGCGCGCGCCTGACGGCAGCGCTCGAACCGGCGTTCTGAGGCCACCCCTGGGGTCATGGCCAGCGCAGTCCGGACCGCCCCTCGCACCATGGCAGGCGCAGGCCGGACCACTCCTCGCGTCATGGCCAGCGCAGGCCGGCCATCCACGACTTGTTATAATCAGCCGCGCACGCTCGCCCTGTCACGAACAAGCGGCCCAAGTCGTTCTGACCTTGCCCGATCAGCGTCGGGTGCCCAGCTTGCCCCCTTTGTCCCCTTTTTCGATGACCTGTGTAATTGGTCCAGTCGGCTTGGGGGGCGGTTTGGCTGGGGGCTGCGGCTTCTCTGCAAAGCGCGGTGTCATTCCGACGGCTCCTACCCTTGATACACTGGAAGCGACCGCCATTCGGCCCTCGGTAGCACGCGATCACGGCCGCCGACGCTGACGGCTACCTTGTCGTCGTTGATGAACTCTTGAAAGATGACAAGCTCGCCGTTGAGAACGCGCACAAATGCCTTGTCGGACATGACCGCTGACGGGAACACGTTAGCCCCGGTGTTGGCGGTGTATGTGATCGCCCCCGATGGTTTTGGGGTTCTGGCTTCGCGCGGCAACGGCTTGTTCATGGGACCACCTTTGGCAGGAACCCTAGCTTATCGGCACCGAATATGACAATGGTTGCCACCACAGCGAGCAGCAAGCTCCCGAGAAGATTAATTGCCGCCAGATACCGCCATCTGTAACGGCGAGCGTTGAAGGCGCGGTTTATCGGCGTGACTTTGGCGTAGGACTCGATAAGTGCGTGCTGCATGTCCTGTGTCACCTCGTTGTCGCGCCCGCCGCTCGGAGTGCCCAAACCCTCATAGTAGGCTTGAAGCGCGGTCACGCGGTCGCGCAGCGACTGCTCTGGTCCGAGCCGCTGGTATGGACGCAGGGTCACTGCTCGGAATAGCAGAAGAATCACACAGACCGCCTCCGCTGCCGCCAGACCGGCCAACGTAGAGGCAACGGCGAATGCAATGACTGCCCTGTTCGTAGCCAGATCGGGCAATCGCGGCAGTCGTCCGCCTGCATAGACGAGCGCCGCAATGACCAGGCCGAGGGCTGTGCCGAAAAACGGAAGCGTTCGAAATACATCTTCTTCGGCCCCGGTTTCCTGCCGGTGAAGCTCCGCCAGCGTGCTCAGCACCAAAGCAGTCGTTTGCGGCAGGGGAACCGGCACGGCTGCTTCCTGTGGCGTGTTGTCTTGTTCCGGCATACGACCTTCCCTGTGACGACGCTCCTCCCACACCGCAACCTATATAGCTATCCGGCGTGAGTCTTGCGCGCATGTTGTGGCTCCGATCGCCGACCGGGGTGTCATTTCTATGTTGCGCCGACACTCTGCCACGAATACTTCTCGCCTCGCGCCGCCGATCCGCGCCATCCTATGCTGCATCGCAGCAAGGAGACGCCCGATGGCCGCACGACCGGTTGCCAGGCTGTCGCACGATCGCCCGACCGTCGCCCTGATGCTGCAGGGCGGCGGCGCGCTGGGCGCCTACCACATCGGCGCCTACCAGGCGCTGGCGGAGCATGGGCTGCATCCCGACTGGGTGGCCGGCATCTCGATCGGCGCGATCAACGCCGCGGTCATCGCCGGCAACGCACCGGCGGACCGCGTCGACCGCCTCGCCGCGCTGTGGGAGGCAATCTCCTGGCCGGACATACCCATGCCGTTCGCGCTCGCCCCGTTGCAGACGCTGCACAACATGGCCAGCAACGCCGAGGCGCTGATGTTCGGCCAGCCGCATTTCTTCACTCCGCGCCCGGTCAATCCGTATCTCGTGCCGCAGGCGCCGTCGCAGGACGTCAGCTTCTACGACACAACGCCCATGTTGTTCACGCTGCGCCGGTTCGCCGATTTCGGCCTGATCAACAGCCGCGCAGTGCGCCTGAGCCTGGGCGCAACGAACATCGCCAGCGGCAACCTGGAGTTCTTCGACAACCATCGCCAGACGATCGGCCCAGAGCACGCGCTCGCCAGCGGCTCCCTGCCGCCGGGATTTCCGGCGACGCTGGTGGATGGGCAGCTTTACTGGGATGGCGGCTGCGTCTCCAACACGCCGCTGGATGCGATCATCGACGATCCGGGCCATCCCCGCATGGTCGTGTTCCTGATCGACCTGTGGAACGCCGCGGGACCGCCGCCGGAGACGATGAACGACGTGTTGTGGCGCGCGAAACAGATCCAATACGCCAGCCGTACCGCACATCAGGTGGATGCCGTCGCGACCAAGGTGAATTTGCGTCACGCAGTGCGGTTGCTGAAATCCGCGGGCGTGCCGGATGTCGCGGCGGTACCGGACGACTCGGCGTTGACGGCGCGGCGGCTGGACATCGTGCACATCGTGTATCACCCGGACGCGACGCAGATCCCCAACAGCGACGCGGAGTTTTCCCGCAGTTCGATTGCGGAACGACGCGCAGCCGGCCATCGCGACATGCAGACGGCGCTGGCAGCCGAGCCGTGGATGCGTCAGCAGATGCCGGCGCATCTCGGCGCGATGGTGCATCGGGTTGAACGCGGTACCGTAGTGACGCGGCCGGAGCCGAACCTGCACTCGACAACGGACAGGCCCGCGGCGGCGTGACCGCCCGTACCCGCCATCGCGTCGGCCGCGGCCGCGAGTGCCGCAGGTCATTGCCAGGCGGCCTGGCCGAAGCAATCGCGTTTGTGATGAGCTGCCGACAGCTCCTCACGAACGAGATTGCTTCGGCGGGCGGTCTCGCAATGACAGGAAGTCGTCGCTTCACGCAGAGCGGGGCGGGCGGGAGGCCGATGGCAACTCGCAACGACACCGAGGCGCGGCCGAACGCGTAACGATGGCCCCCTTTCCGGCGCCGGCGCTATACTCGGCGCACGAAGACTGCGGGGAGGAACCCATGCTGGAAGTCATCCCGACCGGTGCGGCGCTGGGCGCAGAAGTGCGCGATGTTGATCTGTGCCGGATCGATACGGCAACGTTTGCCGCCATCCATCGCGCCTGGGTGGACCACCAGGTCCTGCTGTTCCGCGACCAGTCGCTGAGCGACGACGATCTGATCGCGTTCAGTCGGCGCTTTGGGCCGCTCGACTGGGCACCAGTGCAGGAGAACGGACGGCGTTTCGTCGAGGGCAAGCCGGAACTCTACATCGTCTCCAACGTGCTGGAAAACGGCGTGGCGATCGGTAGCCTGGGATCGGGTGAGCTGGTCTGGCACACCGACATGTCGTACCTGGAAGACCCACCCAAGGCGAGCATGCTGTACGCGCTGGAAATTCCTCCGGTGGGAGGGAACACGTCGTTCTGCAGCATGTACGCGGCGTGGGAGACCTTGCCCCCTGCCTTGAAAGAACGCTGCGCTGGCCTGCAGATCAAGCACGACGGCACCTACAACAGCGGCGGCTATCTGCGCGAGGGCGTCACGGCGACGGACGATCCGCGCAGCAGCCCCGGCGCGGTCCATCCGCTGGTCTGCCGGCATCCGGAAAGCGGACGCCAGGGTCTCTATCTCGGGCGCCGGCGCAACGCGTATCTGGTTGGATTGCCGCTGGATGGAAGCGAGGCGCTGCTCGATGCGCTGTGGGCGCACGTGGACGATCCCTCGCTGGCCTGGACCCAGGTGTGGCGCGGCGGCGACCTGGTGATGTGGGACAACCGCTGCACGATGCACAAGCGCGACGTGTTCGATGGCGGCGCACGGCGCATCATGCACCGCACGCAGATCAAGGGCGAGGCACGGCCAACCACATAAGGCGCGGGATATTCTCAAGATATCGTGAGGCGATCACGTGTCAGTCCAAAGAAATCTGGTCTGGTGCTGACGTTTTCTTTGCCTTCGGCAACTCATCCTGCATGGGTCGTCGCAACATTAGGGGCGGTTTGCTGTTTGAGCGGAGTCGAGGCAAGACTCCGCGAATGGATTGCAGCGGAATCCTCACGGTACCACCGCTGGCCCACTTCTTTCGGGCCCGGGCAACGAGACGCTGAACGCGGCCGGATCGACCGCCAACAATCTGCTGGTTGGGGGCACCGATCCGACGGGCGCGACCTCGCTGGTGGGCGGCAGCGGCAACGATACGCGGTTTGCCGGCGGCGGCAGCGATACGCTGGCCGGCGGTGCCGGCAACAATGCGTTCGCATTCCCAAGACCGCGACGGCAGGTGCGCACGACGTGATCACCGACTTCAGCGCCAATGATTCGCGGTACCTGATCGGCTATGACAGCACACAGTCCGCTTCGGCGTTGCAAATCAATGCAACAGTCGGGGCCAACGGCGTTACGCTGAAGCTGAGCGACAACACGGAGACCACGTTCAGCAATCTGAGCAATGCCGCGCAGCTTAACGGCCACACTTGTACACCTGATCCGTCGGTTTTTCCGCGGGGCTGCGTACTTTCCAGCCCGATGTGCCATCATGGCCGCCCGATCGACGGAGACGTCCAGATGCACAACGACGCGCTCGGCTTGCCGCTCAGCACCCAATCGGCTTCCGCGGCGGCGGCATTCGACCACGCCGTGGCCGGCTACGTCACTTACCGCAACGACGGAGGCCAGCGCCTAGCCGCGCTGTTGCAGGCCGATCCGGAATTCGGCCTGGCGCACGTGCTGAAGGGCTATTTCGCCATGCTCGGCTACAAGCAGACGCTGGTGCCGATGGCGCGCGAGGCCGCCGACACCGCCGCGCTCTGCATGACCGGCGCGACCCCGCGCGAGCATGCGCACCTCGCCGCACTGAATGCGTGGATCGGCAACGAACCGGACCGCGCCGCGGCGATCTGGCAACAGATCGTCGATGACCACCCGCGCGACATCGTCGCGTTCCGGCTGGCGCATTTTGTGAACTTCTGGCTCGGCCGCCCGGGGACGATGCTGGCCTCGGTGGATGGCGTGCTGCCGTACTGGAACGACGATCTGCCTTGCTACAACGCGATCCTCGGCTGCCTGTGCTTCGCCAACGAGGAATCCGGCCACTACACAGAGGCAGAGCAAGCCGGGCGTGCGGCGATCGAGCGCGATCCGACCGACCTGTGGTCCGCGCACGGCGTGGCGCATGTGATGGAAATGCAAGGCCGCCGCGGCGAAGGCCTGGCGTGGCTGGAGCCGCTGGTCCCGCATTGGGAAGGCAGCAACAATTTGCGCCACCATCTGTGGTGGCATGCCGCGATGTTCCGGCTGGAACGCCACGAGCATGATGCGGTGCTGGAGCTGTACGATGCACAGTTCCGCAACCTGCGATCGCCGTTGGTGGAAGCACAGCCGGATCTATACATCGACGTGCAGAACGCGGCCTCCATGCTGTGGCGGCTGCAGCGGCACGGCGTGGATGTCGGCGACCGCTGGACCGAGCTGGCCGACAAGGCGGAAGCGCGGATCGGCGACTGCCTGTCGGTCTTCACACTGCCGCACTGGATGATGGCGCTTGCCGCCGACGGCCGCGACGCTGCGTCGCAGCGCATGCTGGCCGCGATGCGCGATTTCGCGCAGGGGCCCGGCACGCTGCCGAAGCTGGTCGGCGACATAGCACTGCCGGTGACCGAGGCGGTACTGGCCCATGCGGGCCGCCACTATGCGCGCGCCGTGACGCTGATGCGTCCGGTGCTAGGCACGATGCACCAGCTTGGCGGCAGTCACGCGCAACAGGACGTGCTGGAGCAAGTCTATCTGGATGCGGCGGTCATGGCCGATCTGCACGACGACGCGCGGATGCTGCTGGAGCGCGTCGCCGGGCGGCATCCCGTGCCGCCACATCGGCGCATCGGTTATGCCGACGCGGCACGAGAGATCGCGTTCTAAGCAATACCGGTCGCGCGCTGGTGAGACGCACGCGTCGCGGCCGTGGGTATGCTGCGCGCATGAAACCGCACTGCACCGCGGCATTGCTGCTGCTGACGTTGGTCGGTTCCGCGCACGCGGACCAGGTTCGGGTTGGCGCGGCCGCGTATGGCGACTGGCGCAGCGACGGACCGGGCGTTGTGCGGCACATCACGCCGCAGTCCATGCCGCAACCGTTTGCCACGCATTCCGCGGCACAAACGTCGTCGATCGTCGCCCGGCCGGCAGGTGCAACATTGCATGTACCGCGTGGCTTCGCCGTCGATTTGTTTGCGTCCGGCCTCAACAGGCCGCGCACGCTGCGCATGGCGCCGAACGGCGACATGTTCCTGGCCGAGAGCGGTGCCGGCCGCATCCGCGTGTTCCGCATGCCCGACGGTGCCGCACATCCGACCGACAGCGGCGTGTTCGCCAGTGGATTGTCGCACCCGTTCGGCATTGCCTTCTGGCCGCCGGGACCAACCCCGCGGTTTGTGTACGTCGCGGAGACCGACCGCATCGTCCGTTATCCTTATGCGTCCGGCGACCTGCATGCGCGCGGGCCGGCGCAGGCGATCGTGCCGCATCTGCCCACCGGCGGGCACTGGACGCGCGACGTTATCTTTTCTGGCGACGGCCGGACGATGTTCGTTTCGATCGGGTCGGCGACGAATACCGGAGCCGAAATGCCAGAGAAGGCTCCGGACGCAGCACGCGCCTGGTTTGCCGCACATGGACCTGGCGCGGCATGGGGCGACGAAGCAGGCCGCGCCGATGTGCTGCAATTCGATCCGCAGGGGCAGCAAGAACACGTGTTCGCCGCGGGCTTGCGCAACTGCGTGTCCGAGGCTTTCGCACCGGACGGTGCGTTGTGGTGCGTAGTGAATGAACGAGACGGGATGGGCGACAATTTGCCGCCCGACTATGCGACATCCGTCCGTCCGGGCGCGTTCTATGGCTGGCCCTGGTTCTACATCGGCGATCATCCGGATTCTCGGCTGCATGACGCGCCACCGGGACTGGCCGGCCAGGCGACGGTGCCGGATGTGCTGATCCAGCCGCATTCCGCACCGCTCGGCATCGCGTTCTACAACGCGACGCAATTCCCCGCCGAGTACCGCGGCGACGCGTTCGTGACGCTGCACGGTTCGTGGAATCGAGCGCAGCGCACCGGCTACAAGGTGGTGCGGCTGTTATTCCGCGACGGCAAACCGACCGGCGAATACGCAGACTTCCTCACGGGCTTTGTCGTGTCGGATGAGGCGGTGTGGGGGCGGCCCGTCGGCGTTGCCGTGGCGCATGACGGCTCGCTGCTGGTCAGCGAGGACGGCAACGGCACGATCTGGCGGATCAGCTACCGAGGGGGAAATCGATGAGCACGACCCGCCCGCCGCAATAGCAGGCACTGGTCAAAACACAGGCTCGACCGGGATCGCCTCCTCGCTGCGCTCGTAACAAGAAACTGGCCCCCCCTCTGTCATTGCGAGGCCGCCTGGCCGAAGCAATCCCGTTCGTGACGAGCCGCAGGCAGTTCGTCACGAACGGGATTGCTTCGGCCAGGCGGCCTAACAAGAAACAAGGTTCCCCCCTCCCCTTGAGGGAGGGGTGCGTACAGCCACCGACCGCGGATGTACGCACCCCTCCCCCAACCCCTCCCTCAAGGGGAGGGGGGGCCTACGTCAGGCCGTCGACGCCGTTTCATCCAGTCGCGGGTCGGCCCGCCGGCCGGTGGCCGAGCCGCAATGACAGGGGAGCAACGGTCACGGGACGAAGCTGATCGCCGATGGACTGCCGACGCTGATGGTCTGCCCGGTTGGCGTGATCCCGCCGTTGTCCTTGTTCACGCGAAACTCGACGATGTTGTCGCTCTCCTGGTTCGCAACGAACAGCGAATCGCCCGCCAGATCGAGCGTGAAGAAGCGCGGGCGCTTGCCGCCGGTGGGGGTGGTGCCGAGGAAGCTCAGGCGCCCGTCGCCGGCGATCGCGAACCGGGCGATGCTGTCGTGGCCACGGTTCGATATGTAGAGGAACCGGCCGTCCGGTGCGACGGCGATCTCTGCTGTGGTGTTCTTGCCGGTGTGGCCTTGCGGAAGTGTGCCGGCGACCTGTGCCTCGGTCAGCGCGCCGGTCGTGCTGTCCCAGCGGAACACGGTGACGGTCGAATCAAGTTCGTTGTTGACGTAGAGGATTGGCTGCGACGGATGGAAGACGCAGTGCCGGGGCGCCGCACCAGGGCGCGCGGCGATGCAGCCCTGGGCGGTCGGCTCGATGCGGCTGGTGGTGGCGTCGAAGCGAAACACGAAAGTGCAGTCGAAGCCCTTGTCCGGGACGATGACAAAGCGGTGGCTTGGATCGAAGATGACCGCATGCGGATGCGAGGCGGTCTGCTGCACCGGATCGGGACCCGGCTTGCCCGGCAATTCATAAAGCCGGTGCACCGGCAGCAGGCGGCCGTCCGGCTCCAGCGGCATGACGGCAACGGCGCCGCTGCTGTAATTCGCAATCACCAGATGCCGCGCGTTGCTGTCCAGCGCCGTGTCCACCGGGTTGTTGCCGCGGCACGGCATCTGGCTGAGCAACGTGAGATGGCCGGAGGAAGGGTCGATGCGGAAGGAGCTGATGTGGTCGCGCCCGCCGTGGACCGCGAACAGTACGCGATGGTCGGCGCGCACTGTGAAGAGCGATGGATTGGCAAGGCCGTCCACGTGTTGGATGTGGTGCCAGGTGCCGGCTGAATCGATGCGATAGACGTGGATGCCGTCGCCGCGGCCGTCGCGGTCCGACGTTGTATAGCCGCCAACGTAAGCGAACATGCGTTTCTCCCCCTTACAGCCCGATCCAGTCCCTGATGCGGCCATGGATCATGCGCGCGCTGACCGCGGAACGCCACAAAGCGTGGAACGGGATTTCGCGCATGGTGGTGATTGGCATGTCGATCTCGGCGCGGTGTCCGCCGACGATGCGGCGGGCGAGTTGCGGACCCATTGCCGTGCTCATGGCGACGCCGCGGCCATTGTAGCCGAGGCAGACCAGAACGTCCTCGGCCGGTTCGTGGACGTGCGGATAGTGATCCGACGTGACCGCGAGCTGGCCGCTCCACGCGTGCATCCATCTGGTTTCGCGCAGCGCCGGCCACAGCCGGATCGCGTAGTCGATGAGGTAGCGGAGTTCGTCAGGCTCACTGACATCGCGCTGCACGCTGCGGCCGCCCATCAGCAGGCGGTTGTCCTGGTCGATGCGATAATAGACGGTGACGCGGCCCATCTCATACAGGACCGACCGTGCCGGCATGATGCTGCGCGCGACCGCATCGGGCAGCGGCTCCGACGCAACGATCGCGCTATACACAGGCACTATGCTGCGCCGCAGGCCGGACCACAGATCGTCCGTATAGCCGTTGGTTGCCAGCACCAGCTTCTCTGCGCGCACCGTTCCGGTTGGCGTCTGCACGTGCCAGCGCGCGCCGCTGCGTTGCACGTGCAGCGCCGGCGTGCCGCAGTGCACCGCGGCACCAGCCAGCATCGCCGCCCACGCCAGACCGCGCGCATAGCCTAGCGGGTTCACCTGTCCGCCGCGCCGATCCAGCAGCGCGCACTCATAATGCGCCGTCCCCGTTGTCTGCCGCGTATCGTCACATTCCAGCAGCGCGACGGGTGCCGCCCGGCGCGCCCATTGCGCGGCAGTGGCACGGATGCCGGCGGCGTCGCGTGCGTGCACAGCGGCGCGCAGGGTGCCGGATTGCAGCGCCTGGCAATCTATCTGGTACTGCTCGATCAGTTGGAACACGACGTTCGGCGCGTTGCCCGACAGCGCGACCATGCGGCTGCCGAGGTCGGAGCCGAAGTCCCGTTCCACCCGGTCAGGTTCGTGCTTCAGCCCGGGGTTCACCTGTCCGCCGTTACGCCCGGATGCACCCCAGCCGGGCTGGTGCGCCTCCAGCACAGCGACATCCACGCCTTGCTGTGCGAGGTGCAACGCGGCGGAGAGGCCAGTGAAGCCGCCGCCGATCACCGCGACGGACACGGTTCGGTCGCCATCCAGCGGCGGCGTGTCCGCAAGCGGACGGGCCGCGTCGGCATAGAGGCTGGGCGGGAGAGGAAGACCTGGCACGAGAGGTGGGGCTTTCGGGAGGTTCGATCTTGTTGCCGACAGCGTCGCGGGGGATGTGATGCGAGTCCAGATCGACCACGGCAGGTCCGCCCTTGACCGGTCAGCCTTACCACCGAGCAGATCAATGTTCCGCCTACCAACCGTTTATGATCCCCGGGTTCACAAACCCGTCGTCACGCCCTAATACCCACCGGTAGCAAAACCCAACGGAGGGCATTCATGCCGGGCATGATGGAAGGCAAGGTGGCGGTCGTCACCGGCGCGGGCGGCGGCATCGGGCGCGAGATCGCGATCATGATGGCGGGCGCCGGTGCGAAAGTGATCGTCGCCGACATCGGCGCCTCGCTCGGTGGCGAAGGCGCCTCCGCCACGCCGGCGCAGCAGACCAAGCAGCTCATTGAACAGAAGGGCGGCGCGGCAGAAATTTGCACGGAGTCCGTCGCGGCGTGGGGCAGTGCACAGAAGATCATCCAGGCAGCGCTGGATCATTTCGGCCGCATCGACGCCGTGGTGAACAACGCCGGCATCCTGCGCGACGTGATCTTTCATAAGATGACCGAGGACGACTGGCTGTCGGTTATCGGGGTGCACCTGAACGGCAGCTTCTTCGTGTCACGCGCCGCGGCCGAGCACTACCGCAAGCAGGAAAGCGGCACCTATGTGCACATCAGCAGCACGTCGGGACTGATCGGCAATTTCGGCCAGGCGAACTACTCGGCGGCGAAGCTGGGCATCACCGCGCTGTCGAAGTCGATCGCGCTGGACATGCAGCGCTACAACGTGCGGTCGAACTGCATCGCGCCGTTTGCGTGGAGCCGCATGACCAGCTCGATCCCTGCGACGACGCCGGAACAGCAGGCGCGACTGGCGAAGATTCAGCAGATGACGCCGGACAAGAACGCGCCGATGGCGGTGTATCTTTCGTCCGACGCGGCGAAGGGCGTCACCGGCCAGGTGTTCGGCACCCGGATGAACGAAGTCATCCTTTTCTCGTCGCCGCGGCCGATCCGCATCGTTTCCCGCGCCGATGGCTGGACGCCGGAAACGATCGCGGAGCAAGCGATCCCCGCCCTGAAGGCGGCGTTCATGCCACTGGACCGTTCCGGCGAAGTGTTCAACTGGGACGCGACATAGGGTGTTGCCGCCCGAACTGGAGTCTTGCCGTCAGGGCGCAGCCTGATTGCCGCTGGCTTCGTGGTCCTGTCACCTCGCCCTCGAGCGACATTCCCGCGGCTGAGAGCTGGGCCGAGTGCCGGTGACATCGCGGCTGAGCGTCGATCGATTTCCACCCGGGGTCGGTCGGTAGGGCGACTCACACTGAGGAAGCTGCGTGCCCTGCCATGCAAGGAGGGCACGCACCTATCCCGCCTCGTCCAGCTCGGCGCCCCACATCTTTTCCAGTGCGTATAGTGACCGCGCCTCCGGCTTGAACAAGTGTACGATGATGTCGCCGGCGTCGATCAGCACCCAGTCGGCACCGTTCGCGCCCTCCACCTGCACGCGCTTCAGGCCCGCCTTGTGCAGCTTTTCTGCGAGGTGCTCGGCCATCGCGGCGATCTGTCGGTCCGCGAGGCCGGTCGCGATCACCATGCGCTCGCAGAACGTCGCCTTGCCGGCGAGGTCCAGCGTCACGACGTTCTCCGCCTTGTCGTCCTCCAGGCTGCCGACGATCACGGCCTGCAACTTCTCCAGTGCCGACGGCGCCGGCCCCTTCCGGCGCTCGCGCGGGGCGACGGCCTTCGGTCCTGCCGCAATCGTCTTCTTGCGCAGCGTGGTGGGGGTCTTGTCGGCCGCCAGCGTCGGCTTTGCGACGCGCTTGCGTGGCACCGGCTTGTGGCGGGCGGGCGAGGCGGGCGGCGACGGTTTGGCTATGGCACGGCTCCTTGGCGGATTGCCGTGGCGGACACGGCTTTCAACGGTGCGGTCAGCAGGACCCAGGCCGGCACGTTGCCTGGCAGTGTCGGCGCCGCATGCTCTGGCCTGCGCGCATGGCGCATGCGACGCGCCGCGACACCGGCCAGCGCGCGGCGTGTGTAGCCAGGGCGAGGCAGCACGACAAAGGCGATTCGGTGAAGCATCTCCGTCCAGCGCCGCCATTGCGGCATCTGGATCAGGATGTCGGCGCCCATCAGCCAGACGAAGCGCACCCGCGGGAAGCGGCGCATAAGCTGGCGCAGCGTGTCGATGGTGAAGCGTGTGCCGAGTGCCGCCTCGATGCCGGTGGCGAGGGTGCGTCGGCCGTCGCTGATCCGTCGCGCACCGCGCACCCGTTCGGCGAACGGCGCCATGCCGCGAGACGGCTTCAGCGGGTTGCCCGGCGAGACCAGCAACCAAATCTGATCCAGCCGCAGGCGCTTGCGCGCGAGGTTGGCGACGTGGCGGTGCCCGGCATGCGCTGGATTGAACGAACCGCCGAGCAACCCGACGCGAATGTGGCGTCGGTCGCCGAATCGGGGCAGCGGATCGACCAGCGGCGCGTTCGATGGCGCGTTCAGGGACGGACCTGTCCGTTGCCGCGCACCACGTAGCGGTAGGTGGTGAGTTGCTCCACCCCGACCGGGCCGCGTGCGTGGATGCGGCCGGTGGCAATGCCAATCTCCGCGCCGAAGCCGAACTCCCCGCCGTCGCAGAACTGCGTGGACGCGTTCCACAGCGCCACGGCGGAATCGAGGTTGGCCAGGAAATGCTCTGCCGTCGAGGCGTCTTCGGTGACGATGGCGTCGGTGTGCTCGCTGCCGTGCCGCGCGATGTGCGCAAGCGCCGCATCCACGCCATCCACCACGGCAACGGAGAGCATCGCGTCCAGCCACTCGGTGTCGAAATCCGGATCGTTGGCGGCGGGCAGGTCGGGCACGATATCGCGTGCGGCCGCATCCGCACGGAAGTCGCAGCCGAGCGCGCGCAGGTCGGCGACGATATCAGGCAGCAGCGCGGGGGCGACGGCACGGTCGATCAGCAGAGTCTCGGTGGCACCGCAGATGCCGGTGCGGCGCATCTTCGCGTTGGCGACGATGCGGCGGGCCATGGCGGGGTCGGCGGCGGCGTGGACGTAGGTGTGGCAGAGGCCCTCGGCGTGGGCCAGCACCGGCACGCGTGCCTCGCGCTGCACGCGCTCCACCAGCGACTTGCCGCCGCGCGGAATGATGAGATCGATCAGCCCGGCAGCGGACAGCATCGCCGCGACATAGGCGCGGTCGGCGTTGGGCGCGACCTGTACCGCCGCCTCCGGCAGGGCGGCCTCGCGCAGGCCGGCGACCAGCGCGGCGTTGATCGCCTGCGCGCTGCGCGTGCTGTCGGAGCCGCCGCGCAGGATCACCGCATTGCCGGACTTCAGGCACAGGCCGGAGGCGTCGGCGCCGACATTGGGCCGGCTTTCGTAGATCATGCCGATCACGCCGATCGGCGTGGCGATGCGCTGGATGTTGAGGCCGTTGGGGCGGGTCCAATCCGCCAGCACGCGGCCGAGCGGATCGGGCAGCGCGGCGACATCCTCCAGGCCCTTGGCCATGCCCTCGACGCGCGCCTGGTTCAGCGTCAGGCGGTCGCGGAAGGCGTTGGTGCCGGCATAGTCGGCCAGATCGGCGGCATTGGCGGCGAGGATCGCCGGCGCCTGCGCGCGCAGTGCCGCGGCCATCGCGGCCAGGCCACGGTTGCGCTGCGCCGCGTCGGCGCGGGCGAGGACGTGCGACGCTTCGCGGGCCGCGTGGGCGGCGCGTTGCAGATGCCGGGTGGGTTCGGTCTCGATGTGCATGGTTCGATCCTCGCGGCGATCATGCCGCCGGAGCGCGGCTTATGCCAGTGGGAGGTGGTGGACGGGAGGTGACGAATGGCGCGCCGGCATCAGTCTTCGTGCATCTCCAGCACCCGGACCTCCAGCCGCTTGCCCAGCAGGCGCAGTGCTGCCTCGATCTGTCCGATATGGCTGCGGTGCAGCAGGTCGCGCATCCGGCGCACCGCCTTCTCTTCCAGGCCCAGGCGCGCGCCGAGCGATACGTTGGACAGGCCGGCCTCCAGCATCGCATCGTGCAGCGCCAGCTTGGCAGCGACCAAGGGCGGCACGATCGCCACCCTGCGGTTGCCCGCGGGCGAGGGGACCGGCAGCTTCTCGCCGCTCTCGGTGTAGAAGCTGAGTGCCGCGATCAATGCATCCTCGGCCATGGCGGCGACTTCTTCCGGGGTGTCGCCTTGCGTGATGGCCTCCGGCACATCAGGGAAGGTCACGGTCCAGCCGCCTTCGGGCTGCGGCTCGGCGACATAGGGATAGGCATAGCGCATGCTTAGTCCTCCAGGTCGGATTGTTGCAGACCGAGCTGCTTCAGGATGCCGCGCAGCGTGCCGGTCTTCAGATCAGCCCGGTGCCGCCCAACGACGGTGCGTCGGCCGTTCAGTACGACCTTCGTGTGGTTCCCGCCCTCGGTCTCGACCATCTGCCATCCACGACTTGTCGCGGCGCGTCGCAGGCGGCGAAGCAGATCGGCGGGCTTCATTTGCCCCATATCGGGCAGATATGCCCGATATGCAATGCGTGAGCGGCGGAAACCCTCGATCGGGGATCGGTCTCCACGTGCGTGCCTCATTTGCGTCGCGTGGGCAGGGACAGGGTCTGGCGGGAAATCCGATCGAGGTCGAAACCCTGACCCACACCGCGGCGCAGCGGTGGAACATCCCCGGCCGCCGAATTGCAGGCGCATGGACATGACCAGCGACATTTCGAATGGGCGGCCTGTCGCCGACGCCTTCGCCAGTTTCCTGGTGCCGGTGGGTATAGCGTTGGACGACCCCGGGAGGGTGCCGCCCGGCCCGGCCACCGATGGTCGGAAATGCCCCAAAATAAAGGAGAATGATGGCGCGCCCGGAGAGATTCGAACTCCCAACCCCCAGATCCGTAGTCTGGTGCTCTATCCAATTGAGCTACGGGCGCTTCGCCATGGAAAACAGTGACTTAGTGGCTACTCGCCGTCCCCGCAATCCCCTCAAGACTCTCAATAGACACCCACGGCCGCAACAGCTGGCGACGCGGCGGGTTTAACCAGAGTGGCGGGCCCATAGCAAGCGAGCTGCGGGGCGTGGCTGCTTGGAGATCGGGTGATAAGTGCTGTGTGGGTACTTCTGCTACATTTCGTTCGATCTTGGCGGTTGCGAATCGAAGCATCTGCTCCTATGTGCGTTTCCCCTTTGTACCGCTTCGGGCGGGAGAGTGGGAGCATGGACGCCACATCAATCGGCTGGACGATCGCCGTTTTTCTCGCTGGTGGAGCGCTGACCGCCTGGGGAGCCTCGCCAGGCACCAGCGCGGGGTACCTGTGGCTCATGAGCAGCCCCGTGCCCATGCTCGTTATGGCAGTCGTCTCCCTCCCAAAGCTGCAAGACCTCACTTGGCGGACCACCCTTTCAGCCGCCATCGGGATATTTGCAGGTGTCTGCATTGTCCCTGGGGCTGTAGCTCTCCTCCACAACAAGGCAAAGGCGCAAACGCAGATGTCTGGCGACAACACCGCCCCCAGCGTGGGCGACAATTCAGTAGTGTACGGTCGGGTCTCACCGAACCTGCGAGTGGGTAACAACTCGGTGGTCGTCGGAGCTACCGACTCCAATGGCAACACGATTATCACTCAACCGATGGCAGTGGGCGCAGGCGCATATGCAGGGCCGGGCTCGATTGCCATAGGCGCGGGTGCCGGTGCCGGAATGAGGCCACAGACCGACCAGAAATAGGGCCTCTCACACCAGCGAAAGCTGCGTAGGGTCCGGGGAACGGTAGCGGAAGTACTCGTAGCGCGGGTCGAGCCCAATCACTTGCCGCTGGCCCGCTCCACCATTTCTTTCAGCTTGTCCGGACAGTCGTTGCGGGCAAGCTCGCGGGCGCGGACGTGGCCAGCGCTGCCGATCCATCCGTAGGGTGTGCTCCATATCATCTATTCATGCGTTGGCGCGCACGCATGGCGATCTTGAAGATACCGCACGATGATCTCGTCTTGCGTGAGTTTCATACGCTTGGTGGTTGAGGTTTGATCTCCCTCCAAAAGGAGATCGCTGCGACAGTATAGGTGTGGTGCGCGGCCAAAGGCCGGGTGGTGCCGATCTTGTCGATGATGCGAGTAAGGTCGTGGGTCGCGATCCGTTCCACCGGGTCCAGCTTGAACCGACCCAGGGCTGGCAACCGTCGGCCGAACGATTTCGCATCCGGCCAGGACATGGGAGGTCACGCGCAACAGCAGCAGGTCGTCGCTGTCGCCGGTCAGTCACGCGGCTCCGGCGCGCCCTCGACCGGCAGCGCCCCCGGCCGGAACCCACCGCCCTGCGGCGCCTTCGCCAACTGCTGCATGGTGACCGCCAGCGCCGCCTGCGCCTTCTCGTTCCCCTGCACCGTCGCCTTGATCGACGCGACCCGCCCCGCCATCAGCTCCTGCTTGTGGTCCGCCAGGTAATCGGCCGACGCACGCAGATTGCGCGTGTAGCCGTTCAGCTCAGGGATGACGTAGCGCGCGAACAATTCCCACGACCGCAGCGTCGCCTCGCGGTTCGCCCAGTCATGCGCGAAGCCGAGCACCACGCCGAATCCGCCGGTCACCTCCTGCAATCCACGGATCATCGCGACCGCCTGGTCCGGCGTGCCGATCACCGCCGAACCCACACCGCTGCCGCTAGAGTTCACCTGCTGCATCAGCGCCCATTTGTCCTCCACGCGCGCAGCACCAGGCCGGCCGAGCACCCGCACGTTATATTCGTTATGCCACCACAACAGGCCATCCACCGCCTCGTCCTCGGCCTGCTTCTGCGATTCCGCGAGGTGAAACGACAGCACCACGCGCCAGTCGCGCCGATCGACCGTCTTGCCGTGCTGGCGTGCGGCATCCTCGGCGAACGACCACTGGATCGGCAGTGCGGCCAACCCGTCGGTGGACGTGGAGGCGATCGACAGCACGCCCATCCCATACTTGCCCGCAAGCTGCATACCCGACGGGCTGATCGACGACGCAGCCGCCATCGGCATTTGTTCTTGCAACGGCAGCAACTGCAACTGCGTGTCGTTCAGCGTGAACCAGTCGCTGCGATGGCTGAACCGCTCGCCGTTCAGCAGCCGGATCATGACGCCCAGCGCCTCATCCTGCCGGTCGCGCAACACCATCTGATCGACGCCGAAGCTGCGCGCGTCGGATGGCAGAGCGCCAGGGCCGGTGCCGAAGATCACCCGGCCGCGCGTGAGATGATCAAGCTGCACGATGCGCTGCGCCACGGTGAACGGATGGTGGTACGGCAGCGACACCACGCCGGTCCCCAGCCGGATGCGTTCGGTGTGCTCGCCCGCCGCGGCGAGGAACAACTCGGGGGAGCCGATCATTTCCCAGCCGGAGGAATGGTGTTCGCCGCACCAGAATTCGTCGAAGCCAAGTTGGTCCAGGTGTGCGACGAAGTTCAGGTCGCGGCGGAATTGCAGCGTCGGGTGTTCGCCCACTGGATGATGCGGTGCGAGGAAGGCGCCGAATTTCATGCGCGTCACTGGGTTGGCCTCCTGGCGGCCTATTTCCACAGCCATGAAACGGCGCGGTCGCAATCCGTCAAGTGGGCCAGCCTGACCCGCACAGCAAACCCCTGCTCATTTCATCCCGCATAATCCGCGGTGGAAGGTGCAGGAGCGGCAGTATTGGCACCGGGCACCGATCTGTTTGGCGGGAACCATCGCGACACGGTATGCTGCACCGTCAGTTTGGACGCCATGCACTCGACCACATAGGGACAGCGGAATCATGGCCACTTTCGACAAGCAGAAGTTCGCCGCCGCATTGGATGACAACGCATTACCGCCATTCGGCAGGGGCGTGTGCGCGACCTATGTGCGCAAGGCCCTTGAGGCAGCGGGCCTCAACACGGCCGGTCATCCGTTCTATGCCAAGGACTGGGGGCCCACGTTGCTGCGTCTGGGGTTCGCTGCGGTTCCGGCGGACGGTTTTTCGGCGCGGTTGGGGGATGTTGCCGTCATCCAAAGCACCTCCCAGAGCGTCGCCGGTCATATCGAGGGCTTCGATGGAAAGAACTGGGTATCCGACTTTGTTCAGCCGGCATTCTGGCCGGGCCCAGGCTTCCGGACGGAGAAGCCGGCTTATACTGTTTATCGCTGGCCTTTTTAGTTGCATTCTCAATGCTGCCGCGGGTGCGGCAACGATATATCCTGACGCGGTCGATCCGGTGTTCGGCTTGGTCTATCAGCCGGCCAAGGTCAAGTTCGACCCCGCCCCGCCCGGCGTGCTTGCCACCTGTCCGGCGTTGCAGAACGCGCGCTGGACCCGCAGGCTGTGGATCTATGGACAAACGCGAAGTGGGACCAAGACCTTTTTCATTGTCGGCGGCTTCTACGTCGCGCGAGCGCCCGCCCCACCCAGGCTGGAGACGGATCCGAAGGGCGCCATCATCGAGATCGATGCAGCGCGCTGCAGGTTGCTCGGGCCGGCCCGCGAAGTGTTGCAATACCCGGAAGACCTGCTGCCGCTCCCGGTGCTTCACGCGCTGGATGCCAATCTGGTGCGACGGTACCGCGCGGCTTTCGGTGGCGCAGCCGCGCTGCACGCAGCGTTGCAGGCGCAGCACGCAATGCCTGAGGGACCGCGCGATACGGCATTGCGCGAGGCACTCGCGTCCACTGGAGATTGATACCGTGGTCTTCGGCGTCCGCGATGCGGAGGCTGTATCGTTCGGTTACCCCGCCGCGTGCAGCTTCTCCAGCTCGCGCAGGATCGACTCGCCCATTACGCCGGTGCCCACTTTCGCGGTGCCGGGCGCCATGACGTCGGCCGTGCGAAGCCCCGAGCCCAGCACGTTGGTGCACGCACGCTCGATCATCGCGGCGTCTTCGTCCATGCCGAACGAATAACGCAGCAGCATGGCGAAGCTGAGGATCTGCGCCAGTGGATTGGCGATGCCCCTGCCGGCGATATCGGGCGCGCTGCCATGGATCGGTTCATACAGCGCGTGCCGCTTGCCGGATTCCTGCACTGCGCCGAGCGTTGCAGAAGGCAGCATCCCAAGACTGCCGGTCAGCATCGACGCCAAATCCGACAGCAGGTCGCCGAAGATGTTGGAGGTAACGATCACGTCGAACTGCTTCGGCGCGCGCACAAGCTGCATGGCGCAGTTGTCGGCGTACATGTGCGACAACTCGACATCCGGATATTCGCGCTCCTGCAAAGCCGTCACGGTCTGCCGCCAGAACAAGCCCGACTGCATGACGTTGGACTTTTCCACGCTGGTGACGCGGTTCTGCCGTTTGCGCGCCAGGTCGAAAGCGACGCGGGCGACACGCTCGATCTCGTGCGTGGTGTAGGTCTCGGTGTCGAAGCCGCGCTTCTGGCCGTCCGGCAGCGTCTCGATGCCGCGCGGCTCGCCGAAATAGATGCCGCCGGTGCTTTCGCGCACGATCATCAGATCGAGGCCACGCACCACGTCGGGCTTCAGCGTGGACGCGTTCACCAGCGGCTCCAGCACCGTGGCTGGGCGCAGGTTGGCGAACAAGTCGAGCTCCTTGCGCAGGCGCAGGATGGCGAGCTCGGGGCGAAGCTGGAAGCCTAGCTTTTCCCATTTCGGGCCGCCGACCGAGCCGAACAGAATCGCGTCGGCGTCCTTGGCCTTTTGCATGGTCTCGTCGGTGATCGGGGTGCCCCGCGCGTCGATCGCGGCGCCGCCCACCAGGTCGTCGGCGAGGTCGAACGTCACCATGCGCCGGCGGTCCATCCAGTCGATGATGCGGCGAACTTCCCGCATCACCTCGGGGCCGATGCCGTCGCCCGGCAGGATCAGCAGCTTCTTGTTGGCTGGCATCGGGGGGTCCTTTCTCTAGTACCCGTCATGGCCGGGCTTGACCCGGCCATCTACCCCCGCTCTGTCGTGCGCGGATGGCCGGGTCAAGCCCGGCCATGACGGCGGGAGCGAGGGCAGGGGTGGTGGACGCTAATCCTAAACGCCGGCGGTGGACGGAATCCACGGCTGACTCTGCCGCCGTGCGGTCTCATACGTATCGATCCCCGCCGCGTGCTGCAGCGTCTGGCCGATGTCGTCGAGACCGTTCAGCAGCAGGTGCTTGCGGAACGGGTCGATGTCGAAGTGGATTTCCTCGCCGCTCGGCCGCACCACGACCTGGCGTGCCAGATCGACGGTGAGGCGTGCGTTGCCACCGAGCTTCGCATCCTCGATCAACTGGTCGCAGATCGCGCGCGGCAGGCGGATCGGCAGGATACCGTTCTTGAAGCTGTTGTTGAAGAAGATGTCGGCGAAGTCCGGCGCAATGATGCAGCGGATGCCGAAGTCCAGCAGCGCCCACGGGGCATGTTCGCGTGAGCTGCCGCAGCCGAAGTTTTCATGCGCGATGACGATCTGCGCGTGGCGGTACGGCTCCTGGTTCAGCACGAACTCCGGCCGTTCCTTGCCTTCGTTGTCGTAGCGCAGCGTGTCGAACAAGTGCACGCCCAAGCCGGAACGCTTGATGGTCTTCAGGAAGCGCGCTGGGATGACCTTGTCGGTGTCGATGTTCTGCATCGGCATCGGTGCGGCGACGGCGGTCAGCGTGGTGAACGGTTCCATATGTGCCTCACGGGTCAAGGTGGGCGAGGACATTCCTCCCCACGTCAAGGTGGGTGAAGGCACGCTTCCCCACGTCATGACGGGTGAAGGCACGCTTCCCCACGTCATGGCTGGCGAAGGCATTCCTCCCCACGTCATGACGGGCGAAGGCGTTCCTCCCCACGTCAAGATGGGTGAGGGCATTCCTCCCCACGTCATGGCGGGTGAAGGCACTCTTCCCCACGTCATGACAGGCGAAGGCATTCCTCCCCACGTCATGGCGGGCGAAGGCATTCCTCCCCACGTCAAGATGGGTGAGGGTATTCCTCCCCACGTCATGGCGGGCGAAGGCCCGCCATCCACGACTTGTTAACTTCACCTGCACCATCATGCCGGCATGGATGGTGGCTGGGTGTATATTCTGACGAACCGCCCGAACGGAACGCTGTACGTCGGCGTCACAAACGATCTTGCACGCCGTGTGTACGAGCATCGCAGCGGGACTGGCTCGGTGTTCACACGGCGCTACGGTTTGCACCGGCTTGTTTACTGCGAGCGGCATGAGGAAATCCTGGGGGCGATACAGCGGGAGAAGAACGTCAAGGATTGGCCGAGAGCCTGGAAGGTTCGGCTTATCAGGGGACTGAACCCGGATTGGGATGATCTGTACGATCCGTTCATGCGATG